>JBGPXN010000006.1:0-59771 GCA_041492755.1 Methylomirabilia bacterium | reverse complement strand
TCGAGGGGTGCCACGGCTTTGCCGGGGCGCCCCGAGCGCCGGGGGGGTATGGGGGGCCATTTCGGGGCCCCCCATGTACTCAGTCCTTGAGGGTGGCGAGGGCTTCGCGGAGACGCTTGGTGAGCGTCTTCGCTTCGTCCAGTGACAGGGGCGTCGTCGGTGGCGTGATCCCCGGGAAGCCGCGAACGAGCGCGGCAAAGTCGGCCTCGATCGCGCGCGCGCTCGTCGGTGCGCGCGCCGTGACGCGCTCCGCGATCTCGCGGTAGCGGGCGGTGGCTCGCTGCAGGAACGCCCACGCGTCCCCATACTCGATGGGCTGAGTGATCTTCCCGCCCTTGATGGCCTCGTCGTACTCGTCGACGAATCCATCGAGGACCAGCCCGATCACCCGGGCCCGAAACGGCACGCTGTCGCGCGTGCGCGCCGGCACGACGCGGTTCCCGAGATCGTCGAGTCCGGCCGACGCTTGCGTCACCGCGTCACGGTAGGCCGAGGCGACGGGCTTGGACGAAAGCGTGCGGCCCGGTTGCTTGAGCAGCGTCCGTGCGCGCTCGGCCGCCTCCGGCCCCGCGGCCTGGCGGATCGGTCGCACGACCCGCTCGCCGATCTCGTGCACGGGATGGGCCGCGTGCACGCCGGCGGGGCCGGCCTGGCCGGCGGCGTACAGCTCCTGGCTCACGAGGAAATGGGCCTTGACCTTCTCGACGTCGGCGAGGAACGCGGCGTTTGGGTCGGGAGTGCTCGTCTGCGCCCTCGCCGGCGCCGCGGCGATGACGACGAGGAGGGCGGCGGCGAGCCAGGAGATCATGGGGTGAGGACGATCTTGCCGAACTGCTTGCCCTCGGCGAGCCGGGCCTGGGCGGCGGCGCCCTGCTCGAGCGGCACCACCTCGTCGATGATGGCCTTGAGCTTGCCGGCGAAGAACAGCCGCATCACGTCGTTGAACTCTTTGCGGTTCGCCATCGTCGAGCCGATGATGTGGAGCTGGTTCCAGAACACGATCCGGAGGTCCGTCTCCCCGATCGGCCCGCTCGTCGCCCCGCACGTGACCAGCCGACCGCCCTTGCGGAGCGAGCGTATCGACTGCTTCCAGGTGGCGGCGCCGACGTTCTCGACGACGAGATCCACGCCGCGCTTGCCCGTCTTGTCGAAGACCTCCCTGGCCCAGTCGCCCTTCGTGTAGTTGATGCAGACGTCGGCGCCGAGCTTGCGCGCGCGCTCGAGCTTGGCGTCGCTCGACGACGTCACGAACACGCGGGCCCCGCAGAGCTTGGCGATCTGCACCGCGGTGGACGACACGCCACCGCCCACGCCGAGGATCAGCACGTCTTCGCCCACGCGCAGGCATCCCTGGGTGACGACCATGCGCCACGCGGTCATGTTGGTGAGGATGAACGAGGCCGCCTCCTCATAGGAGACGTGGTCGGGCAGACGCAGCAGGTTGTTGGCCCGCACCTTGACCAGCTCGGCCAGGCCGCCCGGTGCGTGCTCGCCGAGGATGCCGTAGCGCAGGCACATGCTGTCCTCGCCCTCGATGCAGAACTCGCAGCGCCCGCACGTGAGGTTCGGGTTCACCGCGACGCGCTCGCCGATCTTCACGCCGGACACGGCCGCGCCGATGTCCGCGACGTCGCCGGCGATGTCGCAGCCGGTCCAGAACGGCAGGGGCGTCTTGAGGGCGGGGATGCCTTCGCGCACGAAGATGTCGAGGTGGTTGAGCGCGCACGCCCGCACGCGGAGCAGGACCTCGTCGTGACCGGGCTTGGGGTCGGAGACTTCCTGGAGGCGGAGCTTCTCGGGGCCGCCGAACTCGTTGAAGGCGAGGGCTTTCATGGCTGGTTGAACTCCTTCACCGTCCGGGGCAGGCGCGGGTCGTCGAGCCCGGGCTGGTAGGGTTGGTAGAACGCCGTGCGGTCGAGCAAGCCCGTGTAGCGGTCGCGAAGCTTCGCGCCGATGGTGTCGTACGCCCCCGTGACCGCGTAGGTCTCCAGCATCTCGTCGCTGATGAGATCGGCCATGCCCTTCCAGTCCCCCTCCACCGACTTGCGATGGAGCGGGGGCGCGAGATCCTGCCAGCCGTGGGCGGCGAGCACGGGCTCGTAGGTGCGGGTCGACGCGTAGAACGCGATCTGCTGCTTGACGGCCTGCCGGGCGTGCTGGAGCTCCTCCTCGGTGTCACCGACGACCACGAAGCTCGCGGTGGCGTAGGTGAAGTCGGCCCGCGGGCGCCCCGCGCGCCGCAGCCCCTCTTCCACCCAGGGATGGACGAACTCGCGCAGGTACTTCACGCTGTTGAACGGGTGGACGTGCAGGCCGTCGCACACCTCGCCGGCGAGCCGGCACATGTACTGGTTCACGCCCGAGATGTACACGGGAATCTTCGGGTGCGCGATCGGTCCGGGATTGAAAAAGGGCGTCATGAGATCGAAGCGATAGAACTCGCCCTTGAAGGCGAGCTTCGTCCCGTTCTGCCAGCAGTCCCAGATCGTGCGCAGCGCGAGGACGACCTCGCGCAGGCGCGGGCCCGGCGCGTCGAACTTCACCGAGAAGCGCCGCTCGTTGTGGCCCTTCACCTGCGAGCCGAGTCCGAGGATGAAGCGCCCCTCGGCCGCCTTCTGGAGGTCCCACGCGATGTGGGCCGTGATCATCGGGCTCCGCGGGAACGCGACGGCAATGGAGGTTCCGAGCTTGATCCGCGATGTCACGGTCGCCGCGACGGCCAGCGGCAGGAACGGGTCGTGCTGGGTCTCGGAGGACCACAGACAGTCGTAGCCGAGCGCCTCGACTTTCCGGGCATAGGCGGGGATCGACGTGAGATCGTGGGTGAGCATGCCGACGTCGAGTTTCATGCCGCCCATGCTAGCCCAATCGGCAACCCGGTTGCAGGGAATGGACGGGCCGGCCGCGGCCGCCCCCGGGTGCCGATGAGCAGTCCCGACTGCACGATCGGGTACTCGATGCCGAGGAGATCGCAGAGCGCCGTACGGAGCATCACGCGCCTCCGGCTGCGGTGTCGCGCAGTCCGAGCTCCCTCATGGCCTGCTCGCGCAGCTTTCCGCGCTGGACCTTGTCGCCGTGCGGCCCCGGCGTGCGCGGCACGTCCTTCACGAAGCGAATGGCCCGGGGGATCTTGAACGAGGCGATCTGTCCCCGGCAGAACGCCCTCAGCTCGGCTTCGTTCACGCGCGCCCCTTCTCTCGGGATCACGTACGCGACCGCGGCCTCGTTGGTCTTCGGGTCGGGCACGCCCACGACGAAGGCCTGGTGGACGTCGGGATGCGACATCAGGAACGCCTCGATCTCGCCGGGGCCGACCATCTGATGGCTGATGCGAAGCACTTCGCGCAGGCGGCCTTTGAAGATGACGTAGCCACGCTCCTCGCGCAGGCCGACGTCGCCGGAGCGAAACCAGCCGTCGGCGGTGAACGCGCGCGCCGTCTCGTCGGGCTTGCGCCAGTAGCCGCGCGTGACGAGCGGACCGCGGAATTGCAGCTCGCCTTCCTCTCCCGCGCGGCAGGCGGCGCCCGACTCCGGATTCACCACGCGCACCTCGATGCCGGGGGCCGGGTGGATGCCCGCGAGCGCGCGGACGTCGAACGGCTCGTCCAGCTCGTGAAGCAGCGACAGCGCGTTGACCTCGGTCATGCCGTACGGCTGGTAGGCGAAGCGCACGCCGAGGCGCTCGACGAACGCCTCGAACAGCCCATGGCCGCCGCCGCCGACGGCCCCGAACCCGCCCGTGCGAAGCGACGCGCGATCGTAGCGCTCGAGCCCCGGGTGGTCGAGGAGGGCGCGCGCCATCTGGTCGACGGCGTTCCACACGGTGCAGCGCTCGCGCTGGATCAGGTGCAGGGCGCGGAGCGGATCGAACGTGTCCATGAGGACCAGGCAGGCGCCGTGCGACCACGTCGTCAGTGGAATGTTGAGGCCACCCCACGTCCCCGCCGCGGGCAGCGCGTGCAGGACGCGGTCGTCCGGCGCGATCCGGAGCGTGACGCCACAGTTCCAGCCGTGGGGGACCACGTTGCGGTGGCTGATCATGGCGCCCTTGGGGAACGACGTCGTCCCCGACGTGTAGAGGAGCGTGAACAGATCGTCCGGTCCGGCGGCGACCGCGGGCACGTCCTCCGCCGCCGCCAGCACGTCGGCGACCCGGTGGCAGCCGGGGTAGGGATCCTCCGCGTCCACGAGGACGTGGCGAAGCTCCGGGCACCGCGCGCTCTCGAGCTCGCCGGGCACCGCGGTGGCCAGCTCGGGGAGCACCGCGTGCAGGGTCTCGAAGTAATCGATGCCGCCGAGGTGATCGGTGACGAAGAGCGCTCTCGACTGCGACTGCTCGAGGATGTAGCCGAGCTCGTGGGCGCGATAGCGCGGGTTCAGCGCGACGACGACGGCGCCCAGCCGCGCGCACGCGTACTGCGCGACGTACCAGAGGGGTCGATTCGGCAGCCAGATCGCGACGCGGTCGCCGTGGCCGATGCCGAGCGCGGCCAGGCCGGCGGCCAGACGCCGCGTCCGGTCGCGGAAGTCGGCGAACGTGATCCGCTCGTCGCCAAAGACGATGGCGTCGCGGTGCGGGTGACGCGTGGCCACCGCATCGAGCATGGCCGCGGCGGTCGAGTCAGCGAACGGATTCGGTCGACTCACGCCCCGTCAGTCCAGACGGAAGAGCCTCACCGAGTTGGCGTGGGCGACCTTCTCGGCGACGTCGGGCTTCAGCTCACCCAGGATGCGGCGCGTCCACTTGAACAAGCGGTCGAGCATGGTTGGCTCGAAGAGCCGGGCGGCCCAGACGTCCACGCCGATGACGAACCGGTCCGGGTGCTTCTCGATGAGCGCCTTCCACGCCGGGTCGAGCGCTCCATTCTCGGTCGCCAGCGCCGGCGTGCGCTGGAAGTGCATTCCGGAGAGGTCGATCACGAGGTTCGGGTGGCGGGTCAGCAGCGGCTCCAGGCGCGCCGGGGCCGCTTCGCCGCCGTGAGCGAGGACGATCGTCGCCTCTCGGTGGGCGGCGAGCGCCTGCTCGAGCCCGGCGGTGGCGGCGTCGTTGAGCTCGGCGTGAATCACCACCGGCGTCTTGTGACGGGCGGCCACGTCGAGCACGCGGCCGAATCCCGCCTCGGCAGGATTGCGATCGATCTTGCGCGAGACCTGGCGGATGTGGACCTCGCCCACCGCCCGCGCCTGACGCTTGGCGAGTGCCGCCTCCAGCTTGTCGCCCGCGGCCGCGGCCGTCGGGTCGGGCACCGGAACGCCGGCGACGACGCGATCCGGATACTTCTTCGCGGCGGCGGCGATCCAGGCGGGGTCGTCCTTTTGCGCTCCGCCGACGCCGAGCAGGATCACCTTGCTGACGTTGTGGCGCTTCATCGCGTCGACGTAGGCGTCGATCGCGGTGGCATTGGGCACGTGCGAGTGCGCGTCGACGAGGCGCCCGGTGTAGTCGGCGGCGCGGGCGGGAGCGCGCGCGGCGAGACAGGCGAGCACGGCCGCCACCGCCATCACCGCGGCGCGGAGCGACCGCGGCTTCATCGGCCCTTCTCCGCTCGCCGGTCGGCTCCGCCGGTTTTCTTGAAGTGTTTGGCGAGCGCTTCCATCAGCAGGGCCAGCACTTCCTTCTCCGTCCGCCCCTTGGCGGTCACGCCGTGCGCGATCGCCGTGGCGATCCATCCCTTCGTTTCGGTCTGGTAGATCTCGACCTCGAACTGCATGTCGGCCCTCGACGTCGCCCGTGGCGCCACGGGCGGAAAGCGGTTGACGCGCAGCGACGGGAAATCGCCCGGATCATACCAGAGCGCGCCGCCACCCCCGCACGTGGCCGCGGCCGGCGGGCGTCCCCCCGTCGCGCTCCGCCGGTGTTTTCCGCTGGGGCCGGCTCGACGGTATCATCGTGACGACCGCGGGCCGACCACGCGGGGGAGGACGACCATGAGCGGGACGAGCACGACGTTTTCCACCCACGACGCCACGCTTCCCCACGCGTACACCGAGGCCCTGGAGTCGCGGTCCCTGGCGCCGCTGTGGACGGCGCTGCACGCGCTGCTTCCGAAAGAGCGGGCCTCGCGCGCGGTGCCGTACCTCTGGCCCTGGAGCGAGCTGCGACCGTTGCTGCTCGAAGCCGGCCGGCTCGTCGAGATGGAGCGTGCCGAGCGGCGGGTGCTCGTCCTCCGCAATCCGGGACTCGACGGCGCGTACGCCATCACCCCGACCCTGTTCGCCGGCATGCAGATCATCCTGCCGGGAGAGATCGCGCCCAGCCACCACCACACGCCCGCCGCGCTCCGGATGGTCGTGGAAGGTCACGGCGCCTACACGACGGTGGAGGGCGTCAAGTGCGTGATGGAGCCGGGTGACCTGATCATCACGCCGTCCATGCGCTGGCACGATCACGGCCACGCGGGCAGCGAGCCGACGGTGTGGCTCGACGGGCTCGACATTCCGCTCGTGCGCGCCTTCGACGCGTCGTGGCTCGCGGGCGCGCGCCCGGTCCCGCCGCCGGCGACCGACACCGACTCGTCGCAAGACGAGTTCACCGCCGCCGGCCTCGTGCCGCGGCACAGCCGCTACGCGCCGACCGGGTATCCGCAAGTGCGCTGGCCCTGGCGTACGGTCCGGCGCGCGCTCGCCGCGTTCGCCGCCAGCGCCCCCGCCGAAACGCCCGTCATCCTCCGGTACGTCGATCCGACGACGGGCCGCCCGCCCATGGTGACGCTCGGGGCCGAAGTCCAGTGGCTGCGTCCGGGCGAGACGACCCGGCGTGAGCGCCGGACCGCGGCCGCCATCTTCCACGTCATCGAAGGACGTGGGGAAAGCCGGATCGGCGACGGAACGTTCGCGTGGGCGCAGGGCGACACGTTCGTGGCCCCCGCGTGGCACTGGATCGAGCACCGCAACGGGGCGGCGGGGTCGCCGGCGTGCCTGTTCCAGTTCAACGACGAGCCGGCCCTGCGCGCGCTCGGTCTCTGGCACGAGGAAGCCGCCGCGCGCTGAGCGGGTGAACTCCGTGCTCGCCTCCGTCGCCGACGTCGAAGCCTGCCTCGAGCAGTCCGGAGTCGACGTCCGCCGCCTTCACGACATCTGGGAAGGCCGCCAGCCGGTGCCCAGGCCGGCGGGCAAGGACGGCGCCGCTACGGCGGTGGCGGCCGAGCGGGCCGCGCTCGCCTGGCTGCAGGAATCGGTCGAGCTGCCGCGGCTCTTCGTGCGGCGGGCGATCGCGGCGGGTGAGTTCTTGCTGGCGTGCGACGCGGCGCGCGAGGCGCTCCACCTGTATCGCCGCGACGTCGAGCTGCGGCAACTCCTGGCCCGTGCGCTCGTCCGGGTGGGATCCGTCGACGAGGCGCGGAGCATCCTGCGTGATCTCGTGTCCAGCGCGCAGCTCACCGCGCGGGCGCGCGCCCAGACGCTCGGGCTGCTCGGCGACATCAGTCTGGACGACGCGTTCGCGGCCGACGGCGATGGCGAGCGCGACATCAAGCTGCGCGGCGCGCTGGAATCGTATCGGCGCGCGGTGGCGGCGCGCCCGGCGGAGATCGCCCCCGCACTCCAGGCGGGCGCGGTCGCCTCGATGCTGGGACCGCGATACGCGGAGGAGGCGCGGACGCTCGCGAGCCAGGTTCTCCGGTCGATCGAGCAGTCCGAGGCCGACGACGGGCCGGGCATGGCGTCGCTCCTGGCGCGTGCCAAGGCGCTCACGATCCTCGGCCGACTCGAGGAGGCGCGAGATCGGTATCGCGCGGCGGCCGCCGGCGCCGGCATCGCACTGCACGAGCTGGGCGCCGCCCGCAAGGAGGCCCGGGTGCTGGCGCGCGGGCAGGGGCAACCCGACAGCTTCTTCGACGCTTGTTTTCCGCCGCTGCAGCTCGTGGTCTTCTCTGGTCACATGCTCGATGCGCCCGGGCGGACCCCGCCCCGGTTTCCCGCGGCGGCGGAGGAGCGTGTGCGCGCGCTCCTGCGCGCGAAGCTCGACGCGCTCGACGCCCGGGTGGGCTTCGCCAGCGCCGCCGCCGGCGCCGATTTGATCTTCCTCGAAGAGATGCTGGCGCGCGGCGGCGCCGTGCACGTGGTGCTGCCCTGGCTGGACGAGGCGTTCTTGAATTCCAGCGTCGCGCCCTACGGCGCGGTCTGGGTCGAGCGCTTCCACCGGGCCCTGGCCCGGGCGACGTCGGTGCGCGTGCTCGGCGAGGTGTACCAGTCGTCGGACCCGGTCGGCTTCGAGTACACGAACGCCGTCATGTCGGGACTCGCCCGTCTGACCGCGCGCGCGCTCGATCTCGATCTCGTCCCGCTCGCCGTGTGGGACGGACTGCCCGGAGCGCCCGGGGGGACGGCGTCGTTCATCGACCTCTGGCGCGGCCACGCCGTCGCACCGGAGATCGTGAGTATCGGGGGTCTGCCCACCGCCGAGGCGCCGGCGCCAGAGCAGGCGGCCGCCGACGCGCCGGCCGGCGCCGGCGGCAACCCGGCCGGCCGCGCGTCACTGCGGCAAGAGATCAAGACGATGCTCTTCGCCGACATCGTCGGCTACAGCAAGCTTCCCGAGCACCTCATTCCCGATTTCGTGCGCGGCTTCATGGGCCTCGTCTCGCGCCTCGTCGCCGAAAGCCCGCACGCGCCGATCAGCGTGAACACGTGGGGCGACGCCATCTACTTCGTGTTCGACCGCGCGGAGTCGGCGGGATTGTTCGCGCTCGAGCTCACGGGGAGGATCGCGACCACGGACTGGGAGCAGATGGGCGTGTACTGGGAGGAGATGGTCGACGGCCACCCGGTGCGCCGGCCGCTCAGCATCCGCACCGGACTGCACTCGGGGCCCGTGTTCATGCACTTCGATCCGATCGTGCGCCGGCTTGGGTTCACCGGCGCGCACGTCAGTCGGGCCGCGCGCATCGAGCCCGTCACCGAGCCGGGCAAGGTGTTCGCCAGCGAGGCGTTCGCGGCGTTGGCCGCGCTCGAGGCGGCGCAGGGCTTCGCGTGCGATTTTGCCGGCACGATGCCGCTCGCCAAGAAGTATCCGGGCGAGTTCCGCATCTATCGGCTGCGCGCGATCAAGAGCTGGCCGCTCGAGGTGTTGGCCCGCGCCATCCACGAGGACTACTGCCGCAAGGCGATCCAGGAACGCTGGGAGACGCCGGCCACGAACCCGTCGCTGCGCGCCTGGGAGGACCTGCCGGCCGACCTGCAGGCGTCGAATCGCGAGCAGGCGGCCGACATTCCCGAAAAGCTGCGCGCGATCGGCTACGAGCTGGAGCCGTCGCCGGGCGGCGCCGGCGGCGTCACGTTCACCCCGGACGAGATCGGCGCGCTCGCCCGGCGCGAGCACGACCGGTGGAGCGAGACGCTGCGCGCGCGGGGCTGGGTCTACGCGCCGGGCCCGAAGGATCTGGAGAAGAAGACGCACGAGTGCCTGGTGCCGTGGGAGGAGCTGCCCGAGGTCGAGCGCGAGAAGGACGTCGACGTCGTGCGGAACATCCCCCGGCTGCTCGCGCTCGCCGGGTTCCGCGTGCGCCGGTCCCGGGGAGGCTAGGACGCGCCCTCCCGGAACCGCCAGGGCACGATGCGGGTGGCCGTGATCCGGATGAGCGTGCCGGATGTCCGATCGAGCGCGAGCGTGCGGTACTGCGGATACTTGGCGACGAGCAGATCGATCGCGCCGGCGAATTCGTCACCGCCGGTGAGGAGGGCGGCGCCGCCCTCCACGATCACGTACCAGAGCCGGTTCCAGTCCTCGTCGTACTCGTCCACCACCAGGCACGCCTGCGGGTTGGCCTGGAGGTTGGCGAGTCGGCGCAGCTGTCCCGTGCGCTTGGGCTTGGCGTCGATCGCGGAATAGACCTGCGCGCCGTTGAAGGCGAAGCAGACGGGCACGACGAGCGGTCGGCCGCCGGCGTCCGCCGTCCCCAGCCGGGCGATGCGCGCCTCGCGTAGCCGCGCCAGCGCCCAGTCGGGAACGGCGTTCGTCACCGGGTGAACGCGCGCGTCACCGGATGAGCTTCGAGTACTGGTCCAGGAGCGGCAGCACCTTGTCGCGGCCCTCGGACGGCAGCAGGAACACCGCGCGTGTGACGCCACCCTCGGCGAGCTTGGCGAGATCGGTCGCATCCGGCTTGGCCGCGAACACCGACACCGAGATCGTCTTGATGTCGCGCCCGGCCCTGGCCGCGCGCGCCTTGAGGTCGGCGTACCCTTTGAGGACGGCTTCGGCGCCGGCGCGCCCGCGCGGGAACCAGCCGTCGCCGATGTCGACCACCCGCTGCAACGTGTAGCCGCTCTCGCCGCCGATCACGACCGGCGGGTGGGGCTTCTGCACGGGTTTGGGCCACGCCCAGAGCGGCTCGAAGTCGACGTACTTGCCGTGGAACTCGGCGACGTCCTTCGTCCAGATCTCCTTCATGGCGCGCACCTGCTCCTCCAGCCGCTTGAAGCGCGTGGGGAAGTCGGTGCCGTGGTGCTCCATCTCCTCCCGGTTCCAGCCGCCGCCGATGCCGAGCAGGACGCGGCCGTTGGAGACGAAGTCGACGCTGGCCACGCTCTTGGCGGTGGTGATGGTGTCGCGCTCGATGATGAGGCAGATCCCGGTGCCGACCTTGAGCCGCGTCGTCACCATGGCGGCGGCCGTCAGCGAGACGAACGGATCCAGCGTGTGCTTGTAGTGCTCCGGCAGCTCGCCACCGGCGAACGGACTCTTGCGGCTGGTGGGGATGTGCGTGTGCTCGGGCACCCAGAGCGATTCGAAGCCGCGCTCCTCGGCGGCCCGGGCCAGGTCCTGAATCGGAATCGAGTAGTCGGTGTCGAAGATCGCGATACCGGTGTGCATGGGGGCCTCCTCGCCGTGCGGCCGATCGGCCGGCGGGCTACGCAGACTCTACCGCAATCCGGCTCCTGGGGAACCGCGGGGAAGACTGGGGGGGATTTGCTAGAAGCACTTGACTCCTGGCGCGGAGAGTCACGACGGCCCGAGTGAGACCCCACGTGCACATTCGGTGTCGGGCACGACGTCACTGTCTCGAGAGTAGGTGGAAGGACTGGCTACAGCCCAAGAATGATCCGAACGCGTCCTTCGAGCTTGACCTGGCCGCGGCACCGAGCCCGGTAACTCACACTGGAGGTCACATGGCCCCGGATGGCGTGCCGCCGCTTCGCGATCTCACGACGGATGCGCTGCGATACTGGGAGCTGCGCCGGCTGTTCTGCAACGCGATGCTGGCCCTCGTCGTGACCGCGCACTTCGTCGCGGCCTGGCCGCAGTCGCGAGCGTCGGTGACCCTCGCCGCGCCGACCATCGGCCGCGTGCGACACCTCTACGTGCTGCTGGCCCACCGGCGGCGCGGAGTCGCCCGGCGACTGATGGCCGAGGTCGCCGCCGCCGCGACGACGTCCCCGACTGCACGCACGTCCTGGAGCTGCGCTAGAATGCGGCCATTATGAGCAAAGCCCTGAACGGCATCCGCGTCCTGGACCTGACCCAGTTCGAGGCCGGCCCCTCCTGCACCCAGCTCCTGGCCTGGCTGGGCGCCGACGTCATCAAGGTGGAAGAGCCCGGCAAGGGCGAGCCGGGCCGCTATGGCCGCGCCGAGAAGCCCGGCGTGGACAGCAGCTATTTCCTGACGCTGAACTCCAACAAGCGCAGCGTCACGCTGAACCTCAAGCACCCGCAGGGCAAGGCCATGTTCCTCGACATGGTCAAGAAGGCGGACGTCGTCGCCGAGAACCAAGCGCCGGGCGCGCTGGAGAAGAACGGGCTCGGCTACGAGGCGCTCGCCAAGATCAATCCGCGGCTGATCTACCTCTCGGTCAAGGGCTTCGGGACGTACGGGCCGTACAGCGAGTACAAGAGCTTCGACATGATCGCCCAGGCCACCGGCGGCGCGATGACGCTGACCGGCTTCCCCGGCTCGCCGCCGCTCAAGCCGGGCCCGACCATCGGCGACTCCGGCACCGGCGTGCACGCGGCCTTCGGCGTGATGGCCGCGCTGTGGCAGCGCGAAGCCTCCGGCCAGGGCCAGCGCGTCGAGCTGTCGATGCAGGACGCGGTGGTCAACTTCTGCCGCGTCGCCATGCGGCTGGTTTACTCCGGCGGCCAGTCCGACTCGCGGCGCGGCAACGACATTCCCAACTCCTCGCCCTCGGGCATCTATCGCTGCAAGCCGGGCGGCGCCGATGACTACGCCTACATCTATCCGCAGCCGGTGCGCCGCCACATGTGGGACGCGCTGCTGCGCACGATCGATCGCGACGACCTCGTCGGCCACCCGGAGTGGTCCGAGCCCAAGTGGCGTAGCGACCACAAGGACCAGGTCGACAAGCTGGTCGAAACGTGGACGCTGACGAAGACCAAGCACGAGGTGATGGCCGCGCTGGGCAAGGCCGGGGTCCCCGCCGGTGCCTGCCTCACGCCGGCCGAGATCCTCACGGACCCGCACCTCAAGGAGCGCGGCATGGTGACCACGATCCAGCACCCGGGCTGGGGCGAGTTCACGATGCCCGGCAACCCGGTGCAGCTCTCGAAGTCACCGACGCAGATCACCCCCGCACCGCTGCTCGGCCAGCACAACGCCGAGATCTACAAGGAGTGGCTGTCGCTCGGCGCGGAGGATCTCGCGCGCCTGAAGGCCGACGGCGTGGTCTGAACCGGGTCGTCCGTCACGTCCATGAAAGCCCGTCCACCGGACGCAGCCCTCGATCGGCCACACCGCGAACCTGCACTTCGTGGCCTCGCTCACGCACTCGCACCACCCGGCCGAGTACAGCGGGCCCCGGGACATCCAGGACGTGGGGTTCAAGCCGCCGGTGCGGCCGGTGAAGGGGAAGTTCGTCTTCTCGGACGCGCCGGGGCTCGGGCTGGAGGTCGACGAGAGTCAACTGAACAAGCGCGTGATCCGCTGGACCTCTTCGGCCGCCGGCGCGTGGGCTTCCTGACCGGGTAGCGCGTCGAGATCGGGCGGCCCGTCGCCGACCGGCGCCGAATCATGGCGCGATGCCCGATCGGCGCCTCGCGGCGGTACGTCGGCACCGTCGAATCGATGACTTGCGCGCCGCGCGGGGCCGACGCAGGATGTGCTGGGTCAGTTCGTACTGGAGTGAATCTTCGAACGGGAGGCTGGGCCATGGCGAAGAAGAGCAAGGCGCAGGCACGGAAGCGCGTGGCGACGAAGGATCTGGCGCCCAAGGACGTCAAGAACGTGAAGGGCGGGGGGAAGGCCAAGGCGGAGGAGTTCCCATTCCTCGTCACAAAATGAACGACGTCCTGGTCACGTAACGCAATAGCGTCTCCCAGGGGCGTGGCAGGCTCGCTGAGCGCCTCGGCCACGGCGAGTGCACGAGGCGTTCCCGTCATGCGTTCGCGCCTTTGAGCGGCCCAGGTTCTTCCTGGCCACGGCCGGTGAAGGGGACGTTCGTCTTGTCCGAGGCGCCCGGGGAGCGTAAGAATTCCAAAGCCCGGTCGCTGCTTGTGCCTACGGCCCCTGAGGGCTCCTGAGGCAGCAAGCCTCGCCCCAGCCGACGGCGCCGGCCCCACCTGGGCGACGCCGGACACCGTTTATGCCGCCGCCGGAGTGACGGCTGAGTCACCTGGCGCCGCGCCTCCGGTGCCACGCACCGTATCAAAGATCAGACACAAACGACTCGCCACCGTCGCACGTCGAATGTGCGACCGGGCGCATTCATCAACGACGGAGGCGACCATGAAACGCATCGTCTTTATTCTCGCCGTGGCTCTGCTGCCGCTGCGTGTCGAGGCCGCAACCCTTCACGCCTCGTTGCCCTCCCACGTTCGGGCCGCCCACGCGGCGCCGGCTCCGCTCCGAAACGCCGCCCACGTCCGCTGGCAGCCGCGCCTCGGGGCGTCACCCCATCACCGCGTGGGAGTCCGGGTCCACTCGTGGAGGTATGCGCGTCGAGGCACCCCGTCCGTGACCCAGGCCGCGGGCGCCAGCCATCAGACGGTGACGCCGGGCAGCATCCACGTCCACGACGGCGATACGTTCTACGTCGGCCCCGAAGCCATCCGGTTGCGCGGGATCGACACGCCCGAGCTGGGCCAGCCGGGGGCCGCCGCCGCCACGCAGCGCCTCATCGCGCTGCTCCACTCGGGCCCGGTGACGATCGTGCGCCGCGCGGAGGATGCCTACGGCCGCATCGTGGCCGACGTCTACGTCGGCGGCGTTGACGTCGCGCGCACGCTGCTCGCGGAAGGGTACGCCAAGCCGCGGTAGACGCGCCCGAACCAGGGATGAGTCGTATGGCCGCCGCCTCCGCGCGGCGCGACGGGCAGGAGATCAGACCAGGCGGCTGAGGGTCCCGAGGAATGCGCGGAGGTCGTCGGGCCCGTCGCGGGCCCCGCGATGCACCCGAGTCATGTCAAGCCTCTCGTACGCGTGCGCCACGACGTTCCGGAAGCCGGCCGCGCGTTCGAGGCGGGCGGCGAGCTCGCGCTCCACATGGCCGGCGTCCGCCAGCCGGCGAAACGCGTCCGCATACGTGCTCGGTGTGCCGAGCTTCAGATGCAAGCAGGCCGACACCGCCAGATCGATGACGATTTGCACGGCCTGCCATAGGTGCAGAATCACGGCATCCGATGCATCCGTCGATGGCGCAAGATCCACCGGATTTTCCGGGAGACGCTCACTCACGCGGGCGAGGTGCCGCTGCACGGCGGCGACCTTTTCCGCGAGTACCTCTCGATCGAGGGCGCTCAGCGCGGAAGCTCCGCCAGCAGCTCGTCGTAACCGGCCCGGATGACGGGGCCGGCGTCACACCAGAAGGTCACGACCTCGAGCCAGAAGCGCTCGAACGCGTCAGGCGACGCTTCGAACACGGCAATGCCGTCACGGGCCGCACGGAAGCGCACGAGCCCGCCGGCGCGCTCGAGATCGACGAGATCGACACGGTCGGTGTCGAGGGCGTAGACGAGGTCGGTCATCAGGCGGTCACGATCCACACACTCGTCACCCAGGTATCCGATGTCCCAGTCGGATGCCGCGGTGCCGTCTGCACGCGCGCGGGAGCCGAAGAGGATAGCGAGACGGGCCCCGGGGTGTTGCTGGAACACTTCCGAGATCGCGCCCACCGCATCCCGGTCAGCGCCGCGCATGACGACATGGTAGCAGAGCGCCCGTCGGGAACTGTCGGCTTCGTGCCCCGCGGCCCGGGTAAAGAGTATAGATGGAACCACGCCGTCGAGGCCGACCACGAACTCGGCGACCGTGCCGAACGCGACGAGATCGGGGGCGCACAGCGCGCGGCCACTCTCGAAGTCCACCGCGCGGACGCAGGCGCGCCTCGGTGGCGTCCTCGATCGCGAACTCCCGCCGGAGCAGCTTCGGTGGCAGCGCAGCGGGCCGGGCGATCACCGGCGAGACTCTACCGGGCCGGCGTGTGCACCGTCAAAGGCGCAGCCCTGTGCGTCTTGACAAGGGGCCGCGCATCGGAAATCCTTGCCGGGACGTGACCATCCTTCGACGTGGCGTCGCCGCGCTGCTCCTGCCGCTCGCCACCGTCTGGCCGCTCGCGCCCGCCGGCGCCGAGACCCTGGGGCAGGTCTTCAAGCGCGTGAACGGGTCCGTTGTGGTCGTGCGGACCACGGAGAACGCCGTCGTCGGCCAGGGCCCGGGGCACCTCACGAGCCTCCCGGGCCTCGGCTCGGGTGTCCTCGTTTCCGCCGACGGAAAGGTGATGACCGCCGCCCACATCGTCCAGACCGCCGACGAGATCACCGTGGAGTTCCTGACGGGCGATGCTGTCCGGGCGCGCGTGATCGCCTCCGAGCCCAGCGCCGACGTCTCGCTCATCCAGCTCGACCGCGTGCCCGAGGGCATCCAGTCGTTGCCCCTCGGCGACTCGGACAGGGTCGACGTCGGCGACCAGGTCTTCATCATCGGCGCCCCGTACGGGATCAGCCACACGCTCACGGTCGGCCACGTCAGCGCGCGGCATCAGCCGAACACGATCTACAGCGAACTGGCGCGCGCGGAGTTCCTCCAGACGGACGCCGCCATCAACCAGGGCAATTCCGGCGGCCCCATGTTCAACCTGGCTGGCGAGGTGGTCGGGATCGTGAGCCACATCATCTCGAAGTCCGGTGGCTTCGAGGGCCTCGGGTTCGTCGTCAGCTCGAACATGGCCCGGGCGCTCCTCCTCGACCAGCGGTCGTTCTGGAGCGGCGTGCAGGGCTTCGTCCTCCGCGACCACCTCGCGAAGATCTTCAACCTGCCGCAGCCGGCCGGTGTCCTGATCCAGCGGGTCGCGGCCGGGTCGCCGGCGGAGAGAACCGGCCTGCGCCCGGGCACGCAGAAGGCAATCATCGACGGCCAGACGTTCCTCGTCGGCGGCGACATCATCCTCTCCATCGGCGGCATCCGCGTCGGTGAGCCGGGCAGCCGCGAGCGCATCGTCGCGCTGCGGCGGTCGCTCGTCCCCGGCGCGGCGCTCACCATCGTCGTCCTGCGCGACGGCGAGCGGGTCGAGCTCACGTCGCGCCTCGAGCGCCCGGAGTGACCAGGGCCATTCGCGGCTGAGACGCGCGCCCCGGCGGGCGTGCGATGTCTGGAGCGACCGGGGGCGGTGGTGTGTAGGGCAGGCGACTATCAGAAGGAGGGCATTCCATGATCATGCGTATCACGTGGGGCAAAGTGCATCCCGGCAGATGGAGCGAGTACGAGCAAACGTACCACGCAACGGTGGTGGCCAAGACCAAGGGGCAGAAGGGACTGCGGGGCCGCTGGCTGGCGCAGGACACCCAGGATAAAGACGCCGGCTTCGCCGTCAGTTTGTGGGACAGCATGGAGGACATGCGGGCGTATGAGCAGAGCGAGTTCTACCAGAAGGAGATTCTCGCGCCGCTGCAGCCCTTCTTCGTCGGAGAGTTCAAGACCAATCGCTGTGAGGTGAAATTTTCTCAGGAGTTCAAGTAGCGCGACCTCAGCCGAAGACCATCTCGGGCAGGAAGGCGGAGACGATCCAGTTCGGCCTGTCCACGATCTCGCTGATCTTCAGATCCGCGGCCACGCTGGCGAGCACGTACGCCTGCTCGCGGGAGAGTCCACGCTCGGCCACGAGGTGATCGATGAGGTAGCGGATGGCCTGCTGGGCGGAGGCGAAGAGGTCGGGGCCGTGGGCGGTCGTCGCGAAGTGCGGGCCATGGTTCGTGCGCGCGGCGATCGGTCCGGCCGTGCGCAGGCGCGGCTCGGGCACGGAGCGGCCACGATCGAGGCCGAAGCGCAGGGTGACCGTCGCGTCCATCTCCACCGCGGTGATGCACACCTCGCCGTCGCCCTGGGCGCCGTGGCCGTCGCCGATGCTGAAGAGCGCGCCGTCGACGAGCACGGGGAGCCACAGCGTGGTGCCGGCGGTGAGCTGCTTGATGTCCATGTTGCCGCCGTTGCGCCGTGGCGGCATCGTGCTGTGGCCGCCCGGCTCCGGGAGCGCCACGCCCATCACGCCGGGGAAGGGATCGAGCGGCACGGCGATCCCGTTGCCCATGCGCGCGTGCGTTCCGTCCTCGATGTTCCAGATTTGCAGGAACGGCTGGGAGAAGTCCGCTTCCGGCAGCAAGCCGCGGCCGGGCCGGATCTGGGTCCAGCCCCACGGCGCGCGCGGACGCACGTCGAGGATCTCGATCACGAGCGTGTCTCCGGGCTGCGCACCCCGCACGCGCACCGGCCCCGTGAGGGGGTGGCCCTTGAACACGCGGTTGAGGACGTCGGCCGCCGTGGACTTCGGTGAGTAGAACCCATCGGCGGCGTCGCGGGTCTCGAAGACCACCGTGTCGCCGGGATCGATCTGAAGCCGCGCCGGCAGCGCGTTGTTCCACTCGTGATGGACCTGCTTGGCATCGAGGCGATGTTCACGCGGCATGTCAGTCCTCTCCGGAGTTCTTCAGGGCTGCGAAAGGCGACGCGCGCGACGCGAGCCGCGGTCCAGGGCAAAGTCGCCGGCACCGAGGAGGCTCACCGAGATGGTGGCGGCGAGGATCAGGAGCGCGTACTCGTAGCCGCCCACGGCCGGCTGTCCTCCCGCGTCAACGACGGCGCGGATGAAGAAGCCTTCGTTCGAGTGGATGAAGAACACGAGCGTGGCCATGATCGGCAGCTGCGCGAGCGCGGCGGGCTCCGTCCACACCCCGAGGATGAGCAGGGCGCCCCCCACGAGGTGAGCGACGATGAGGTAGCCGGCGAGCGTGGTGGTGAGCGCCGGCGGGAACCACCCGGCCCGCGCGATGAAGTCGGCGGTGGCGCTCCAGCCGATGATGGCCAGCGCGCGGTAGCCATGCATGACGAGAATCGCACCGAGGACGATGCGGAGCAGCGCCGCCCCCTGCGACTGTCGCTTGCCCATGGGCTCCTCCCAGGTCAGCTCGCCAGCTCGTTCCAGACGACCATGCCGGTCCCCGTGCGCCAGGCGATCGCCGGCATGTAGGCGAGGACTTCGGCCGGGCCGCGGGTGAACGCCATGACGAGGATCCAGGCGAGCAGCTCGGCGGTGCCGCCGGAGCCGGCCTCCTCCATGCGCTCGAGCGTGCACTCGCGCAGCAGCGTCGCGTGATCGCCCTTCTTGAGCAGATCGAGGAACCAGAGGTCGAACTCCTCGTCCACCCAGAAGTACCGGGGGCCGCCCGGCTCGTGCGAGAGCCCGCCGGTGGCGACGACCGCGATGCGCTCCGGGCCGGGGAAGGCGCGCAGGATCTCGCGCATGGTCGTTCCCACCTCGTAGGCGCGCTCGGGCGTGGGGATCGGCGGCACCGTGCAGTTCATCGACACCGGCACGAGCGGGATGCGCATGTCCGGGGTCAGGTAGTGCAGGGGCACCGAGAAACCGTCGTCGAACTGCATCTCGCGGAGGTAGGCGAGGGCCAGCCGTCGCCGCGCGCCCTCGTTGACGAGATGGCGGGCCAGGGCCGGGTGACCGGGCACGCGGTACTTGGCGAGCGCGAGCCACTCGTCGTACCAGTCGGCCGGTCCCACGTGCTCAGCGGCGACGCCGACCGTGTACTCCGGCGTGTTGTTGATCGGCCAGTTCAGCAGGTGGTCGTTGCTGAACGCGACGATGACGTCGGGCCGCGCGGCGGCCAGCCGCTCGCGCATCTCTCCGAAGGCGCGCAGCACCTGCTCCTGATGCTCCTTCGGCCCGCGCGTGAACCAGCCGGTGAGACCGGGAGAGTGGGTGGCGGCCATGGCGGCGACGATTTCGGCCATCGGTCAGCTCCGCGTCCGCGCGTCGAGCTCGGCCTGGAGTTGCATGGCGCGCGCCGTCTCTTCGGGGAAGGCCCGCTTGTAGGCCTCCAGCGCCGGGTGGTTGTTGGTGTTCATGCCGGCCCCGTAGAAGAGTCGCATGATCTGAGGGATATAGTATTGATGCACGCCGAGGTCGTTGAGCCGGCGTACGTCCTTGTCGTTCAGCGCCTCGTACTCCGCCCGGCTCAAGCCGAATTCCCGGGTGAGACCTTCGAGATCGGTGAGCCAGCGCGCGCGCAGCGCGGGGTCGCGCCGGACGTAGAAGATCATCTCGTTCAGCGGCAGCGTCTTGTCGCAGCGCTCGACGTTACCCACGGCCATCGGCTCCCTTCAGCACCTTTGGATTGAGCTTCACGAACATGATCACGCACCGCTCGGCGCCCAGGTTGCGGACGTCGTGCGGCACGTTGGCGGGAAACTTCACGATGGCGCCCGCTGGCACGACGACTTCCTCCCCCGCGATGCTCATGTTGGCGGTGCCCTCGAGGACGAAGATCGCCTCTTCCTCCCTGGGGTGGTGGTGCATGGCCGTCGACTGGCCGGGCTCGTAGCAGGCGATCTCCGACCAGAGCTGGTCGGTCTTGAAGAGCATCTTGCGCACGCGCTTGTCGGACGCGAAGGCCTTCAGCGCGTTCAGGTCGAAGATCTGCGCGACGCCGGTCGTGCTCGCGACCGCGACCTCGTCCTCCATGGTGGCCCTCCTCGCCGCCGCGCGAAATACGCTTTCGCGAAAGGCGGTTCAGTGTAACTCCATCCGACCTCACCCGAGGCCGGCCATGGCGGCGAAGGCGGTGAGCTCCCGCGCGATGTCCGGCCCCTTCGGCTGATAGGCGATCTCGGTGACGCCGCGCGCCGCCAGCTCGCGCACCCGCTGCCGGAGCGCCTCGGCCTCGCCGGTGAAGGTGAACGCCTTGACGATCTCTCCGCTCACGACGGGACGGTCGAGCTCGTTGAGGTACGTGAGGTGACCTTCGTGGGTGTTGTGCCGGGCGTTCTCGATGGCGGCCGCCCGCGTCAGGTTGATCACGCCGGCCTTGGCCGCGTTGTAGGAGGACAGGCCATAGTCGCCAGCGGTGCCGGAGATCGAGGCCGTGTTGACGATGACGCCCCGGCCCTGCCGGCGCATGACGGGCAGGGCGTACTTCATGCCGAGGAAGGTGCCCGTCAACGTGACCGCGATCACCCGGTTCCAGCTCTCGAGCGAGGTCTCCTCAAGCAGCGCCACGTCGGCCATGCCGGCATTGTTGAACAGGATGTCGAGCCGACCGAACGTGTCGAGGGCCAGCCGGATCACTGCCTGGATGCCCTCGGGCTCGGCGGCGTCCATCTTGATGCTCACCGCCCGGCCGCCCCCGGATGTGATGGCAGCGGCGATCGCGCCGGCGCGCCGGCCGCTCAGATCGGCGACCACCACCGAGGCGCCTTCCGCGGCGAAGCGGCGCGCGGTGGCCGCGCCGATGCCAGCGCCGCCGGCGGTGACGATCGCGATCCTGCCCGAAAGGGAATCGGCCATGCGCGGAGCCTCCCGGCTCGGGGAAGGATAGCAGGATTGACGAGCCCTCCCGCACGCCGCTTGCGGCGGAGTCAGCCGCGGTGTATAGGGCGTGCGAGAGGTCGACAGGAGGGTGCGATGAAAGCTGCCGTGTTCCACGGTCCCCACCAGCCGCTGACAATCGAGGACGTCGACATCGACAAGCCTAGGAGGCGCGAGGTGCTCGTGCGCGTCGTCGCCTCCGGCGTCTGTCACAGCGACCTGCACTTCGTCGACGGCTACTATCCGTTTCCCACACCCGCGATCCTCGGCCACGAGGCGGCCGGGATCGTGGAAGCGGTGGGTCCCCACATCACGGAGCTCAAGCCGGGCGATCACGTCATCGCCTGTCTGTCCGTCTTCTGCGGCGCCTGCGAGTACTGCCTGACCGGCAAGACTCATCTCTGCCAGACCCGTCCGGTGCGCGCCAAGGACGAGCCGCCCAAACTCTCGTGGAAGGGCCAGCCCGTAAACCAGTTCGCCAACCTCTCCGCCTACGCCGAGCAGATACTGGTCCACGAGAACGCGCTCGTGAAGATCGCCGACGACATGCCGCTGGACCGCGCGGCCCTCATCGGCTGCGGCGTCACCACCGGCGTCGGCGCCGTGCTCAACACCGCCCGGATCGAGGCGGGGTCGACGGTGGCCGTCTTCGGCGCCGGGGGCGTGGGGCTGTCGGCCATCCAGGGCGCGCGCATCGCGGGCGCGCGCATGATCATCGCCGTGGACACGGTGGAGGGAAAGTTCGCCAAGGCGCGGGAGCTGGGGGCGACCCACACCGTCAACGCCTCCGTCGACGATCCGGTGAAGGCGATCCGCGTGATGACCAACGGCGGCGTCGATTACTCCTTCGAGGCGATCGGCCTCAAGATCGCGGCCGAGCAGTGCTTCGACTGCATCCGGCCGGGCGGCACCGCGACCGTGATCGGCATGATCCCGGTCGGCCAGAAGATCGAGCTGGACGGGCCGATGTTCCTGCGCGAGAAGCGGATCCAGGGCTGCAGCATGGGCTCCAACCGCTTCAAGGTCGACATGCCGCGCTACATCGACTTCTATCGTCAGGGCCGTCTCAAGCTCGACGAGATGATCACGCGCCGCGGACGGCTCGAGGACGTGAACGAGGCGTTCCGCGCCATGAAGGCCGGCGAGGTCGCCCGCACCGTATTGATGTTCGAGTAAGGAGGCAACGATGAGCCAACGCCGCGGTCGCGCAGCGAAGCCGGCCCGAGCCGGTAAGGTCTCCAGTAGCGCCAAGGCCGACGCGCGGGCGGCCAGTCCCTACGGCTATCCGTTCTGGGACTGGCTGGCCCAGGAAGATCCGGAGTACGTCCGGGCCCGGCAGCCGCTGAGCGCGCTGTCGGTCGGCGAAGGCAAGGCGCTGTCGATCAAGTACCGCGAGATGGTCATTCTCGGCATCCTGATGTATCGCGGCGGAAGCCAGGAAGGCCTCCACGCGCACATGCGCCGGGCCATCGACCACGGGGCCACCAAGCGGGAGCTGCTGGAGGCGGTCCAGTCGGCGGCGGTGCCCGGCGGCGGGCCGACGCTCAGCGCGGGCGTGAAGGCCCTGATGGAGCTCGACGAGGCGGGCGCCTTCAAGAACGGTTAGAAGCGTCGGCCTATCGAGGAGCGCTCCGTCCCGCGGGCCCTCACGTCGTCAGCCGGAGCGTCAGCACCCACATCGGCCGCGTGCCGAGGGGATAGGTCTTCAGCGCCTCCAGCCGTCCCGTGTCGCCGTCGATTCGGAAGGCGGTGAGGCGGCCCGACTCGAGCCCGGCGGCGTACAGGAAGTTGCCGTCGGCGTCGAGATTGAAGGCGCGGGGCACGGGCTCGGCCGCGGCGTGCCCGGTCGGCGTCAAGAGGCCGGTCGACGCGTCGACGGCGAAGCAGGCGATGCTGTTGTGCCCGCGGTTCGGCGCGTAGAGAAAGCGTCCCGACGGGTGCATCCGGATCTGCGCGCAGGAGTTCTTGCCGTCGTAGCCGCTCGGCAACGTCGACACCGTCTGCATGGCGCTCAACGTGCCCGTCGACGGATCGAAGCGGTACGCCGTGACGCTGCATCCCTGCTCGTTGGAGAAATACACGACGCCCCGGAACGGATGAAAGCAGTAGTGGCGCGGGCCCACCGGCTCGTCGGGGACGACCTTGGCTGGTGAGTTCGGCGTGAGGTGCCCCGTCTCCTCGTCGAACCTGAATTGCCAGATCGCGTTCGGGCCCCGCCCCGCGATGTGCGGCACGAAGGCGAAGCGGTTGGACGGATCGGTCTGGAAGCAATGGGCGCCCCGGGCCGTGTCGCGCCGCTCGATCGGTGGATCGGCGACGGCGCCGTCGTCGCCGATGGGATGCACGGCGACGCCGCGCCCTTCGTAGTACGCCGAGAGCAAGAATCGTCCCTTGCGGTCGATGCCGAGATAGCAGGGGTCGGTGGGCAGCGGCACGGTCCCGATGAGCGAGAGATCGCCCGTCCGCTGATCGATCCGGAAGCTCGATATCTTGCACTCGCCGCGTCGGGCCACGTGCAGGTAGCGCTGCGCGGGATCGACCACCATCGGCGCCGGCCCGCCGGGAACCGGCACCTCGCCGAGCGGGTCCAGCTCACCGGTCGCGGGATCGGTCGCGAATCGGAGGATCTTGTCGTCTCCCTGGAGCGACACGTACACGAAGTCGGGCATCGCTGGTCTCTCTCCTGTGCTTGAAGGTCTCTCCCGTGCTTGCGCGGCCGGGCGCCGGCTTCGCCGACGGTCCACTATGGCCATCGCGTGGCCGGCCGTCTACAGGCCCGTGTGAGCCGTTCTGACGAGCTAGGTCTTGACTTACCGTCGCGACTACGGCAACGTCGGCGGCACCCGGCGTCAGCGTCCCGAGCCTTCACGATCGCTCAGAGAAGGAGAGTCCCGGATGCCTACGAACGACCGTGGTCCGATCGCCTCCCGACATCACGTCAGCCGTCGTGAATTCCTCGCGTGCGCCGCCGTGGGCGCCACCGCCCTCGTCGTCGCCGATCACGGACGCGCCTCGGCGGCGGCCGTGTCGCCCTACCCGGACTGGATCGCGTCGAGCACCAAGACACCCAAGCGGGGCGGGGTTCTGACGCGGGCCTCCGCCTGGGACCCGCCGGTGCTCGATCCCCGGCTGACGCAATCGATCGGGCTCTTCCAGTTCGCCGGCCTCACCAGCAGCCGCCTCGTCCGTTACGCGTTCCCTGAAGAGGCGACCGGCACCAACGACCTCACGATCAAGGGCGATCTCGCGGAGTCGTGGCAGTCCAGCGCCGACTACCGGACGTGGACGTTCAAGCTGCGCCAGGGGGTCAAGTGGCACAACCTCCCGCCGCTGAACGGGCGCGAGCTGGTAGCGGCCGACGTCAAGTACTGCTTCGAGGCCTACGCTAAGGAGGGCGTGCAGTCGTTCAATTTCCGTGAGATCGAGGGGATGGAGACGCCGGACAAGTACACGCTGCGCGTCCATCTCCACACGCCCAACGTGTTGTTCCCACAGAACGTCGCCGAGTCCGTCACGGTGATCTTCTCCCGCGAGGTCCTCGAACAGGACGGCGATCTCAAGAAGCGCCTGATCGGCACCGGGCCGTACATTCTGAAGGAGCACACGCGCAAGGTGCGCGTGGTGCTCGCGCGCAACCCCGACTACTTCGACAAGGGCCGGCCGTACGTCGATGAGTACATCATCCTCTCGACGCCCGATATGGCGACTCGCATCGCCGCGTTCCGCACGGGGCAAAGCGACATCCTGCAGGTGGCGAGCCTGGGCGAAGTGGAGGTCGTCCGCAAGACGAACCCCGCCGCCGTCGTGCAGGAGTACAAGAACGTGCTGGCGCCCTTCGGCCTGGCCCTCGCGCAGGACAAGCCGCCTTTCAACGACATTCGCGTGCGGCGCGCCATGTCCATGGCCATCGACCGCCAGAAGCAAGTGGACACGGTCTTCGAGGGGCACGGGATCCCCGGTTGGGGCGTCCCCTACGTCTATTACCAGGACAAGATGCCCACGCTGGCCCAGCTCGGTCCGTGGTCGCAGTACCGCCCGGCGGAGGCGAAGAAGCTCCTCGCCGAAGCCGGCCATCCCAGCGGATTCGAGACGACGATCTTCTACTACGAGTACTGGCCGCAGATGACGTCGCAGGTCCAGCTCGTCCAGCAGGACCTCAAGAAGAACCTCAACATCAACGTCAAGATCACCAAGCTCGACTACACGACGTACTACGGCCGCTACGTCGAGAACAAATGGGACGGGATGTCGTGGGGGTTCCAATCGGGCCACGCGGTGGGCCTCGACGAGCGGACGTACCAGTACCTGCACTCCAAGTCCACCAAGAACTTCTTCCGCGTCAACGACCCCGTGATCGACGAGCTGACCACGAAGCTCAGACTGACGCCCGATCGCGCCGAGCAGCGGGTGATCACCAAGAAGATCGTCGATCGGGAGTTCGACCAGGTGCTCCGGATGTGGATGCCGTACGACGCCGGCTTCTTGCTCTACCAGCCGTACCTGCGGAACATGGCCAGCCTCGCCCTCCGACGCGCCGACGGCTACGGATCGCCGACCGTCGCCCGGCTCTGGCTCGATAAGTAGGGGAGCCCGCGAGGCGCGGCGCCGCCGTGTACAAGTACGTGATCCGCCGGCTCCTGCTGGCGATCCCGGTGCTGCTGCTCTCTTCCCTGATCGTGTTCGGCCTGATGCGCGTGATGCCGGGGGACGCGCTGATCGCCTTGATGGGGGAGTCCGGCAACGTCGGCGAGCGCGAGCTTCAGAAGCTCCGCAAGGACCTGGGTCTCGACCGTCCGTACCACGAGCAATACATGGTGTGGCTCTGGCAGATGGTGACGTTCGACCCAGGCTACTCGATCTTTACGAACGAGCCGATTCCGGTGGCGCTCAAGAAGGCCATCCCTGTCACCCTCGAGCTGGCGACGCTGGCCATGATCATGGGGCTGGTCATCGCCATTCCGATCGGTATACTGTCGGCCACGCGACAGGACACGACCCCGGATTACGTGGGCCGTGTCGTCGCCGTGTCCGGCCTCAGCCTGCCCGACTTCTGGCTGGGAACGATCGTCATCACGTTCGCGGCGATCTGGTTCCACTGGATCCCCCCGATCGGGTACGTGAGCCTGTGGGACTCGCCCTGGCGCAATCTCCAGCAGTTCCTGCTGCCCGCGGCCGTGCTCGGCTTCCGCCTGTCCGCCGCGACCATGCGCATGACGCGCTCGACCGTGCTGGAAGTGCTGCGCGAGGACTACGTCCGTACCGCCCAGGCCAAGGGTCTGGCGGGACGGATCGTCGTGTACAAGCACGCGCTGAGAAATGCGCTCATTCCGGTCGTCACCATCGTGGGCGGGCAGATCGGCACCCTGCTGGCCGGCACCGTCGTCGTGGAGACGATCTTCGCGCTCCCCGGGATGGGCCGGTTGACCGTGGAAGCGATCCTCTACCGGGATTACCCGGTCGTGCAGACCAACGTCATGCTCGTGGCCGGGATCCTCGTCTCGTTGAACCTCTTCGTGGATCTGACCTATGCGTGGCTGGATCCACGGATCCGGTATCGGTAAGGGCACGACGGTGAACGGCGATCGCTCGGCCGTCGGGGCGTCGATGTCGACGGTGACGGCGGGGGTGTTGGCCGTCGAGCCGGCGACGGCGGCGAGCCCGAGCCGGCTTCGGTTGCTGGGGGTCACGCTGAGGCGCAAGCCGCTGGGGGCGGTGTCGGCCGGGCTGCTCGTGCTGCTCGTGTTCACGGCCATCTTCGCCGACGTGCTGGCGCCCTACGACCCTCTGGACGCCCGGCCCGAGATCCGGCTGCAGGCGCCGAGTCGCGCGCACTTCTTCGGCACCGACGACATCGGCCGCGACGTCTTCAGTCGCGTGGTTCACGGCAGCCGGATCTCGCTGTGGGTGGGGCTGATCGCCGTCGGCATCGGCACCGCGGTCGGCATGATCATCGGCCTGGCGTGCGGCTACTGCGAGGGGCGGCTCGACCTCATGCTCCAGCGGGTCATGGACGCGATCCAGGCCATTCCCGGCCTCGTCCTGGCCCTGGCCATCGTCTCGGTGTTGAGGCCCAACACGACCAACGCGATGCTCGCGATCGCGATGGTGATCATCCCGGGCAACTCGCGGATCGTCCGCGGCGCGGTGCTGTCGGCCAAGCAGAACCGGTACGTCGAGGCGGCCCAGGCTCTGGGCTGCCGTCATCTCTACATCCTCGCCAAGCACATCCTGCCCAACGTGACGGCCCCGATCCTCGTCATCGCGTCGATCTGGCTGGGCAACGCCATCCTCATCGAGGCGACGCTGAGCTTCCTGGGGGTCGGCACGCAGCCGCCCACACCGTCGTGGGGGCTGATGCTGAGCAGCACGGGAAGGGCGTTCATGGAGCAGGCGCCCTGGCTGGCCATCTTCCCCGGGCTCGCCATCAGCCTCGCGGTTCTCGCCTTCAACCTCTTCGGCGACACCCTCCGCGACGCCTGGGACCCCAAGCTCCGCCGTCGCTGACCGCTCGCCACCGCTGATCATTGGCGGGCGCTGGGCGCCGGTCTCCCCGCGGGAGGGCACAGGCGGAACCGGCAGCGACGACCGCGTGGTAGCATCGGCCTCGCTCGAATGGACCAACAGTGACGCGGGCGCAGCGGGCGTGCGGCCGCACAAGGAGGACGGCGTGAGCGGTGAAATCGGGACGCTGCGGGTCGGTGTCGTTGGCGCGGGCGCGAACACGCGCAAGTACCACATCCCGAACCTGAAAGCCCAGCCGGGCGTGGAGATCGTCAGCGTCGCCAACCGGTCGCGCGAATCCGGCGAGAAGGCGGCGAAGGACTTCGGCATCGCGCGCGTGTACGACACGTGGCAGCAGCTCGTCGACGCCGACGACACCAACGCCATCTGCATCGGGACCTGGCCGTACCTGCACGCGCCGGTCACGCTTGCCGCGCTCGCCCGCGGCAAGCACGTCCTCTGCGAAGCGCGGATGGCCATGAACGCCGCCGAGGCCCGCACCATGCTCGAGGTCTCGCGGCGGGTGCCGAACCTCGTGACCCAGCTCGTGCCGGCGCCCCACACGCTCTGGGCCGACGCGACGTTGAAGTCGATGATCGCCGACGGCTACCTCGGTGACGTGCTCGCCGTCGAGGTGCGCGCCACCCAGGGCAAGTTCGTCGAGCGCGCCGCGCCGCTGCACTGGCGGCAAGACATGAGCCTCAGCGGCTTCAACATCCTCAACATGGGGATCTGGTACGAAGCGATGATGCGCTGGGTGGGACCCGCGGCCCGCGTGTCCGCCATGACCTCCGTGGTGGTCCCGCAGCGGCGCGACGGCAGCGGCGTGATGAAGCAGGTCCGGGTGCCGGACCACGTGGACATCCTGGCCGATCTCGAGCGCGGCGGGATCGCGCACTTGCGATTCAGCAGCGTGACGGCGCTCGCGCCCGGCAACGAGGCGTGGATCTACGGGAGCGAAGGCACGCTGCGCATGGAAGTGGACCCGCAGCGGCTGTCGGGCGGGCGACGGGGAGACAAGGCGCTGGCCGAGATCGCCATCCCGACGGAACGGCGGGGCGGCTGGCGCGTCGAGGAGGAGTTCGTCAACGCCGTGCGCGGCAAAGAGCGGGTGACGCATACCGGCTTCGAGGACGGCGTGCGGTACATGGAGTTCACCGAGGCGGTGGCCCGGAGCGCGGCCCGCGGCGAAACGATCCGACTGCCGCTGACGGTCGCATGAGCCACATGCTGCCGACCGGCCATCGGTAGCGCTTCCTCCCCGGTCGAGCCGTTCGTGCGGCGCGGCGACGGCGATGGGCCCGCGGTGCGCGGCGTGCTTCACCGGGCGGCGACGGGGCGAGACGGCGTCGTGCTGACTCATGGCGCCGGCTCGGACTGCCACCGGGCGCTCCTCGTCGCGCTGGCCAGCGCCTTCGCCGCCCGGGGCGTCAGCGCGCTTCGGTGCGATCTTCCCTACCGGCAATTGCGGCGAATGGGGCCACCGTCGCCAGCCGGTGCCGCTCGTGATCGCGAGGGCCTGAGCGTCGCCGTCGCCGCCATTCGGAAGCTCGCGCCCGGCCGGGTGTTCCTCGGTGGGCATTCGTACGGCGGGCGCCAGGCCAGCATGCTCGCGGCGGCCGCGCCCGCGGTCGCCGACGCGCTTCTGCTCTCGTCCTATCCGCTGCATCCGCCCAATCGTCCGGGCGCGCCCCGTATTGCGCACCTCGCGGCGCTGCGCGTGCCCGCGTTCTTCGTGCACGGCACACGCGACGGATTCGGCACGCCGGAGGAGATCGGTGCGGCGCAAGCGCTGGTGCCGGCGCCGACGGGATTGCTGATCGTGGAGGGCGGCGCCCACGACCTCGTCGGCGAGGCGGACGCGGCACCGGCGCTCGCCGAGCGCATCGCCGGCGCCTTCCTCGACTGGATCGACGGCCGGAGGGCCTGAGCGGCGACTTCAGCCGCTAGCGAGCGGACGCCTTCACCGGCATCGACTCTTTGACCGTCGCCACGACGGCTTCGAGACGTTCGTCGGGGACGTCTTCGGCCACCGGAGCGCGATCCACGGGCGCGCGGGCGAGGGCGGCGGCGACGCGCTCGCGTTTCGTCATTGGCCCGAAAGTATACTGCGCGATTGTGCGTGCTGTCGGGGTTACCACCACTTGACTTCACCCGACTTTGATCGGACAGTGGCCGCACGATGCTGACGTCGACCCGTGCTCCGCGCGTATACGAGCACATCGCCGCGCGTGTCGAGAGCGCGATCCTCGACGGCCGCCTCCAGCAAGGCGACAAGCTTCCGCCCGAGCGCACGCTCGCGCGCGACGTCGGCGCCAGCCGCGTCGCCGTGCGCGAGGCGCTACGAACGCTCGAGCACCGCGGCCTGCTCGAGGTGCGGCACGGCGCGGCGGGTGGTTACTTCGTTCGTGCCGTGGACGGCGGGCTGCTCGGCCGCGACCTGCGCACGCTGCTGCGGCTTTCGCACGTGTCGCTGGCGCAGCTCATGGAAGCTCGCCTGCTCGTCGAGCCGGAGATCGCGCAGCTGGCCGCGCTGCGGGCGACGGAGATGGACGTGAAGGCGCTCCTCGCGGTGCTGGACGAGGCGGCCGCGCGCACCGCCGCCGGCGCCGATCCGCGTGAGGCCGACCTTCGCTTCCATCGTCTCGTCGCCGCCACCGCCCGCAATCCCGTGCACACGCTGCTGATCGACGCGTTGTTGGAGGTCGAGATCGGCGTGGTGCCCCAGCCCCGGCTGGTCGGTGAGGATCGCGTGCACGTCGACCGCGCGCATCAAGGGATCGTGGATGCGATCGCCGCGCGCGATCTGGAGCGCGCGCGCGCCGTCATGGCCACCCACATCGTGGACCTGCAGCGGCGGCTCAGTGGGGTCGGGAGCGCCACCACGAGCGCGTCCTGATCGGAACGTCGGCCCGATGAGCCCCGCCCGTAGCGCGCCCACGGTATGAACACCCTCCGCAACGCCGCCCACTGACCGTGCGCATCCGTCCGTTCCAGGGCTATCGCTACGGCGGCGGCGGCGAGCGCGATCTGTCCAGGATCGTGGCGCCGCCGTACGATCAGATCAGCTCCGAGATGCAGGACCGGCTCTATGCGATGAGCCCCTTCAACATCGTGCGCGTCACGCTGCCCAAGGAGGCGGAGGGGGGCGGCGACGGCTATGCGCAGGCGCGCGTGGTCCTCGACGAGTGGCTGGCCTCGGGCGTCTGGCCGCGCGACGAACGGCCGGCGATCTATCCCTATACGCAGACGTACACGGTGGGTGACCGCCCCATCACCCGCCAGGGCTTCGTCGCGCTCGGGGAGGTGACCGACTACGCGGAGAACGTCGTGCTGCCGCACGAGCGGACGCACCCGGGGCCCAAGCAGGATCGCATGCGGCTGCTCGAAGCGACCGGCGCCGACGTCGGGCTGATCTTCATGCTGGTGGGCGACCCCGACGGGACCCTGCGCCGGGCGACCGCGCCCGCCGGTGATCCCGTCGCCGAAGCGCGCGACCTGCGCGGCGAGCTGCATCGCCTGTGGCGGATGACCGACGCCACCGCCATCGCGCGCGTCGCCGGACTGATGGCGCCGCGGCAGACGATCATCGCCGACGGCCATCACCGCTACGAAACCGCCCTCGCCTACGCCGCGCGGCACCAGGGCGCCGGCCACAAGATGATGGCGTTCTTCACCCCGGAGGCGCCGGGTCTCACGATCCTTCCGAATCATCGACTGGTCCACGACGTCGCCGGCTTCGACGTCGCGCGGTTCGTCGAGGCCGCGCGCGCCTGGTTCGACGTCGAGCCGCTCGCGGATCCCGTCGCGTTTCGTCCCGGGAATCGGCGCATCGGCGTGGTCGCGGGCGCGCACGCCCTCGCGCTCCGGCTGCGTGACGCCGCCGCCGATCGCATCGCGTGGGCCGCAGGCACGTCACCGGCGTGGCGGCAGCTCGCGGTGTCCGTCCTGCACGAGGGACTGCTGCGCCCGCTGCTCGACATCACCGACGAGAAGCTCGAGGCCAGGACCAACGTCGACTACACCGCCGACCAGGCCGAGGCCGTCGCGCTCGCGCGGGCGGGCCGCTACCAGGCGGCCTTCCTGATCGCGCCAACGACGCCGGAAGAGCTCCAGGCGGTGGTGCGAGGCGGTGAGCTGATGCCGCAGAAGTCCACCCACTTCTACCCCAAGCTGCTCGACGGCCTCGTCTTTCACCGTCTCGGCGGCTGACGTCCCGAGGTCCGAACAGCGTCAAAGACTCCCACGGCTTCGACCACGCCTGATCTCACGAGGTCGCCTGGTGCCGTAGCGTGGGGGAGGGGCGTGGGGGCGCTCCCGGACCTGACTTCACCCTGCGGTGTGTCGTGAACGCCACGGGTGGGTGGAAGGGGCAGCCTCACTACAACAGGTCCGGGAGCGCCCCCACGCCCCTCCCCCTCGCGCAAGTCCCGCTCCCGATAGCGTACGTTGCCCCAGCTGGCCTCGAGCTCCCGAGACGAGCCCGGCTGAAACGGTCTTGCTCCTGGGCTGGCCGCACGCTACGCTGCCGGCCTCGCATGTGGGGGGAGGCGGTCGGGTTGCGGGGCAGGGCGGTGGAGCCGTTGCGGCTCGACGATGCTTCCGCGCTGTGGCGCGCCGCGGATCCTGAGCTCTTCCAGTTCAACTCAAGCAGCGGCTGCAGGGCCGCCCGGACTGCGTGCCATAACGGCCCTCGTTAAACTCCGGCCGTGGGTCGGCCGTACTTTAGGAGCGATGGCTCCGCGCGACCGGCGTATCCGTGGAGGGCTGGGCGGACATCGGCGTCTGGCGGTTCGCGTCGGCGTCGTCGGGGCCGCCATGTTCCTGCTGGCGTGTGTGCGACCGGGCGCCAGCGACGGCTCCGCCCCCGTTGTCGATCCCGCAGTTCGTCACCACGTCTCGCAAGGTTCGGTCCGGGTCCTCGTGGAGTTGCGAGTGACGGAGGCGGCACAGCCGGAGGGCGGCCTGTCGGCGCCGGAAGTGACGCGCCGGCGGGCGGCCATCGCGGCGGCGCAGTCCACCGTCGAGCAGCGATTGGCGGGTACGCGGTTCACGGTGCACCGCCGCTACGAGACCGTTCCTATCCTCGCCATGGAGATCGGTGCCGACGCGTTGCGCGCGCTCGAGCGGATGAGTGATCTCGTCAGCCGGGTCCACGAGGACGCCGAGGCGACGCCATCACCGGGGCCGTCACGATGAGCCGCCGCCGCCGCGTCGCGATGGTCGTCGCGTTCCTGGTTGGTGCGACCGGCGCCAACGTCGTGGGCTCGCTGCCGCGTCCGTCGGCGACCGAGCGCCGCGTCGAAGTCGATCCGAACGTCCGGGCCGCCGCGCACGTCGGCCGCCGGACGCGTGTCCTCATCGAGCTCCGGCTGCGGGCCGGGCGGCCCATGCCGGAAGGCATGCTGAGCTCGGAGTTCGCGGTGGGCTTGCAGCGCGGCGACATCACCGATGCGCAACGTGAAGTTCGACACCGCCTGAGACACCATGCGCACCGCGTCATTCGCGCGTACGACACCGTCCCCTATCTCGCGGTCGAGATCGGTCCCGAGGGCCTCGCCGAGCTCGAGGCGGCGGGCCTTCACGTGGAGCGCGTGATGGAGGACGAGGAGTACGAGCCGACGCTCGCGGAGAGCGGTCCGCTCGTGCAGGCACCGACCGCCTGGTCGTATCGCTGGGATGGCACCGGCACCGTCGTCGCGATTCTGGACACCGGGGTTGCCGCCGGTCATCCGTTCCTGTCGGGCAAGGTGATCGAGGAGGCCTGCTATTCGGGTGGCGGTCTGGCCAGCCTGAGCGTGTGTCCGAACGGCGCGACCACCCAGACTGGTCCCGGCGCGGGTGCGAAGTGCCCCGTCGCCGGGTGCGACCACGGCACCCACGTCGCGGGCATCGCCGCGGGCGACGGGACGCTGGCGGGCCAGGCGTTCTCCGGCGTGGCCAAGGGCGCGCGGATCATGGCCGTGCAGGTGTTTTCCCGCACGTCACCGAACGCGGTCTCGGCATTCACCTCCGACCTGGCGGCCGCGCTGGAGCGCGTGTATCTGCTCCGTAACCAGTACACGATCGGGTCGATCAACATGAGCCTCGGCAACTCGACGCGCAACACCAGCTTCTGCGACACCAACGTCTTGAAGCCGATCATCGACAACCTGCGCTCCGCCGGCATCGCCACCGTCATCGCCTCCGGCAACAACGGCTACGTCAACGGTATCAGCTCACCCGGCTGCATCTCGAGCGCCATCAGCGTGGCGTCCACCACCAAGACGGATCAGGTGTCGTCGTTCTCGAACGTCGCACCGTTCCTCTCGTTGTTCGCGCCCGGCAGCAGCATCCGCTCCTCGCTGCCGGTGACCACGTTCGGGTCGCTCAGTGGCACGTCCATGGCGACGCCGCACGTCGCCGGTGCGTTCGCCGTGCTGCGGCAGGCCCGGCCGCTGGCGAGCGTGACGCAGTTGCTCAGCGCGATGCAGACGACCGGGTTGTCCATCCCCGACGTGTTGACGACGCGGCCGCGGATCAGGGTGGGCCAGGCGCTGGCCAGCCTCGGCGCCGCCCGCGACGTCACCGACACGGACTTCAACGGTGACGGGCTCGCCGACGTCGTCATCCACGACCGCCAATCCGGCGACTGGTACGTCGGCCTCTCCACGGGCTCGGCGTTTCTTGCCGACCGCTGGGCCGCGCGATTCGGCAACCGCGCCGACCAGGAGCGGGCGCTCGTGGCCGACTTCACCGGGGACGGTCGCACGGACGTCGCGATCCACGATTTCCGCACGGGAAACTGGTACGTGGGCCGGGCCGCGACCGGCGGCTTCGCCGTCGAGGCGTGGGCGACCAACTTCGGGAATCGGGGCGCCGAGCGTGAAGCCGTGCTCGTCGGGGACTTCGACGGCGATGGCCGGGCCGACGTCGTGCTCCACGACCGTCTGACCGGTGACTGGTTCGTGGGCCGGTCGACCGGATCGGGCTTCGCCGTCAGCCGGTGGGCGGCAAGCTTCGGCAACCGTGGCGAGGCGTTCGAGGAGACGTTCGCGGCGGATTTCACGGGCGACGGTCGGACGGACGTCGCCATCCACGATCGGCAGACGGGCGAGTGGTGGATCGGCCGGTCGACCGGCACCGGGTTCACCAAAGAGCGGTGGGCGACCAGCTTCGGCAACCGGGGTCGCGACGCCGAGGACGTTTTCGTGGCTGATTTCAACGGCGACGGCCGCGCCGACGTCGCCATCCACGATCGGGAGACGGGGGCCTGGTACGTGGGCATCTCGACGGGCACGAGCCTCGCGATCTCGGCCTGGGTGCTCGACTTCGGCAATCGCGGCTCTCGCGAAGAGGCCCTCGTCGGCGACTTCACCGGCGACGGTCGCGCGGACGTCGCGATCCACGACCGGGAGACCGGCGCCTGGTGGGTCGGCGTTTCCACCGGCAGCGCGTTTACCGTCCAGGCGTGGGCCACGAGCCTCGGCGACCGCGGCGAGACCGAGCGGACCTACGTGGCCGACTTCACGGGTGACGGCCGCGCCGACGTCGCGATCCACGACCGGGAGACCGGCGCCTGGTACGTGGGCCGGTCCACGGGCGCCGGGTTCGTGGTCGAGCCGTGGGCGACGCGCTTCGGCGATCGCGGTGAGGCCATCGAGCGGGAGTTCGTCGGTAGCGCGCGTCGCTGATCCGCCCGCGCCCCGCCCGCGGCGGTGGCGCCGGCATCGTCCCCGACATAGAATCGCCCCATGAATATGCCGGTCACGCGCGTCCCCGGTACTCGTGTGCCGATCGTCGTCGCGCTCGCCGCGCTGCGGGCCCTGCTCGCGGTCGTACTCCTGGTGGCGGGCGCCGGGCCGGTCGTCGGCAAGATCGCGCGCTTCGACACGCGGGCAAAGACGTTCAAGGCGTACATGGGCAGCCACACCGGCCGCCTCGGCGTCATCGAGTGAGCGCAGCGCCCGCCGCGGCCATCACCGGCGCTTTCGCCGTCGTGCTCGTCGCGGGCGCGCTTACGCCCGTCTTTGCCGACGAGACGCTGTGGGCGCTGCTGGCCGGTGGCGGCCAGGTCGTGATGATGCGGCACGCCTCGACCGTGTCCGGCGTCGGCGATCCGCCGCGCTTCGATCTGCGGGATTGCGCGACTCAGCAGACCCTGTCCGAGATCGGTCGGATCGAATCGCGCCGCGTGGGCGTCGCGTTCCGCGCCCGGCGCATTCCGATCGCTCGTGTGCTGTCGAGCGAATGGTGCCGCTGCTCGGAGACGGCCCGGCTCGCCTTCGGCCGCGCCGAACTCTGGCCGGCCCTGAACTCGTACTTCAACGATCCCGCGCACGATGCCGCCCACACGCCGGCCGTGCGCGCGCTCGCCGGCGAGCGGCCCGCCCGCGGCAACCTGATCATGGTCACGCACCAGCTCAACGTGCGCGCGGTCACCGGGCTCGCGCCCCAACCCGGTGAGATGGTCGTCCTCACTCCGCATGGCGAGGGACGCTTCACGGTCGCCGGCCGCCTGTCACCGGCGGCGTTCACCCCACGTTGACGTGCACGCCGGCCACCTCCTGACCCGCGCCGCGCAGCGGTTCCCCGATCGCCCGGCCTGGCTCGAGGGCGACGCGATCGTCACGTTCCGTGACGCGGAGGCGCGGGTGAACCGGCTGGCGCACGCCCTGCGCGCGCTCGGCGCCGCTCCCGGCGACCGCATCGGCATGCTCGTGCCCAACTGCGCGCAGGGTCTGGAGACGCTGCTCGCGCCGATGAAGGCGGGCATGGCGGTGGTGCCGATGAACGTCCGGTTGCACCCGGCCGAGCATGCCTACATGCTCAATGATGCCGGCGCGACCGTGCTCGTGTACGGCCACGAATTTCGCCATCACCTCGCCTCCGTGCGCGACGAGCTCACCTCGGTCGAGCGATTCGTCTGCGTGGGCGGCCAGCCCGACGGCGATCTCGGGTTCGAGGAGATCCAGATCGGCCAGCCCGACACGCCGCCGGCGGTCGACATCGAGCCGGGCGATCTCGCCTGGCTCTTCTACACGTCGGGCACGACCGGCCGGCCCAAGGGCGCGATGCTCACCCACCGGAACCTCGTCACGATGGCCGGGCAGTTCCTCATCGACATCAATCCGACGGCGCCGGGCGACGTGCTGCTCCACGCCGCCGCCATCACCCACGGCTCCGGCGTGTCGATCTTCCACCACATCGCGGGCGGCGCGGCCAGCGCGTTTCCGGCCACCCGCTCGTTCGATCCGCCGCGGATTTTCGAGGCCATCCAGCGCTATCGCGTGACGACCATGTTCCTGGTGCCGACCATGATTAACGTGCTGCTCGCCAGTCCGGACCGGCCCCGCTACGATCTCTCGAGCCTGCACACGGTGATCTACGGCGGCGGGCCGATGTACGTCGAGCAACTCCGCGAGGCCATCCGCGTGTTCGGGCCGATCTTCGTGCAGATCTTCGGCCAGGGCGAGGCGCCGATGACGTGCACCACGCTGCCGAAGCGAGAGCACGTGACCGGCGACGACCCCGTGAAGCTCGGCCGTCTGGCGTCGGCGGGCCGCGAGTGCCCGGGCGTGCGGGTGCGGGTGGTGGACGACGACGACGTCGACGTGCCGGCGGGCACGATGGGGGAGATCGTCGTGCGCGGCGATCTCGTGATGAAGGGGTACTGGAACAAGCCGGAGGCGACGGCGGAGACGCTACGGGGCGGCTGGCTGCACACCGGCGACGTCGGCTATCTGGACGCCGACGGCTACCTCTTCATCACCGATCGCAAGAAAGACATGATCATCAGCGGGGGCTCCAACATCTACCCGCGTGAGGTCGAGGAGGTCATCTGCCGGCACCCCGCCGTCTACGAGGTCTCGGTAATCGGGGTCCCCGATCCGAAGTGGGGCGAGACGGTCAAGGCGCTGGTGGTCGTGCGCGACGGCACCACGGTGACCGAGGCCGAGATCGTCGAGCACTGCCGCCGCCACCTCGCTTCGTACAAGAAGCCACAGTCCGTCGAGTTCCTCCCGTCTCTGCCCAAGAACGCCTACGGCAAGATCCTCAAGCGTGAGCTCCGCGAACGCTACTGGTCCGGCCGCGTCCGCCAGGTGTAGTTCGACGCGTCGCCGGTCCCCTCCGAGGACTACACCGTTCCCCCAGCGTGCTTGGTGACCACCGCGTTGATCTTCCAGCGGCCGTCCTCCTGGACCATCTCGTAGACGGCCTCGACGTTCTTTCCGTTGGCGCCGTGGACGGTGACGAAGAGATAGACGTTGCCGTTGGGGGCGTCCTCCGCGCTCTGCACGATCGCGGACAGCGAGCGGGCGATCTCCGGATACCCGCTGCTCACCATGCGCTCGAAGGTGGCGCGGTCGAACAGGTCGCGGATGGTCTGCGACGCGAAGCCGTACGCGGTGTCGTAATCGCCCTGACGAAACGCGTCGAGCTGTCGCATCACGGTCTGGATCGCCGGATGGGGGGCGGCGGTGGGCTGAGCGGCGACGTTGCCGACGGCCGCGACGCACAGGAGGAGCGCGCCGAGCGCGCGCATGCTCACTCCTCCTCCACGTCGCCGTCCCACTCGATGGCGATGCCGCGCTGGACGGACTGTGAGAACTTCTTGATGCCGCCGTGCACGCCGTAGCGCACGGGCTCCGGGAAGTTTTCGATGTAGGCCCGGCGCGCGGGGCCTCCGTCCTTGACGATGCGGACGCGCGAAGTGTGGATCAAGTCGCCCATGGCGGCCTCCTTGTCACGCGAGATCGAACAGCGTCATCCCGTTACAGAATGCCGCCTTTGCGCCGTCATCGCACGTTTTGATGCGTCGAGATGGATGCGGGGTGCGCGGGAGGGGGAAAAGACAGAGCCATTGAGGGAATTCGAGGCGCGCTCCGGCTTCGCCGGGGCGCTCCGAGCGTGGAGGATGTCGAGGCGCGCCCCGGGTTTCCCGGGGCGCGTCCGAGCGATGGGGGGGATGGGGGGCCATATCGGGGCCCCCCATGTACTCAGATCGTGGCGAAGAAGCGGGCGGGTGCGCCTTCCGTGCCGGCGATCTTGTAGAAGGGGGCCGCGAAATCGACGCGCCGTTGAGGCAGCGCGCCGAGATTGGTGAGGCCCTCCATGATCACGATGCCGGCGCCCAGGATGACCCGGTGCATCGGGAAGTCCTCGGACGAGAAGTCGGGCAGGCGCGCGCAGTATTCCTCGAAGAAGTCGAAGCCGATGTTCTTCGGCCCCTTGGCGACCAGCCACTCCGCCGTCTCCGGCGGAAAGTACGGCGACTGGACGAAGTAATCCGGCCACCGGCCGTAGGTCTTGTCCGACCAGTCGGTGCGGAGCAGGACGATGTCACCTTTGCGCACGTCGTCGGCGCCGCCGCGGCGAAGGTCGTCGATGGTGACCTTGTGGTTGGCGCCGGCGAAGGACAGATCCACCACGATCGCTTCACCCATCACCTGGTCCAGACTGATCTCGGCGGTCGTGATGCCGTCCTGGTAGACGTGCAGCGGCGAGTCGATGTGGGCCCCGGTGTGCAGGCTCTGGTGCACGCTCGAGACCTGCCAGAATCCCGGGCCCCGGCGATGCGGCGTGATGTCGAGCTTCATGTTGGTCGACGGCGGGCTCAGCGTCTCGCGGTCGACGGTGACGGACAGATCGATGTACCGGCGGCTCATGCATTCCTCCGGAAGTGCGGCACCATGTGCGCGAGCTCGTCGTGGATGACTTCGGCATGCCGGCGTCCCGGAGCGGGCTGGAGGAAGTCGTACGTGCCGAAGCGCATGGGGTTGGCGGATCAGCCCTTCGATCCGTCGAGGCCGGCCATCGTCTCGAACGTCGTGAGGACCGCGGCGAGGTCCTCCATTCCGTGGCCGGCGGCGGAGGTCGCGCCGCAGAGCTGCTGGGCGATGCTGGTGAGGGGCAGGGGAGCGCCGAGGCGCCGGCCCTCGTCGAGCATGAGCGCGAAGTCCTTCATGAACAGATCCAGCTTCATCTGCGGCGCGAAATCGTGCTGCACCATCAGTGGGCCACGGACGTCGAGCATCCGGGAGCCCGCCGCGCTGTCGCGCAGGATCTCCAGCAGCGCCGCCGGCTCGAGCCCGCCCTTGGTGCCCAGCACGAGCGCCTCCGCCAGCGCGACCGTGTTGAGACCGACGAGCAGGTTGGTGGCGAGCTTGGCCAGGCAGGCGGCGCCGACGGGGCCGACGTAGACGGTCCGGCGCGCGACGGCGTCGAAGACGGGGCGGCACGCGTCGGCTCGGGCGCGATCGCCGCCGACGAAGATGGTGCAATCGCCGCGCTCGACCATCGAGCTGGTCCCGCTCATGGGCGTGTCGAGGAAGCCGAGCCCGCGAGCCTCCGCGGCCCGGGCGAGCCGCCGCGTGAGGTCCGGCGAGATCGTGCTCATCTGGAGGATGGTCGCGCTTGGCGGCGCGGCGTCGATCAGCCCGCCGGGGTCGGTGATGACCTTCTCCACGATCTCGAGCGACGGCAGGATGGTGAAGATCACGTCGGCACCGGCGGCGGCCGCCGCCGGGCTCGCCGCCGCGCGCAGACCCTTGGAGGCGAGCGCGGCCACCGCCTCGGAGCGCGTATCGTGCCCCGTGACCGTGAAGCCGCCCGCCAGCAGCCGTCGCGCGACCGCGCTTCCCAGGAGCCCGACCCCGACCACGCCGATGCGCTTCATCCTACCCTCCTCATAGTCCCAGATACCGCTTCTTCACGTCCTCGTCCCGGGCGAGCGCCGCGGCGGGGGAGGAGTGGACGATGCGGCCCCGGGACATCACGTGGACGTCGTCGGCGACCTCCAGGGCGAGCGGCAGGTTCTGCTCGACGAGCAGGATCGACAGCCCGGCCGCCTTGAGACCCTTGATGACCCGCCCCACCTCGCGCACGAGCAGGGGCGCCAGTCCCTCGGTCGGCTCGTCCATCAGCAGCAGGTCGGGATTCGTCATCAGCGCCCGCGCGATCGCGAGCATCTGCTGCTCGCCGCCCGACAAGGTTCCCGCGCCGCTGCCCGCGCGCTCGCGCAGCCGGGGAAACAGCTCCATCACACGCTCGATTGTCCACCCACCTTCGCGGTTGCGGGCGCGCGCGGCGACGGCGAGGTTCTCGGCCACCGACAGCGAGCGGAAGACGCGGCGCCCCTGGGGGACCAGGCCGAGTCCGAGGGCGACGGAGCGGTTGGACGGCCACCCGGTGATGTCCTGGTCCTTGAACACGACCTGGCCGCGGCGCGGCGGTGTGAAGCCGACGATCGAGCGGATGAGCGTCGTCTTGCCCATCCCGTTGCGGCCGAGGATGCCGAGGACGCGCCCGCGCTCCATGCGGAGCGAGATGCCTTGCAGCACGTAGCTGTCGCCGTAGTAGGTGTGGATGTCGCGGACTTCGAGCATCGTCTACTGAACTCCGAGGTAGATCTCTTGGACCAGGGGATCGCGCTTGACGTCATCGGCCCGCCCATCGGCCACCACCCGGCCGTAGTGGAGCACGGTGATGCGGTCGGTCAGCTCGAAGGCGACGTCCATGTCGTGCTCGATCACGAGCAGCGTGATGGCGGGATCGAGCCGCTTGAGGAGCGCGGTCATCAGTGCCGACTCGGCGGGGGACAGCCCCGCGGTCGGCTCGTCGAGCAGGACGACCCTGGGCGAGCCGGCGAGCGCGAGCGCGATCTCGAGCTGCCGCTGCTCGCCGTGCGAGAGATTGCGGACCCGCACGGCGGTCTGGTCGCCCAGACCCACCGCCTCCAACACCTCACGCGCACGGGTTGCCAGGTTGGGATAGCGCGCGATCGAGCGGTGCAGGTGGAGCTTGATCGGGCTCAGCGCCTGCACGGCCAGGATGCAGTTGTCGAGCACGCTCAGGCTCGGAAAGAGATTGGTGATCTGGTACGTGCGGGTCAGGCCGAGCGCGGCCCGGCGGTGCGGCGCCAGGCCCGTCACGTCGCGGCCAAAGAGCTCCACGCGACCGCTCGTGGGCTTCTGCTCGCCGCTGATGAGGCTGAACAACGTCGTCTTTCCCGCGCCATTCGGCCCGATGAGAGCGCGGCGCTCGCCGGCGCCGACGGTCAGGCTCACCCCGTCCACGGCGCGGAGTCCGCCGAACGCCTTGGAGACGTCGGCGAGGCTCAGCGCCGGGACGGCGGCGGGACTCATGCTAGCAGTACTTGCAGGGCGGGAAGTTGCGGTCATAGACGGGCTGCTTGAGGAACTCGTCCGGCTTGTACTTCCAGAACTGCGACACGTTCGGATAGACCTGGATGACGGTGTTCCAGAGCTCGCCGCCCTTCCTTTCGACCTTGCGGATGTAGACGTTCTGGACGGGGTTGCCGTGGGCGTCGAGCTTGATCGGGCCGCGGGGCGCGTCGGGGATCTCGACCTTCTTGAGCGCGGCCAGGAACTTCTCCCGGTCTTCGAGGTCGCCGTTGACGGCCTTGGCCGCTTCCGCGATCCAGCGCGCCGCCGTGTAGCAGGTCTCGGAGTAGTACGACGGCTGCTTGGTGTACTTCGCGCGGTAGTCCTTGACGAATTTCTTGTTGGCGGGCGTGTCGATGGCCGCGCTGTAGATCAGCGGGCTCATGCCACCGAGGGCCTCGTCGCCGAGCGACGGCAGCACGAATTCGTCGAAGGTGGTGCCGCCTCCGATGAGCGGCAGCTTGATCTTGAGCCCGGAGTCCTCGTACTGCTTGGGGAACCGCAGCGAGGAGGCCGCCACCATCAGCGCGAAGACGGCGTCGGCCTGGTCCTTCTTGATCTGGGCCAGGTAGGGCGCGAAGTCGGCGGTGCCGAGCGGCGGCCACAGCTTCTGGATGATCTGGCCGCCGTTCTCCTCGAACGTCTTCTGGAATCCGCCCACCACCTCCCAGCCGAAGGCGTAGTCGATCGCGATGACGACCACGCGCTTGTAGCCGAGCGTCTTCGCGACGTACTCGCCGAACGGGTGCGAGGGCTGGCTCGACGTCCACCCGGTGCGGACCACCCACTTCTTCGGCTGGCGCTGGGTGAGGTCGTCGGCTGCCATCACCGGGTAGAGCATGGGGACCTTGTACTCGTCGACCTTGGGGGCGAGCGCGTAGCCCACGTGCGCGAAGAGGCCGCCGGCCAGGACGTGCACCTTGTCGCTCTCCACCAGCTTGCGCAGCTTGGTGAGGGCGATGTTGGGCTGCCCCTGGGTGTCCTCGACGATCACCTCGACCTTGCGGCCGGCGAACTGGTTGCCATTCTCCTCGAGCCACATCTTGAAGCCGTTCTCCATGTCCTTGCCGACCTGGGCTGCGCCACCCGTCATGGGCGCCAGAAAGCCCACCTTGATCGGCCCCTTCTGGGCCGTGGCCGGCATCACCACGAGAGCAACCCCGACGGCCAGCGCGAGCAGCGCGACGGTCAACCGCTTGACCATGCCTTGTCCCTCCTCGTCCTCTCGGTCCATTGCCGGATGGCCCCCACGATGCCCTCGGGGGCGTACACGATCGTGCCGATGTAGACGGCACCCAGAATGAGCAGCCAGCGGTGCGTGTAAACGGACACCAGATTCTTGAGGAGCACGATGACCGCGGCGCCGAGCGCCGGTCCGTACAGGGTGCCGCGGCCGCCGAGCGCCACCATCAGCAGCGTTTCCACCGAGGTCGCCAGCTCCAGATCGGCCGGGCTCACGAAGCCGTTGTAGTACGACCACAGCACGCCGGCGAAGCCGCCGACCGCGCCCGCGATCACGAAGCCGATGTACTTGTGCAGCCACACGTGGTAGCCGAGGGTGCGCATTCGCGATTCGCTCTCCCGGATGCCGACGAGGGTCTGACCGAAGGGCGAGGAAACCACCACGCGCAGCAGGGTGAAGGCGAGCAGGAACGCGACGAGGGCCAGGTAGTAGAAGGGCACCGCGTCCGAGAAGGACCACGGCAGCCCGAGCCCCAGCCGGGGGCGGGGGACGCTCGCGATGCCGTTGTCCCCCGACGTCACGGAGACCCAGCGGTGCGCGAGTCCCCACACCACCATGCCGAGCGCGAGCGTGATCATCAGGAAGTACACGCCCGTCGCGCGGAGGGCGATCAGGCCGAACACGGCCGCGACCACGGCGGCCCCCAGCACGCCGACCAGCAGCACCGTCCAGAAGCCCGCGCCGTAGCGCGTGCTCAAGATTCCCACCGCGTACGCGCCGATCCCGAGGTACGCGGCGTGACCGAGGGAGGCCAGCCCGGTGTAGCCCAGGATGATGTCGAGACTCATCGAGAGAATCGCGAGGATCAGCGCCTGCGTGACGAGGGCGAGGAGGAAGCCGGAGAAGAACGGCGGCACCACCACCAGCACGAGCAGGAACGCGCCCAGGATGAGCCGCTCGCGACCGGCGAGGAGACGGGCGATCACGCGCGGCCGAAGAGCCCGGTGGGCCGCACGGCGAGGATGATGGCCATGGGGGCGAAGAGGGTGAAGTACGAGAGCTCGGGGAACAGCGCCTTGCCGAAGTTGTCGAGCAGCCCGACGATGAGGCTGCCGATCAACGCGCCCTTGAGGCTCCCCATGCCGCCCATGATCACGACCACGAACGCATAGGGCAGGATCTCGAAGTCGGCGCCCGGGTACACGCCGACGAAGCCGCCCGCCACCACGCCCGCCACCGCGGCCAGCATGGCGCCCATCGCGAACACCCCCATCGAGATCGCGTGCACGTTGATGCCGACCCCGCGCGCCATCTCGGGATCGTCCACCGTCGCGCGCATCATGGCGCCGATGCGCGTGCGGCCGAGCACCAGCCAGAGCACGATGGCCACGGCGGCGGCCACGGCCACGATGAAGATCCGGTAGGTCGGGAGGAAGAGGTTGCCGGCACGCAGGCTGCCGGAGAGGAACTTCGGTTGCGGGATCGTATACGGATCGCCGCCCCAGACCACCAGGGCCAGATCCTGGAAGATCAGCGCAAAGCCCATCGTGGTCAGCACCTGGCCGAGCTCCTGGCCGGACAGGCGCTTGAGGAAGGCGTTCCACTCGGCGATGCCGATGCACGCGATGACGAGCATTGCCGCGAGGAGCCCGAGCACGAAATATCCGCTGCGCCAGATGACCGTGAGGGCCACGTACCCGCCGAGCAGGTAGTAGGAGCCGTGCGTCATGTTGACGATGCGCATCATCCCGAAGATGAGCGAGAGACCGCCGGCGAGCAGGAAGAGCAGGGCGCCGTACGAGACGCCGTTGAAGAGCTGGATGAGGAGGAACTCCATCGGTCGGCCCCGGCGGCTACGTCAGGTGCAGCATTCGCTGCGCGTTGCCACCCAGGATGCGCGCCTGGTCCGCCTTGGCCAGGCCCGCGAGCTTCGTCACGATCTCCACCGGCCGCGCGTAGCCCATGTCGAAGCAGTAATCGCTGCCGAGCAGCACCCGGTCCGCGCCGACCCGCTTGATGAGGAAGCGAAGCGATTCGGCGGAATGGGTGATGGTGTCGTAGGTGAAGCGGCGCAGGTAGGCCGACGGCGGCCGCTTGAGGTGCTTGCACTCCGCTCGCATCTTCCAGCCGCGGTCCAGGCGTCCGACGAGGTACGGAAAGGCGCCACCGCCGTGGGGCAGGCACACGGTCAGCTTCGGGAACCGATCGAGCACGCCGCCGAAGATCAGGTTCGCGGCGGCGATCGTGTTGTCGAAGGGATTGCCGAGCAGGTTCGAGAGATAGAACGCGTGGAAGCGGTCGGCGCCGATCACCACGACGGGATGCAGGAAGACGGGCAGCCCCAGCTCGTGGATTCGCTCGTACACGGGGAAGAAGTCGGGGTGGGCGATCTCGCGTCCCTGCACGTTCGTGGGGAGATAGACCCCGCGCATCCCGGGCAGCCGCGCGATGCGATCGATCTCGTTCACGGCCAGCTTGGGGTCCTGGATGGGCAGCGTGGCGAGTCCAACGAAGCGGTCCGGATGAGCGGTGTGCGCCTCCGCCACCGCATCGTTGAAGGCACGGGCGAGCCGGGCGCCGAATTCCGGCGGCGCCCAGTGGACCATGGGCCCGGTCAGCGACAGCGCGTGCATGCCGACGCCCTGTCGCTTCATCTCCTTGAGCCGGTGGTCGACGTCGATGAATCCGGCGCGCAGCGGCGCCGTCCGGGTGGTTCCGATCTGGAGCACGGGCCCCCTGGCGTCCGACCGGTCCACGCGGGCATTCATGCGCTCGCCTTCCTCACCGATGAGGCGCAAGAACGCTTCGGGAAAGAAATGGGCATGGATGTCGATCGGTCTTACCTTGGTCATCCGAGCGGGATTATAGAGTAGTCTCGTGAGGTCGGGGCAGCCAATTCCCTCGGTTGTACGACTCCGAGGAGGAGCGAGCGACATGCGACTTCCGCCCGAGCGGTTCCCGTACTCCCCGATGCGCGGCCGGCGGCCCTGGCGACTCCCCAAGGGCGCGCGCATTGCCGTCTGGACGATCGTCAACGTCGAGGAATGGGACATCGAAAAACCGATGGCTCGCCAGTACCTCACGACGCCGCAGGGCGTGGCCGTCATCCCCGACGTGCCGAACTGGTCGTGGCACGAGTACGGCATGCGTGTCGGCGTCTGGCGCCTCCTCGACGCGCTGACCCGGCGCAGACTTCGCGCGACGACCGCCATCAACGCCAACGTTTGCCGCTCCTACCCCGACGTCGCGAAGGCGATGCTCGACGCCGGCTGGGAGTTCATGGGACACGGAGTCAAGCAGGGCGCGATGCACCTGCTTCCGGACCAGCGCGCGGCCATCCGGGAAGCGATCGAGCTCATTCGTGGATTCACGGGCAAGGCGCCGAAGGGCTGGCTCGGCCCGGGGCTGACCGAAACGTGGGAGACCCTGGACGTGCTCGCCGAAGAGGGGATCCGGTACGTCTCGGACTGGGTCAACGACGACCAGCCGTACGAGATCCGCACGTCGGCGGGGCCGCTCGTCTCCGTGCCCTACACGATCGAGCTCAACGACATCCCGATGATGGTCATCCAGCACCACGCATCGTCGGAATGGCTGCGGCGCGCCCGGGACCAGTTCGATCGGCTCTACGCCGAGGGCGCGAAGAATCCGCGCGTGATGGCGCTCGCGGTGCACCCGTACATCTCGGGGGTGCCGCACCGGATCAAGTACTTCGAAGCCGTGTACGACTACATCCGGCGCCAGAAGGGCGTGTGGTTCACGACGGGCGAGGAAATCTGCGACTGGTATCTCAGCCAGCGGTGAGTCGAGCGGACAGCCGGCCCGCGTGACGGCGACGAGGAGGTCAGGCGAGGGTATGCGCGCCGCGCGCCGGCCGTTTCGTCCCGCCCGCCACGCGAGTGCCCCCACCTCGTGAGCGAGGAGCCCATCGGATCGGCCCGCAAGTGGGCCATCACGTTCTCGGTGATGCTCGTCACCGTCATGCAGGTGCTCGACACCAGCATCACCAACGTGGCCCTGCCGCACATGCAAGGCTCGTTTTCGGCCAGCATCGACGAGATGGCCTGGATCATCACCTCGTACCTCGCGGCCAATGCGGTCGTGATCCCCGCCACCGGGTGGTTGACCGCCGTGTTCGGGCGCCGTCGCTTCTACTTGATCTGCACGGTCATGTTCACGGCCAGCTCCTTCCTGTCCGGCATCGCGCCGAATCTGGAGTTTCTCGTCGCGATGCGCGTGCTCCAGGGGCTCGGGGGCGGGCCGGTGATCCCGATGGCGCAGGCGATCATGTGGGAGATCTTCCCGCTCGCGGAGCGGGGCACCGCCATGGCGGTGTGGGGCTTCGGCATCATGCTGGCGCCCATTCTCGGACCGACCGTGGGCGGCTGGATTTGCGACAACTGGTCGTGGCGCTGGATCTTCTACATCAACCTGCCCATCGGCGTCGTCGCCTTCTTCATGATCAGCGCGTTTCTGTTCGACGCGCCCTTCCACCGCCGGCCCCGGCACGTCGACGTCTTCGGAATCGTGCTGATGGTGATCGGGTTCGGCTGTCTGCAGCTCGTGCTCGACCTGGGCGAGCGCAACGACTGGTTCGACTCGACGATGATCGTGGCCCTCACCATCGTCTCCATCGCCATGTTGCTCGGCTTCCTCGTCCGGGAGCTGCTCGCGAACGAGCCGATCCTCGATCTCACCGTGTTTGCCGACCGCAACTTCGGTCTCGGCACCGTCGCGATCTTCCTGATGGGATTCAGCTTCAACGCCAGCATCCTGCTGGTCGCGCTCTACACGCAAAAGATCCTCGGCTACGATGCCTGGACGGCCGGGCTGACCCTCGCGCCCGGCGGCCTGGGCACGATGATGGCGCTGATGATCTCGGGCCGCCTGGTGTCACGGATGGACCAGCGCGTCATGCTGGCGGGGGGCTGCCTCCTGCAGGCGGTCTCGCTCTGGCTCATGGCCCAGGTCACCGCGAGCATCGACTTCTGGAACCTGGCCTGGCCCCGCTTCGTCCAGGGATTCTCGATGGGCTTCATCTTCGTGCCGCTGCAAGCGCTCGCGCTGGCCAACATCCCGATGGAGCGGCTGAGCAACGCCACGGCGGCCTACAACCTCGTTCGCAACATCGGGGGCAGCATCGGGGTGGCCGTCGTCACGACGCTGCTGGTCCGGCGGGCGCAGGCTCATCAAGTCATGCTGGGAAGCCGGGTCGACGCCGGCAACCCGGCCGTCGTGGCCCGGCTCCAGCAGTGGACCGAGCATTTCCTCGATCGCGGCGCCGATGTGGTCACGGCCGGCCGGCAGGCCATGGCCATGATCTACCGGGAAACGCTCACCCAGGCCCAGGTCCTTTCCTATGCGGACGACTTCCGGCTGATGCTCGTCGCGTCCTGCGCCGTCGTGCTCCTGGTGCCGTTCATGCGACGGGTTCGCACCACCGACGCGCGGCGGCGGGGCAAGGAGGCGGCCGCGCCGGCGGCCCGCGACCCGGGCCTTCCGGCCGCGACCGAGTGAGGGAAGCGTCCGCCGGGATGGTATAGTCCGTCGGGCGCCGCGCGGCGCGGCGGCTCAAGACAAAACGAGCGGACAGCGAGGTCGACCATGCGAAAGACGATCACGGGCACCGGCGGGGTGCTGCTGATCCAGACCCTGAAGGACGCGGGGGTCGAGTACCTGTTCACCAATCCGGGGTCGGCGGAGACCGGGATCTTCGCGGCGCTCGCCGAGGATGGCGATCAGAAGCTCGTCGTCGGCAAGCACGAAGGGTTGGTGGCCTCGATGGCCGACGGCTACCACCGGATCAGCGGCAACGTCGGCGTGATCATCGCGCACGTGATGGGTGGCTCGTACCAGCTCGCCGGGCAGCTCTTCAACGCCCAGGTGGCCGGCTCGTCGCTGCTCGTGGTGGCCGGGGACTGGGCGTCCGAGCTTCAGGACTATCGCGGCCTCTCGCCGTTTCCGGGTCTGACCCAGGCCGAATCCATGCGCCCGATCACCAAGGACGCGCGCTGCGCCTATCAAGTGGCGACGAACCCGGCCGCCATCACCGTGGCCACCACGCGGGCGTTGCGCGAAGCGACCACCCCGCCGACGGGCCCGGTGTACCTCTCCATCAGCGCCGAGCTGCTCAATCGCGAAGGGCTGGAAGCGCAGATCGGCGAAGCGGCCCAGTACAGGATCGAACGGCCGGGGCCGGCTCGCCCCCAGACGGTCGAGGCGATCGCCCGCCGGCTCGGCGAGGCGCAGTGCCCCGTGCTGATCTTCGGCGACGACGTCTCGCGCGCGGGGGCCCAGGCCGAAGCGGTTGCGCTGGCCGAGGCGCTCGAGGCGCCGGCGTTCGCGACCCGGCAGATCTTCGTGAACTTTCCCAGCCGCCACCCGCTCTACTGCGGCATGTATCCGGTGTCCAAGGAGTTCGAGCAGGCCACCGGTCTGAAACCGGATCTGATCTTCATCGTCGGCTCGCACGGCGTTCACGGCAGCGTGACCGAGCCGTACGTGATGCAGATCGGACCGAACCCGCTGCTCATGGGCCGTCACTATCCGCTCGACGTCGCCGTGCAGTGTGAGCTGCACGAGACGCTGGGCAACCTCACCGACGCGCTCGGGCGCGTGCACGACTCCGATCGGATCGCGACGTGGAAGCGCCAGCGCGCCAAGGTTCGGACGTACGCCGCCGCACTGATCAATCGAGAAGAGGACCTGGTGCGCGAGCACGAGCACGACGCCATCGTGCATCCCAGTGTCCTCGAAGCGCACCTGGCCGAGGTGTTGCCGAAGAACACCGTCATGGTCCAGGAAAGCTCGACGGCGCGAACGACGCTCCTGTCCTTCGGGCATCAAGGGATGACGTGGACGCGCAGCGGCGGCGGCTCGCTCGGCTTCGGGGTGGGCGCCGCCATCGGCGCCAAGATCGCGGTCGGCCGCGAGCGGCCGGTCGTGCTGAACCTCGGCGACGGTGCGCTCGGCTACAGCGCCGCCGGGTTCTGGACGATGGCCCGCTACAACACCGCCGTCCTGACCATCGTGTCGAACAACGAGAGCTACCAGATCGTGCGTCACAACTGGGCCAAGGACATGCCGGACAGCAAGATGATCCGGGACGGCAAGTATCCCGGCCTGTGGCTCAGCGCCCCCGCCGTCGACTACGTGGCGCTGGCGCGCTCGCAGGGCGTGGACGGTGAAGCGGTCAGCTCGCCGAAGGATCTGGAGCCGGCGCTGCGGCGTGGCCTGGACAAGATCAAGGGTGAGAACCGGCCCTACCTGATCGACGTGTCCGTCGCCCGCGAGGGCGTGGGCGCCGACTCGACCTGGTATCAGGACTGGCACATGTAACGCACCTATTTGTCATTGCGACGCAGGGCCGTCATCGCGCCGCGGGAGTGGGCCTCAAACCGGTGAAGCGGCGCCGCCCGGCCCGGGCGCCGAGGGCTCGACGGCTCGCCCCACGAGCGCCGGCCTCGGCGCGCCGCCGCCCGCGACACCGCCGCCCGGCCGCTCTTCCCGCCGCAGCAGCGGCAGCGTGACGATCGGCAGCAGGTTCAGCACCCCGACCGCGATCATCAACAATCCCAGGTTGGAGTAGTCCTGCTGGGTCACGCTGAACGTGGTGTTGAGATAGCGGGTAAAGAGCTGGCTCGCCGACAGCGCGAGGTTCATCAGCGAGGCCATGATCGCGAACATCGTGGCCTCTGCACCCACCGGCGCGCTGCGCGCGATCAGCACGAGCATCGGGACCATGGTGAGCTGTTCGAGCGGCGCCGAGATCGTCGTGTCGATGAAGGCCAGCGTGCGCGCGCTGACGCCCAGCCGCTCGTGCAGGCCGTAGAAGAGGCCGACGTTCGGCAGATACAGGAGCGTGCTGACGATCATCACCCAGAAGAGCGTGAAGCTGACCGGGCGCTTGACGATCGTCTTGCGGAACACGAGCAGCCCGGCCAGGCTCAGCACCGAGCTGACCTGGGCGAGCACGCCGAGGAAGCGCTGATCGAAGCCGAGCTTGTCGATCGCCCAGTAGCTGTAGCCCTGACCGACCGAGGGCGTGGCGCGGAACAGGAAGATCACGATGGCGGCGACGGCGACGCCGCGACTGATGCCCACGCGCTTGAGCAGGAAGCCGATCAGCGCCGCCGACACCACCAGGACGAGCTCCTGGGCGAACGCCACGTCGAGGAGCTCGAGTGCAACGCTGAGGCCCGCGTAACCGAGCCCGACCATCAGCACGAGCCGCGCGCGGCCTCCGCCGAGCGGGCCGTCGGCCGGGGCAGCGGCCGGCCGCGGGACGGTGCGGCGCGCCCGCCGCACGAACGGCGCGGTGGCGGCGACCAGGAGCGGGAGCGCGGTGGCGAGCCCGAACGTCGCGCGGTTGCCGATCGTCGCCGCGAGCCAGCCGCTGAGATAGCCCACGCTGATGCCGCCGACGAGCAGCGCCATCCGGCCGTAGGTCTGAATCTGGCCGATCTCCTCGTCGGTCTGCGCGATCTCGACGCTCAGCGCGTCGGCGATGACGTCCTGGACCATGTAGCCGATGGTCAGCAGCAGCGTGGCGAACAGATAGCTGCCTCGGCCGGCGACGGTCGTGGCGAGCAGCACGTAGCCGGCGGTCGTGCACAGGGCGCCGAGCAGGAGGTAGGCCGCGCGCCGGCTGCCGAACAGGGGATAGACGTCGGCCGACACGCCGGCGACCATCTTCATGCTCCAGGGCAGGCTCAGCCAGAAGGCGATCCCCGCCACGTCGGCCGGGGTCAGGCCCAGCGCCTCCTTCTGGAAGTACACATCGGCGATGGCCGTGATGGCACTGGCGCCGTAACAGAAATAGGTGATCAGGACGGGCGCCCAGGCGAATCGGAAACCGCCGAAGCGTGGCATCAACTCATCCTATCGTAGCTGGGGAACGATGAACCGCTCGTGGTCATCGGAAGTTGCTTCCACTGAAGGACTCCCCGGAGGGAGCGCTTATTGTGACGGTTGGATCCTGGCCAGGTGCTTGCTACGTAAAGATCGTGGGATGCAGTTTCTACGTCGCCTGACCCTACGATTCGGCTCCCGAGCGGCCCGACCCGCCCAGGCGCCGCGCCGGGGCCTCGCCCTGGCCGGAGGCGGCGTTCTGGGGGGAATGTATGAAGTCGGCGCGCTGGCTGCCGTGGAAGAGCAGTGGGGCACCCAACCCTTCGATATCTACGTGGGTTGCAGCGCAGGCTCAGTCGTGGCCGCGTTCCTTGCCAACGGCGTGCGTGCCTCCGAGCTCTATCGCGTGCTGGACGAGGACCTCGACGATCCGCTGAACTTCCGACGCACCGCCGTCTACGCCCACGACGCGTTCCGCCGGGCATGCGGCAGATTTGGCCAGCTCCTGTGGGCGATGGGCAAGAACGCCTGGGTCGGCTTTCGCGGCTCCATTCCCGACATGCTGGCGCGGGCGGAGCGAGACATGCCCACCGGGTTCTTCTCGCTCGCCGGACTCGAGGTCTGGATGCGGGACACGTTCGCCGCTCGCGGCTTGAGCAACACCTTCGCCACCCTGCCCCGGACGCTCCTCATTCCGGCCATCGATCTGGACATCGCGGAGCGCGTCGTGTTCGGCCGGGACGGGCTGCACGACGTGCCCATCAGCCACGCCATTGCTGCCTCCTCGGCCATCCCCGGGTTCTTCGATCCCTACACGATCGGCGGCCGGATCTACGTGGACGGGGGCGTGGGGTTCAGCGGACACGCCGACCTGGCGGCGGAAGCCGGAGCCGACCTGGTCGTCGTGGTGAACCCGCTCGTCCCGACGCGGCTGGACGAAGGATCGGCCTCGATGCGGGAGCGCGGGCTCTACACGATCATGGAGCAGGCGAACCGCATCTACAGCCAGAACCTCCTGACGCTCGGCATGGCGACGCTGCGGGCGCGCTTCCCGCGCACGCAGTTCGTGTTGCTCGAGCCCCCGCGGACGGGCACGCCGCTGTTCGGGCCCTCGATGGGCTTCCAGGCCAGCCGGGCCGCGCTACGGTTCGGTTACACGGCAACCCGCGAGTGGCTGGCGTCCGAAAGCGGCGCCGCGCTGCTGCCCGACTTCCCGCCGACGGTCGCGCCCGCGTAGCCGGCCGAGGAGCGCCCCGGCTCCTACTCGATCACGCCCTTCCCGCGCAACGCCGAGATTTCCGCCGCCATCCCGAGCTCGCGCAGCACCGCTTCGGTGTGCTCGCCGGAGGCGGGCGCCGCGTGGCGCACGGTGCCGGGCGTGTCCGAGAGCTTGATGGCGACCCCGAACTCCTTGATCTTGCCGTGGGTCGGGTGCTCGACCTCCACGATCATCTCGCGGTGGTTCACCTGGGGATCGCGGACCATCTCCTCGACGTCGTAGACCTTGCCCACGCACACGTCGGCCTTCACGAGGACATCGTACCACTCGTCGCGATCGCGGGTGCGGATGATGTCCTCGATCTGGCGCCGGGCCGCGTCCTCCTCGGCGTTCGCCGCGCGGACGAACTGATCGGCCTTGCGCGCAAAGCGGCTGAACTCCGGGCGCCCGATCGCCTTGCAGAAGTTCTCCCAGAGCCACGGCTCGGTGCACCCGATGGTCAGGAGCTTCTTGTCACGCGTCTCGTAGATCGCATAGTAGGGATACGAGCCGCCGAGAAAGCCCTGGCCGCGCCGCGGCGCCAGGCCGTCGCTGAAGAAGAAGCGCATGTTCGGCGTGGCCGCGAGCAGCGAGATCGTCGTGTCCAGGTACGACACGTCCACGTGCTGGCCGCGTCCGGTGCGCTCGCGGGCGAAGAGCGCGAGCACGATGCCGAGCGCGCCGTGCAGGCTCGCGCCCGCGTAGTCGGCGACGAGGTTCAGCGGAATGGCGGGCTTGCGGTCCGCCTCGCCGATGAGGCCGAGGACGCCGGCGAGCGAGAGGTAGTTCATGTCGTGGGCCGGGTAGTCGCGGTAGGGGCCGTCCTGGCCGAAGCCCGACAGCGAGCAGTAGACGAGGCGCGGGTTCAGCGCGCGGATCGTCTCGTAGTCGGCCCCCAGCCGCTTCATGACGCCGGGCCGGAAGCCCTCCACGATCACGTCGGCGCCGGCCGCGAGCTTGCGAAAGATCGCCTGGCCCTCGGGCGATTTCATGTTCAGCGCCATGCTGCGCTTGTTGCGATTGACGAAGGCGAAGGCGGCGCGCCGATCGTCGTCCCCCCGATGCGCGCGGTTGGGCTCGGGCGTCTCGATCTTCAGCACGTCGGCGCCCATGTCAGCCATCAGCATGCCGGGCATCTCCGCCGGCGGCACCCGCGCCACTTCGAGGACCTTGATTCCGTCGAGCGCTCCCATGGATGTCTCCTTCGACCGGGTCAGCGGGCTCGGTGTAGGCCGCTCACTCGGCGGCGCCGGCGAGGCGCGACGTGAGCGCGCGGACGTCCGGGATCTCCTCCAGGTGCTCCAGCTGCTCGGCGATGCCTTCCGCCTCCGCCACCGGCACGGCCATGGCCGCGCACGCCAGGAACTTCGCGCGCAGGGCGTCCGGTGACAGCGGATTGTCCGGGTGGCCGCGCGCGCCGCGCGGCGGGAGCGCCAGCGTTCGGCCGTCGGTGAGCCGCACGGTGACGCGGCTCCAGGCCTGCTGATCGAGCCCGGCGGGCAGCGCTAGATCGACGGTCATGTGGACGCGCGGCATCAGATCGCGCACGGCGGGGTCACGCACGGGGCCATCCTCGAACGAGTCGATGTCGAGCCGCCGGTGGGCGAGCGCGGCCGCCGCGCAGTACGGCATGGAGAACTTGCGCTCGAGCGCCGTGACCGGCACCGGATGGCGAAGGACTGGCGGTACCACGGTGTTCACGCCGACCTCGACCGCGGCGACGTCGGCGGCGCGCAGCGCGTGCGTCTGGCTGAGCTCGATGAGCGCGTCGACGGCCGAGTGGGTGAGCGCGCACGACGGATACGGCTTCACGGCGATGCCGGTGTCGACCAGATGCCAGCGCTGGCCGAGCGCATCGAGCGCGGCCGAAAGCTTCTGCTCGGCACCGTCGCCGAACGCGGCGAGGTAACCCTGCGAGCCGTCGAGCGCGCTCTCCGACGCGGTCATGCCGAGGCGCGCCAGCTCCGCGGCGAGCACGCCGTTCCGGGCGGCGTGGCCGGCGTGGTACGGCTTGGTCATCGAGCCGAAATTTTCCTTCAGCCCCGAGGCCAGCGAGCACGCGATGCCGAGCGCGTGCTGGATCTGGAGCACGTCGAGCCCGCCGATACGCGCCGCGGACGCGGCGGCGCCAAGTGTGCCAATGGTCGACGTCGCGTGCCACCCGCGCGAGTAGTGTGCGGGGTTCAGGATCGTGCCGAGCGTGGCCGCGATCTCGAAGCCGACTACGTAACCGAGCGCGACGGTTCGACCGTCCACCATCGCCGCCTCGCCTGCGGCGAGCGCTGCCGCCACCAGCGAGATGCTGGGATGGCCCATGAGCGCGAACGACGTGTCGTCGAAGTCGTGCGCGTGGCCGGCCGCGCCGTTGGCCAGCGCCGCCCACGTCGGGCTCGTGCGGAGCGACGTCCCGGCCACGGTGCAGAGGGGCGTGCCGCCCTCCGCGCGGGCCAGCGCGCGCACGATGCGCGCAACCGGCTCCGACGCGCCCGCGAGCATGACGCCCAGCGTATCCAGCGCCGCCCGACGAACCTGGGCGACGGCGGCAGGTGGGCAATCGTCCAGCGAGGTCTTCGCGACGAACTCGGCGATGCGGGTCAGGGCGCCCATGGCCGCACCTTAGCGGAGGCCACGGGCGCGCGCAATTGATGTGACGCCGCCGTCCGGGGTCAGCAGCGCTTGTTAGCCGCGAAGCTCCAGCAGGTCGTGATAGACCCGGCGGGCTGGCCCGTTGTCTCGTCGAACTTCAACACCGTGAGCTGCAGCTGGCCCAACAGCGCGAAGGACACGATCTCGGTCGCGGCACCGCCCGCGTTACTCGCCAGATTGATCCCGACAATCTGGACGTCGCTGGCGCGGATGGTCGCGACCTCGCGTGGGATTTCCGCGACCGTCCTGACGAAGAAGATGTTGATCTCCTGGACCAAGCGGTCTTGGAGCATCGTCAGGAAGAGGGTCGGGCTGCACGGGTCCGGATCCTTGACGACCTTGAGGGTGCGGCCATCCACTGAGGTACCGAGCGGCAGGCCCGTGATGGGATCGGTCGGGTGGAAGATGTTCTCCTCGACGCTGCGCAGGATGATCTCGCCCTTGTGGCGGGCGTCTAACGAGAGCCCGCACCCGACGAGCGCGTTGATCCCGGTGATCTTGAGGAACAGGGACGTTGCCTGGGCGTGGGCCGAGCCGGGCACCGAGGCGATCAGCAGTGCCGCGAAGAGCGTGACCAGCAGGACTCTGACGTGGCGAGTGCTCATGATGTGCTCCTCCTCTGGAGTGAAGACTGCGGTGGCCTGGAACCTACAGGTGCTCGAAGACGGTGTCAATGAGGTTGCGGAGACCCTGTGACGTCTTCGCCGAGAACTATCAGGGGGGTCTCGACGGCCCCCCTCCGAGTCCTCCCCGCGAACAGTTGCACCGGCAAAGCCGGCGCGCGAAACCGCGGGCGCTATTCCCCGTTTTGCACGGCCCGCAGGCCATGCACGTGCGGGATGCGCGCCTTGAGCTTCGCGATCGTGTGGACTCTCACGTCGGCCGCCCACGGCGAATCGATCGTTCCGTTCGTCTCCGCGCCGGCCATGTCGAAGAGCCTGAGGTCGATGGCGAGGTTGGTGACGTAGAGGAACTCGCCCGAGCGCACGAGGCTTGCCGGGAAGAGGAGTCCGCTGGGGGCACCGTGCCGGTCGAGCCCGTCGAAGTCGCCGAGCTTGGCGATGACCCGTCCCGTCGGGTGGATCACCACGATCTCGTCGGCCTGGTTCGCCGCCACCCACAGGTTGTCGTGCTCGTCGATGATCAGGCCGTCGGCGCCGTTGACACTGTTTACGAACACCGCCGGGGTGCCGGCGTTCCCGCTGGCGTCGACGGGGATCTTCACGATGGTGTCGTTGCCAGTGTTGGCCACGAACAGGTGGGTGTGGGCGTTGTTGAAGGCAAGCCCGTTGGCGCCGAAGCCGGGGACTCCTGTGGTCCGGAGCAGCGCGCTCTCGACCCAGACCTCCGCCGCCCCGCCGGTCGGGCCGGTCTTGAAGATCTTGCCCGCGAAGGACGCGGAGATGTACACGTTGCCGTCCCGGTCGAAGGTGAGCACGTTGAGTCCGGGTTGCCCCTGGTCGGCGAGGCTGGTGAACACGTGCGACTCGCCCGTCACGGGATCGACCTCCAGCACCTGCGACCCGCCGAAGTCGATCACCAGGAGGGCGCCGGTGCGCGGGTGAAAGGCGAGGTCCAGCAGCAGCGGGCTCGAGTTCTGGACCGCGACCTGGCGGCGCAGCTGCCCGTTGTGGCGGAAGACGAAGAGGTGACCGACCTCGTCGGTCACGCCTGCCCGCGCGACGTCGAACGTGGTCACGTAGACGTTGCCGGCCCGATCCACGGTGATGCCTTCCGGATGGGCGGCGCCGGGGGGAAGGCTGGCGAAGGTCTTGACCTCGCCGCGGTCCCACGCGTGAACGGGCAGCGCGAGGACGCCGACGGCGAGCAGTGTCAGGAGCATGCCGCGAGTGAGGATGCGCATGGGTGATGTCCTCCTTGTGCCGCGAGATGGCAGCCCGCCATAACTAGGCGTCCCGCCCTGCCAAGTCAAGCGGGTTGCACACGGCGCACGGTGTGTCGTGACGGGCACACGGCCTCTGCACGGCAGGTCAGCGTGGCGAACCAAAGGTGCATGATCACGGCGGGCGGTCGGGAGCCGGCGCGCGCTCGCGCACGCCGGACATCCCTGCGCGCTGATACGTCGTGGAGCGTCTTGCGTCCGACGGCCAGCAAGGCGAGGATACCGGCCACCCGGGGTTCCGGGATGGACGGGACGACGGGACGGAGGGAAAGCGCATGAACTCCACACGGAGCCGTTCACTATCGTTCGCGTTGGCCGCCGCCGGCCTGCTGTGCGTCCTGCTCGTGGGCGATCCATTCGGGGAAGCGACGGCCCAGCCGAAGCCGGAAGGGGAGATGCGCTGGGCGCTGTACGTGACGTTGTCACCGATGTGGTTCGATCCGGGAGAGATCGGGGGCCTCACCCCGTTCTGGGTGCTCTATGCCATCCACGACGCGGTCGTCAAACCCATGCCGGGCAATCTGCTGACGCCGAGCCTTGCCGAGTCCTGGACGGTGAGCGCGGATCAGCGGGTCTATGAATTCAAGCTGCGCGAGGGATTGAAGTTCCACAACGGCGACCCCTTCACCGCCGAGGACGTGCGGTTCAGCTTCCATCGGGCCAAGGGATCGAAGATCCTCCACGACAAGGTCCGGGAGATTGCGATCGTCGATCCCTACCGGGTGCGCTTCCATCTGCATGACCCCTGGCCCGACTTCATGACGTTCTACGGGACGCTCGTGAGCGGGGCCGGCTGGGTCGTGCCGAAGAAGTACGTCGAGCGGGTGGGCGATGACGGCTTCAGGAAGCACCCCATCGGCCTTGGCCCCTACAAGTTCGTGAGTCACGCGCCCGGCATCGAGCTGGTCATGGAGGCGTACGAGGGCTACTGGCGCAAGATGCCCTCGGTGAAGCGGCTCGTCTTCAAGAGCGTGCCCGAGGCCATCACGCGCGCGGCGATGCTGAAGCGCGGGGAAGTCGATGTTGCCTACCTGCTCGACGTCCCGCAGGCCCAGGAGGTGAAGCGGGATCCCACGCTGAAGCTCGCCTTCTCCGGAGGGATCGCGTCGTTCTTCCTGGATTTCCTCGACCAGTGGGACCCGAAGTCCCCCTGGGCCGACCGGCGGGTGCGGCTCGCCGCGAACTACGCCATCGATCGCCGGGCGCTGAGCGAGGCGGAAACGCTCGGGGCCTCCAAGCCCGTGGGGAGCATCGTCCCGCGTACCTTCGAGTTCGCGCTGCCCATCGAGCCCTATCCCTACGACCCGGGGAAGGCGAAGCAGTTGCTGGCCGAGGCCGGCTACCCCAACGGCTTCGATGCCGGGGAGCTGCACCAGCTTCCCCCTTATTTCTCGATGGGCGAGACGATCATGGGGTATCTCGGCGCCGTGGGGATCAGGCTGAAGATGCGGCCGATGGAGCGCGCGGCCTACACCTCGGCGCTGCTGGCGAAGAAGCTGCGCGGGGTCTGCGTGTGCGCGACCGCGCTGTACGGCAACGCCGCGTCGCGGATGTCGGAGCTGGTCCCGAGTACCGGCGCCTATGCCTATGGGAGCTATCCCGACATCGACGCGCTGTACAAGGAGCAGGCCCTCGTGACCGATCGCCGCAAGCGCGAGGCGCTACTGCACCAGATCCAGCAGCTCCTCCACGAGCGCGTGAGGTTCGCGCCCATCTGGGAATACATCTGGCCGAGCGGGGTGGGGCCCCGCGTGGAGGAGCCCGCGCTGATGCTCATCAACCCGTACCCCTGGTCGGCGCCTCTCGAAGAGGTGCGGCTCAAAAAGAAGTGAGGCCGCGCGACGCGTTCGCCGACCGGGGAGCACGGCCGGAGCTGGGGGGACGGGGTCCTCTGACCACAACCGACGGCGTACCGATCACCGGCGAGCCGTTCCCATTCTCTACGGTGATGTCGTCGTCTCGCGTGGCGGGAAATGGGTCACCCGGACCCCATCCCCCCATCTCCGCCCGTGCCCCCCGGTCGATCGCGGTGTGCGTGTTCATGAGTAATCCAAGCCAAGAGCGTGCGGTAGAGGGTCGCGCGCCGAATCACGATCACTGCCCGGAATTGAGAGCGCTGAGTAGAAGTCATCGGGAACCACATGGCACAATGCACCCGTCATGGCAGGCCGTGGCGGGCTGGTCGACCGAGCGTGTGCAGCGGCCCGTGCTCATCCTCGGTCAGCTCGACGGCATCCTCACCGGCGTTCGCCAGCTTCGCCGTACGCGACCCCTGGAGATCGAGGAGGTTGCGGGGCTCCGTGTCCCTACGCTCGAGGAGATGACACGGATCAAGGCTTGGCTGCTCGTGATCCGGCACACCGTGCGGGACTATCTCGACACCGTCGTTCTCTGCGAGCGCCTCGGTGAGACGGGCGTCGCCCAGGCGATGCGGTCGTTCGACGCGATCTACCGGCAGCCGACCCCGGCGTCGCCGCTAGCAGAAGTGGTAGAGCGTCTGGCCGC
>JBGPXN010000049.1:0-28007 GCA_041492755.1 Methylomirabilia bacterium | reverse complement strand
CAAGGTCTCGGCGTCGGTGGCGTACGCGGGCGACTGGGCGATGCCGGGAATGCTTCACGCGGTGGTCGTGCGCTCCCCCTACCCCGCGGCGCGCATCCGCGGTCTCGACACCACGCGCGCGCGCGAGATGCCCGGCGTGGCCTGCGTGCTGACGGCGAAAGACGTGCCGCGGAACACGCTGATGACCGACGTGCCCGGGCAGACCACCCAGGTCGGCCCGCTACGGGCGAAGCTTCACGTGCTGGCGGAGGATCGCGTCCGGCACCAGGGAGAGCCGGTCGCGCTCGTCGCCGCCGAGACGCTCGAGCAGGCGCGCGACGCCGCCGAGGCCGTCGAGGTGGACTACGAGCCGCGGCCCGGCGTCTTCGACCCGGTGGCCGCGCTCGAGCCCGGCGCGCCGGCCGTTCACGAGGAGGGCAATTTGCTGGCGCACTGGCAGGTCGCGCGGGGCGATCTCGCCGCCGCCTTCGCCGCCGCCGCCGTCGTGGTCGAGGGCGAGTACCGCACGCAGTTCGTGGACGCCGGCTATCTCGAGCCCGAATCCGGCGTGGCCTGGATCGACTCCGACGGGGTCATCACCATCCGCCTCTCCACCCAGGTCATCGAGCACTTCCGCGACGTGGCCGAGGTTCTCGACGTGCCCCAGAACCGCGTGCGCGTCATCGGCGCGTACCTCGGCGGCGGCTTCGGGGGCAAGGAGGACGTGACGGTCGAGGTGTACCTCGGTCTGCTCGCCCTCAAAACCGGCCGCCCGGTGAAGATGGTGTGGACGCGGCAGGAGTCGCTCCTCGCCCGCGCCAAGCGCCATCCGTACTCCATGCGCTACCGGACGGCGGCCGCGCGGACGGGCGAGATCCTCGGCCAGGAGATCACGCTGCTCGGCGACGCCGGCGCCTACGCGTATCTCTCGGCGCTCGTCCTGCTCTATTCCACCGTGACGGCGGCGGGGCCGTACCGCGTGCCCGCGGTCAGCGTCGACGCGCGCGTCGCCTACACGAACAACCCGCCGACCTCGGCCATGCGCGGTTTCGGCGCCATGCAGGTCGTCTTCGGCTACGAATCGCAGATGGAGCGCGTCGCCCGCGCGCTCGGGATGTCGCCGGTCGAGCTGCGACGGATCAACGCGCTCCGGCCCGGCGATTCGCTGCCCGTCGGTCAGGTGATCGAGACGCACGTCGCGGTGGCGGAGCTGGCGGAGCGCGCGTGGGCCGGTCTCGGCGCGCCCGCGACGCCGCGCGCGCCGCACCTCAAGGTCGGCCGCGGGCTCGCGTGCAACCTGCAGCCCTACGGCCGCATCGTCTGGCTGCACGATTGGTCGAGCTCGTGGGTCGGCTTCGAGATGGACGGCAGCCTCGTGGTCCGCTGCGGCGTCCCCGACGTCGGCGGCGGCCAGGCGTCGTCACTCTGCCAGATCGCCGCCGAGGTGCTCGGCGTCCCGCTCGAGCGCGTCTGCGTGCACATCGCCGACAGCGCGCTCACGCCGCTGGCGGGAACGACGACCGCGAGCCGCCAGCTCTACATGTCCGGCAACGCCACCCTCCAGGCGGCGCGCGCGCTGCGTGCGCAAATCCTCGGCGTGGCCGCCGGTCTGTTGAGCGCGGACGCGGCCACGCTTCACATGACCGACGGCACCGTCGTGGCCGGCGACGGTCGCGCCCTGCCGCTTCGCCAGGTGCTCGCGTCCTGCGCGCGCTTGGGGGTGCCGCGCAGCCACCTGGCCGTCTATCACGCGCCGGCGGGCGAGCCGATCGACCTCGGCAATCTCGGGAAGGCGTCGGGCAAAGTGTTCCCCGACTACACGTTCGGCGCGCACGCGGTCGAGGTCGAGGTCGACACCGAGACGGGGCGCGTGCGCGTGCTCAAGCACGTGGCCGCGCACGACGTCGGGCGCGCGATCAATCCGCAATCCGTCGAGGGCCAGATCCAGGGCGGCGCGGTCCAGGGACTCGGCTACGCGATGCTGGAGGAAGTGCTCCTCGAGGACGGGATCAACATGACGATGTCCTTCGCGTCCTACCTGATTCCCAGCGCGGCCGACGTGCCCGACGTCGACGCCATCGTCGTCGAATCCGGCGAGGGGCTCGGTCCGTTCGGGGCGCGCGGGATCGGCGAGCCGCCCATCGCGCCGCCGGCGGCGGCCATCGCCAACGCCATCGAGGACGCGACCGGCGCCCGCCTCACCCGCCTGCCGATCACGCCGGAGCGCGTGCTCCGGGCGCTCGGCCTCCTCGTCGATTGACGGCCTCGGCCGCTCGTGGGCTCGTGCTGCTGGCGCCGTCGCTGGCCGCGCTGGCCGTGTTCGCGGTGGCCCTCGGCGCGCTCTTTCGGTTCAGCGTGCTCGAGTTCATCCCGGGCTCGCTGCAAACCGGCGGGCTCACGGGTCGGAACTTCCGGCAGGTCCTCGGCCCGCAGTACCTGCGCTACATCTGGGACACCGTGCTCTTCAGCGTCGCCACCACCGCGCTGACGCTGGTCGCGTCCTATCCGATTGCCTACACGCTGGCGCGGGCGCGTTCCCGGCACCTGCGCTCGCTTCTCCTCGTCCTGACCCTCGCGCCGTTCTTCACGGGCGCCATCGTGCGCACGTACGCGTGGACGCTGATTCTCGGCACCTCGTTCGTGAAGTGGCCGGTGAAGCTGTTGTTCGAGCCGTCGGGCGTGCTCATCGGGCTCGTGCACTTCTCGATGCCGGCCATGATCCTGATCCTGGCCGCCGCCATCAGCCACATCGACCCCGCCTACGAGCGGGCGGCCGAGAGCCTGGGGGCGACGCCGGCGCGGACGTTCTGGCGGGTCACGCTTCCGCTGTCGATGCCCGGCGTGGCCTCGGGCGCGCTCGTCGTCTTCGCGTGGACCTTCAGCGCCTTTCCCACCCCGGAGCTGCTCGGCGGCGGCAAGGTGAAGATGATTGCCAACGTCGTGAAGGATCTCGCCCTCGACTCGTTCAACTGGCCGGGCAGCGCCGCCTTCGCGGTGGTGGCGCTGATCCTCACGCTCCTGCTCCTCGCCGTCGTCAGTCGGGTCCTGGCCCGAAGCCCGTCGTGATCGCGCGCGCCGTGGTCGTCCTGCTGCTCGCGTTCATGACGCTGCCGACCGTGGTAGTCGTGGTGGCGTCGTTCAATCCCACGGCGATCCTCGCCTTCCCGCCCGACGGCGTCTCGCTCCGCTGGTACGTGAACGCGCTCACCTACCCGCAGTTCCGTCGCGCTGCCGTCAATAGCGCGATCGTCACCGGTGCCAGCGTGCTGATCGCGCTGCCGCTCGGAACGCTGGCGGCGCTCGCCCTGGTCCGGCACCGGCTGCCCCTGGTCGCCTTCTGGAGTGCGGCGCTGCTCTCGCCGCTCGTCATTCCCGGCGTGGCGGCCGGCCTCGGTTTCCTGATCCTGGCCGCCGCCCTCGGACTCCTCCAGAGCCGCTGGGTGCTGATCGTCGCCCACGTCGTGCTGGTGCTGCCGTTCGTCATCCGCTCGGTGACGGTGAGCGTCGCCAACCTCGATCCGATGCTCGAGCGGGCGGCGACGAGCCTCGGCGCCAGCCCGTGGCGCGTGTTCCGGCGCGTCACCCTGCCGCTCCTGCGCCCGGGGCTCTTCGCCGCCGGCCTCTTCGCGATGATCGTGTCCGTGAACGAGTTCGCGGTCTCGCTCTTCATCACGACGCGGGTCACCGAGATCCTGCCCGTGGCGATGTTCACCTACGTCGTGAACTACACGGACCCGACGATGGCCGCCCTGTCCACGCTGTTCATCGCGGCCACCGTGGCCGCCGTGGCCATCGCCGACCGCTTCCTCGACCTGGCCCGCGTCTTTTCGATCGGGGACCACCGGTGACGACGCACACCGTGGTGGCCCTCGAAGGCGTGGCGAAGTCCTACGGCGCCGTGCGCGCCCTCGACGCGGTCGACCTCGCCGTGGACGAGGGCGAGTTGCTCTCGCTCCTCGGCCCCTCGGGCTGCGGCAAGACGACGACCCTCAACGTCGTCGCCGGGTTCGTCCACCCCGACGCCGGCCGCGTGCTGATCGACGGCACCGACGTGACCGGCGAGCCGGCGTACCGGCGCGGCCTGGGCGTGGTCTTCCAGTCGTACGCGCTCTTCCCCCACATGACGGTGGCCGAGAACGTCGCCTTCGGCCTCCGGGAGCGCTCCGTGGGCCGGCGCGAGGCGGCGGAGCGCGTGGCAAAAGCGCTGGCGCTCGTGCGGCTGTCCGGCGCCGGCGACCAGCGCCCGCACCAGCTTTCGGGCGGCATGCAGCAGCGGGTCGCCCTGGCCCGCGCGCTCGTGATCCGGCCGCGCGTGCTCCTGCTCGACGAGCCGCTCGCCGCCCTCGACAAGAAGCTGCGGGAGGAGATGCGCGCGGAGCTGCTGGACATCCAGCGCACGGTCGGCGTCACGACGATCTTCGTCACCCACGACCAGCACGAGGCGCTCGCGCTGTCCGATCGAATCGCCGTCATGAACCAGGGGCGGCTCGAACAACTGGGAACGCCTCGCGAGATCTACGAACGTCCGGCTTCCCGCTTCGTCGCCGACTTCATCGGCGCGTCCACCGCGCTCGAAGGCCGGGCCGTCGACCCCCAAACCGTCGAGGTCGCGGGCGGCGTACGATTCACGGTCGACGTCGGGGAGCCGCTCGAGCCGGGGCAGGCGGTGGTGTTGCTGGTCCGGCCGGAAGACGTGGCCCTGGGGGTCCGGGGCGGGAACGTGGTGTCGGCGTCGGTGACCGGACTCATGTACCTCGGCGACCACAGCGAGGTTCGGCTCGAGCTGCCCGGCGGCCAGCGGCTGCTCGCGACCGTCCGGGGCACGGTGACGCTGGCGCCCGGTGAGGTGGTGAGCGTCTCCATCGCGCCCGAAGCATTTCTCGTCGACCCGGACATCCCGCCGGAGCAGGCCTGATGGCCGCGGCTATTCCACGATGACGGCAACGACGATGCGGACCGGCACCGAATACCGAGACGCGCTGCGCGCTGGGCGCAAGGTGTGGGTGCTGGGCGAAGGGCCGATCGAGGACGTCGTGCTGACACCGGCCGACGCCAACGGCCACCGCGTCCCCTGGGCGTTCATCCTGCCCAAGGGCCCGGAGGACCTCCGCGGGATGGGCCGGTTCTACTGCGTACGGCAATCTCATCGCGCTGGGCGTCATCGATGCTGATCGCTCGCACCGGCCGCTTCCTCACCTTCTCGGCCGGCGCCGCCACCATCGGCGCGCGCATGCGTGAAGATCCGCGCGACCGGACGGCGCTCCGGCTCGTCAGCACAGGCGACGGCGGCGTCATCGTCAACGGGAAGGTCGGCATGCACACCAGCCCGGCCTATGCCGAGGACGTCTACATCGGCAGCCATTCGGGCATCGATATCGACGGCCACCGCGCGACCGTCTCCCGAACCCGTCGCCTCCTGGCTCTTCTGGCATCAGCTCTACTGCTGGCTCGCGAAGGCGGACGTCGCTCAGCAGCAGTCGCCCGAGCCGCCCCCGATCTTGCGCGCCTCCACCAGCTCCAGCCGCGTGTCGTCCGGTCCCTGCAGGAACGCGATGCGGGCCCCGTTGGGGAGCTGCGTCGGTCCCTCGAGTAGCTTGGCGCCGAGCCCGGTGAGCCGGGAGATGTCCGCTTCGATGTCGGTGGAGTCGAAGCCAAAGTGCTCGAGCCCGTGGTGCGGCGAGGCGTCGCCGTTGCCGAGCTTCTCGTTGGTCCTGGCGCCCGAGATGTTGACCGCGATCCCGCCGTCCGCGCTCTTGCAGCGGACGAAGCGGTCGCCGAACACGCGTGTCTCGTCGCTGGCGATCTGGAAATCGAACGCCGTGACGTACCACTCCGCGGTCTTGCGCGGGTCCGGCGACTTCAGGTGGATGTGATTGATCCGGTATCCCATGGCGGCCTCCTTGGCGGCGAATCGGCGCCGTAGTGTAGCCCGAGCGCCGGCTCACTCACCCCGCGACGTTCCTGACCGACTGTCCGTTCAGCCGATTGACAGGATACGCGATGACAGCGTTACGGCTTTTCGGCTTCGACGCAATCGAAGCACGCCACGAGGGCTACTCCAGTCCCGCGGCTGAAGGCAATCTCCGGAGGCGAACGACCATGACAGTGCGGATCACATGAGCGGCGGGTGGTCGATCAGCGCGAAACGCGCGAGCACGATGGCGGGGGGACGGACGACGCGAGAGGTGGTCAACGCCTTGGTGGCGGGTTCCGGGAGGCGTGAGCGCGCCGAGATTGCGAGAGAGTGGGCCGAGGCGCTGGGAATTACGGAGGCGGAATTTCGACGACTAGCCGGTAGCTGACTTCAAGCTCTTTTCGTCGGCACGAATCAGATCTATCAGGCGACCGGCGGGACGCAGGATCGTGCGCTCGTAGTAGTCGTCCTGCTTTGGAGAATACGAGCCATTTTTGCTGGCGCTCTTCTTCGCAACAGGCGAAGGTTTCCGCGCCCGCCCGCCCTTAGCTCCTCTTGCTGGTCGTCCAACCCGCATGACTGGCTCATATTGCCACACGGATTTGCTCGAAACACGCGGTTTTGTAAGTAGGCTCAATATTGACTACTTTGCCGACACGCTCGGCCTGCTGTTTCGGCCGGCTTGACACGGTCGGCGCAGCCTCCTAGCCTCGGGCATCGCGCGAAGGAGGATCGAGTCGATGGATTTTGAGTACTCGCCCGCGCAGCAGGCCTTCCGGCAGGAGTTTCGCGCCTGGCTCCGCGCGAACCTGCCGCCCGAGCTGTGCCTCGACGATCCCGCCGACGATCGCGTCGCCTCCGATCGCGAGACGTTCGAGCGGCGGCGCGCCTGGCAGAAGACGATGCACGACGCGGGCTGGGTGGGGGTCTCGTGGCCGACCGAGTACGGCGGCCGCGGCGCGACCCTCATCGAGCGCGTGATCTGGGACGAGGAGTACGCGACGGCGCGGGCACCGGTGCTGCCCGGGAACATGGGGCTCAGCCTCGTGGGGCCCACCATCATCCACTGGGGCACCGACGAGCAGAAGCGGCGCCACCTGCTCCCGATCCTCAGCGGCGAGGAAGTGTGGGCCCAGGGCTTCTCCGAGCCCGGCGCCGGCTCGGATCTCGCGGGCCTCCAGACGCGCGCGGTCGATCGCGGCGATCATTTCGTCGTCAACGGCCAGAAGGTGTGGACGTCGGGCGCGCACTTCGCGCACTGGATCCTCGTGCTCGCGCGGACCAATCCCGACGCACCCAAGCACAAGGGGATCAGCGCCTTCCTGGTGCCGCTGGCGACGAAGGGGATCACCGTGCGACCGCTGGTGCTGCTCACCGGGCACCGCCACTTCAACGAGGTGTTCTTCGAGGACGTCCTCGTTCCCAAGGCGAACCTCCTGGGGCCGGTCGATCAGGGCTGGACGGTCTCGACGACGACGCTGATGTACGAGCGCCACTCCGCGGGCGCCCGCAATCCGATCGGGCAGGTGAAGAGCCTCATCGCGGTCGCCCGGCGGCTTCCGAGCAACGGCCACACGGCCTGGGACGATCCCCTCGTGCGCCAGCGATTGTCCCAGCTCGCCATCGACTGCGAGGCGATGAAGCTCACCCGCCTGCGCAGCCTCACGCGCCAGCTCCGCGGTGAGCCTCCGGGGCCCGAGGGCTCCGTGCTCAAGGTGTTCGGCTCCGAGCTGGGACTGCGCATCGCCGAGGCGGCCGGCGAGCTGCTCGGCATGCACGCGCTGGTCAACCAGGGCAGCGAAATCGTCCCCGACGCCCCGCGGTGGTTCAACCGCGTGCTGGCCGCGCGCCAGTACACGATCTCGGCGGGGACGAGCGAGATCCAGCGCAACATCATCGGCGAGCGCGTGCTCGGCCTGCCGAAGGGATGACCCCATGACCGATCGCGCGCTCAGCGGAATCCGCATTCTCGACCTGACCCAGTTCGAAGCGGGCACGACGTGCACCCAGTTCCTGGGCTGGCTTGGCGCCGACGTCCTCAAGATCGAGCCGCCCGGGGGCGAGCAGTCCCGCCGGAACCGGCCCGAGGTGCCGGGCCTGGACGCGATGTTCTTCCTGGTCTTCAACGCGAACAAGCGCAGCGTCACCATCGATCTGAAGAACGCGGAGGGCCGTGCGCTCTTCTTGAAGATGGTCGAGCGCGCCGACGTCGTGGTGGAGAACTTCGCGCCGGGGCTCATGGAGCGCCTGGGGCTCGGCTACGATCAGCTGCACGCGACGAACCCGCGCATCATCGTCGCCCGCATCAAGGGCTTCGGGCTGTCCGGCCCGTACCACGAGTACAAGAGCTTCGACATGATCGCCCAGGCCATGGGCGGCGTGATGAGCGTGACCGGATTCCCCGACCGCGAGCCCATCCGCTGCGGCGCCGCCATCGGTGACACCGGCACCGGCGTGCACACGGCGGGCGCCATCCTCGCCGCCTACATCCAGCGCCAGCGCACGGGCCAGGGCCAGCTCGTCGAGGTCTCGATGCAGGAGGTCGTCGCCAACTTTCTCCGCGGGCGCTTCGTCGACCATTACCGCGAGAACAAGCCCAGCGAGCGGCGGGGCAACGGGCTGGTCGGCGGAATTCCCGGCGGCGCCTACCCCTGCGCGCCCGGCGGACCAAATGACTACGCCTACATCTACGTGCAGCCGATCAACCCGGAGATGTGGCGCGCCTTCGCCGTCGCCATCGGGCGCGAGGACCTGCTCACGGATCCCCGGTGCAAGGACGCCAAGACGCGCTGGGAGCACCGCGACGCGCTCAACGAGATCTTTCGCGCGTGGACGAGCGCGCGGACCAAGCACGAGGTGCTCGCCATCCTCGGCAAGGCCGGCGTGCCCTGCGGCGCCGTGCTCGACACCGGCGAGGTGCTCGACGACCCGCACCTGAACGCGCGGGGCGCGATCACCACCATCGACCATCCCACGCGCGGCCAGTTCCGCCTGCCGAGCTGCCCCGTGCGCCTGTCCGCCTCCGCGGCGCCCACCACGCCGCCGCCACTGGCCGGGCAGCACACCGCCGAAATCCTGGCCGAGGTGCTGGGCCTCTCGAAGGACGAGGTGGCCGAGCTGCAGTCGCGCGGCGCCGTGGGCTGAGCCGTGCCCGGCACGGTGCGGGGTTTCCCCGACTGGTGGCCCTGAACCGTCATGTGCTAGAAAGCTCGGTCACGGGGGTATGGGCCGATGCTGATGCAGCACCTCCATGCTGTCCTCCCTGACCTGATACGTCAGAAGCGTTGACATGAGCGCCGAGGCCGGCGTTCAGTTCGCGAGCAGCCAGCCGGCGCGCATCGTCGAGCAATCCGCCGGACAGACTGGCCGTGACCTCGTCGCGGCGCTGCACCTGGAGCAGCCGCCGGCGGTCATTCTGGTCATCGGAGGCGCCGCGACACTGCAGGAGTCCGCCGTTCCCGCGCTCCGCCAGCTCTTCGGTCGGGGTGTGGCCCGGGCCGCCGTCGAGACGAAGGCGGTCGTGATCGACGGCGGCACCCGGGCCGGCGTCATCGCACTCGTGGGTGATGCGATGTCCGAGTTCGCGAGGGGCTCCATCCACCTGGGTGTCGCGCCCGCCAGCCGCGTCGATCGCGATCCGACCCGGAACGAGTCGATCGACGGTCGCGCGCCGCTCGACCCGAATCATTCGCATTTCGTCCTCACGCTCGGACACGAGTGGGGCGACGAGACCGGCACCATGTACGACGTTGCCGGCGCGCTCGCGGATGGCGGCCGGGCGGTAACCATCGTCGCCGGCGGCGGGCGAGCCACACTCCGCGAGGTGGTCCACAGCGTGCGGCGGCACTGGCCAATCATCGTCGTCGAGGGAAGTGGCGGCGCGGCCGATCGAATCGCCGACGCCTGCGGGGCCCAGTCGGCGGCCGAGGACGACGACTGCCTTTCCGAGATCCTCGCGGAGGGGGAGCTCGAGCTGTTCCCCATCACCGGCAGCCCGGAAAGCTTCCGGAGAATGGTCATCCGCGCAGTGCGAGGTGACGCGAGTCTGCGCCTGGCCTGGGAACGGTTCGCTGCCCTCGACGCCGTGTCGAGCCGGCAACAGAAGTCGTTCAACCTCACCCAGCTCGTCATGCTGACTCTCGGGGTGTCGGCCACCAGCCTCGCGATCGCTCAGCAGATCTGGTTCGGGACGGCGTCACCCGCTCGCAGCGTGATTCACTACGTGCTCCTCGCCCTCCCGGTCCTGCTCTCCATCCTCATCGCCGCCACCAATCGTTTCAAGACGGGAAACAAGTGGATGCTGACGCGCGCCGCGGCGGAGGCGATAAAGCGCGAGATCTTCCGCTACCGCGTTCGCGCCGGCCAGTATCGGGATCCCCCTGGCCGTGAGGGAGTCCTCGCCCAGCGGATCGAAGACGTCACGCGGCGGCTGATGCGGACGGAGGCCAACGCCGCGGCCGTCCCGCGCTATGCCGGGAGGATTCCACCACCGATGTTCGCCGCCGACGCCGAGGACGACGGGTTCAGTGCGTTGACGGCGGACCGCTACGTCGACATTCGTATCCGCGACCAGCTCGACTATTTCCGGCGCCGGATCATTCAGCTCGAGCGGAAGGGGAAGCGGCTCCAGCTGCTCATCCTGATGATCGGCGGCGCCGCGACGATACTGGCCGCCGTCGACCAGGAGATCCTGATTCCCGTCGCGACCGCGATCGTCACGGCGATCACCATCTATCTCGGCTACCGCCAGGTCGATACCACCGTCACCACGTACAACCAGACGGCCACCGATCTCGAAAACCTTCGCGGGTGGTGGGTCGCGCTGTCGCCCACGGAGCAGACCGACCCGCAGAAGCTGGACAAGCTCGTGGAGCACACCGAGAAGGTGCTGCAGGCAGAGCTGGATGGCTGGATACAGCGCATGCAGGACGCGCTGGCCGACCTACGCAAGGAGCAGGAAGAGCAACAACGGAATCGGCGGGAAGCGAAAAGCACCAGGGCCGGCAGCACGGCCACGAACGGGGCTCCGAAGTCGACCAGCTGACGTCGATGCGCTGACGATGGGGCCCTGTGGAGGGACGCTGGCATGACAGTGTGGATGGCGATCAAGCTCGCACACGCGGCGGCCGGGAGTATCGAGTTCGAGGAGCAACGGCAGTTCGTGCAGAAGCGTTTGCACGACGTGCCTCGCGGTGTCGCCGTCCAGGGCGATACGATCCTGGCGGAAATTGCCAGCATCGAGCACGCCCACCGGAGCACCGTGAAGCTCCAGACCGCCATCGCGCGCGCCCAGCGGCAGGTCGACGGCTTCCGGATCGGCATCGCGTCCACGGGACAGCCGACCGAGGCGAAGTTCGAGGCTTCCCAGCTCGCCAACGCGGCATCACCGGGAGAGGCGATCGTGTCGTCGTCCGTGTGGCAAGGGCTGGCCGCCCGGAGCCGTGCCCGTTATCTGCCGGTGGAGACGATCGCCGGATACAAGGCCTACCGGTCGCTCCCCAGGGGAACGCGGCGGTGTTTCTTGATCACACCCATCGGTGCGCCAGATTCGGAGGATCGACGCCTCTCTGAGTACGTGTTCCATCGGATCGTGGCCGAGGCATGCAAGCGCCTGTCACCACCGTGCCTGGTCGTGCACCCGCTAGACCAGTCGGGCGCTGACATCTGGGCCGACGTCGCGAACGCGCTCTTCTCCGCGGATCACGTAATCGCCTTCCTCGGGAAGCATCCCTGGAACCCCAACGTCATGGTGGAGGTGGGATACCGCCTCGCCACCGGCAAGCCCCTCGTCATCCTCGCCCCGGAGGGGCGGTTGCCGTTCGACCTGCAGAACCGCCGCACGATCATGCTGCCGCCCGACCCGCAGACGATGTCGGCCGACGCGCTCGCCAAGGCCATCGACGACGTCGTGGAGCTCCTTGGCCAGCGGGAAAGTTACGACCTGGGCTGGGGCGACCTGCGCCCGACCGCCACCATCGAGATCGATCTCCGCGACGTGCCCGTCAAAGATCACCGAATCGGCGACGCCTCCGAGCAGACGGCGCGGCTCTTCAACCTCCAGCGGCCCGACCTGATCGGCGTGCCGCCCGAAGAGCTGATGACGCATCTGCTGTCGCTGATGGACCGATGGCAGTACGACAAGTTCATCGAGGAGCAGAGCCGCCTATACGGTGACCCGACGGTCCTCAGCTCGAGCGTGCAGCCGGTGCAAGCCGAGATCCCGATCGTCCTCACCAAGCATCCGGATCCCGAGTTCTTCTGTCGCGCCTATCTTCCCGCGATCCTGACGCACCAGCGGATCGACGATCGGCTGCTGATCAGGGTCGTGTACGTGGACGTCTCCCGATACGCCAAGCTGGACCCCGAGGGGATCTGCCGCATGCCACGACCGGGCCCGAACCTGGATTTCCTCTTCTCTCAATATGCGACCGCGTACGACGCGGTCCTGCCGAAGCTCCCGAACTATGCCGAGACGGTGAAGCGGCACCTCGATCTGCTGGCGGCCCGGCAGGGCATGCGGATCCTGGATTTCGGGGCCGGGACCGGCAACCTCACGCTGCCGCTCCTGGAGTCGGGCGCGACGGTGACCGCCGTCGATCGTAACGAGGCGATGCTCGACCGCCTCCAGGAGAAATGCCGCGATCACGCGGCGCGACTGGAGACCTACCAGGAAGACGCCACCGACCTCTCCCGATTCGCGAACGACTGCTTCGATGCCGTCAACATCCTCCTGGTGCTGTTCACGACGGAGCAGCCGGATCGGCTGTTGCGTGAAGCGTGGCGGGTCCTGCGACCCGGCGGTCAGCTCGTGATCACGGAGCCGAGCATGAAGTTCGACCTGGGCCAGCTCCTGGACGACAGCGAGCAGCAGTTGCGAAAGACCGGCGACCTCGCCAGCGTGGCCAGCCAGTGGGAGACGGTCAAGCGGGTGAATCTGGCATTCGACGCAGCCCTCAAGGACTCCCACCGCGCCGAGCGAATCCGGACGGTCCTGACGGACCTGGCCGGCCGCCTCCCGCGGGCCTGGCCCGCCTACGGCGGTCACTGCCTGACGTTGGCCGCGACGAAGCCGGGCGCGGCGCGCTGACGGAGCGACACCGTGAGCGACACGAGTCTGCTCAGCGTCCGGCTCGAACGGCATTTCACCGTCGAGATGGAGATGCTGCGGCGCCACGGCTGGGAGCAAGTCTCGGCGGCGGGGGCGCGCGATCGGTTCGACGCCGGCAGTCTCCACCTCACCGTCGCGCACGACGGTCGCCCCGTCGGGATGATCCGGGTGACATCGGGGTCCCCGTCGGTGCTCCACGAGTGGTCGTCCGGCAAGGCGACGTTGCCGCAGGGTGACGACGTTACCGAGCTCACTCGAGGAGTCGTGGCCCGCCCCTTCCGCCGCCTGGGCGTTTACCGGCTGGCGATGCTCGATGCGATCTTGAGAATGCGCCCGCTGGGGGCCCGCGTCGTCACCGGCGCCGTCGATCCACACTTCCCGGGCCGCAGCTTCCTCGCGGAAGTCGGGTTCGTCGACGTCGGCACGCCCGTCCTCTTCGACGACTACCCGCGCTCCCGAACACTCGCCCAAGGCCTCATGCTCACACTCGACCCCGCGCGCGAGCCGAAGTGGTGGCGGATGTGGCGCGCCCAGATCGACGGCTTGCACGCTGCCGGGTACCGCGTGGATTCGGATCTCGCCCCCGTCGTGACCGTCGCCGGCTCGCGCTCCTAGCCTCGGTCGTCTCGGCCCCGGCGCCGGAGCGCCTATCAGCGCGGCGCCTTCCTCGCGGGGTCTCGCCGGAATGCGAAGACGTCGATCTCGTCCTCGATGGCCTGTCCCCGATCGTGTCGTTCGCACCATCGCCTGAATTCCGCCACCCCGCGCACGAATTCGTCATCGGACACGAGCTGAAGCGTCGAAATCGCGCGCTTCGCGATGCGATCCGCGTAGCTGACCAGGCTCGGGGCCACGGGGTTCATCACGATTCGGTGGCGCGCAACCGGGAGCCCGGCCACACGCCCCCGCGCACGCGGCAAGCAGCACCGAAAGCAGCTCGACGGCGATGACGCCTTCGACCCGGATCCGGCGCGCCCGCGACGCCATGGCCCGAGCATAGCGCGGCGCTGTTACACTGAACGCCATGCGTTTGAGCGTGCTCGACCAATCACCGATCCGTAGCGGCGGCACGCCTGCCGACGCCGTCCGCGAGACCCTGGAGCTCGCACAGGTCTGTGACCGGCTCGGCTACCACCGCTACTGGCTCGCCGAGCATCATTCGTCGCCGGGGCTCGCCGGCGCCAGTCCCGAGATCCTCATCGGGCACGTCGCTTCCCGCACGTCGCGCATTCGCGTCGGCTCCGGCGGCGTCATGTTGAATCACTACAGTGCGCTGAAGGTCGCGGAGCAGTTCCGGATGCTGGAGACGCTGTTCCCGGGTCGGATCGATCTCGGCATCGGCCGGGCGCCGGGCAGCGATCAGCGCACGGCGCGCGCGCTGGCCCACGGGCCCGGCGCGCTGGGCATCGAGCACTTCCCCGACCAGATCGGTGACCTCCTCGGCTGGCTCCACGACCGGCTGCCGTCCGGACACCCGTTCGCGGGCGTGCGCGCCATGCCGGCGGGAGCGAGCGCGCCCGACGTCTGGCTGCTCGGCTCCAGTGACGCGAGCGCGGCCTACGCCGCGCACTTCGGGCTCGCGTTCTCCTTCGCCCACTTCATCAACGCGGAGGGCGGCCCCGAGGTCACGCGTGGGTACCGCGAGCGCTTCCAGCCCTCCGAGGTGCGCGCGGCGCCCGAGGCGAGCCTGGCCGTGTGGGCGGTATGCGCGGAGACGCAGGAGCAGGCCGGGCAGCTCGAGAAGTGCCGGCAGCTCGGGCTGCTGCGGCTCTACACCGGGCGCTACGGTCCCTTCCCGTCCGTCGAAGAGGCGGAGAACTTTGCATACACCACGCGGGACCTCGCCATCATCGAGCACCTCCGGGGACGCACGACCGCCGGCACCCCGGAGCAGGTGCGGGACGGCCTGATCGCGATGGCCGAGGACTACGGCGTGGAGGAGCTGGTGGTCGTGACCATCACCCACGACTTCAAGGCCCGCATCCGCTCGTACGAGTTGCTGGCGGATGTCTTCGGGCTCAGGGGATAATCGGCGCATGACGACGACGTTCAACCTCGAGCCCTTCGCAGAGCGGCGGCAGCGCTTCACCGCGGCCCTCGGCGACGCCCTCGCGATCATTCCGGGTGCGCGCGAGATTCCCCGCAACAACGACGTGCACTACGAGTTCCGTCAGGACTCGGACTTCTTCTTCCTCACCGGCTTCGACGAGCCGGACGCGGTCGCCGTGATCAACCCCGCCCACGCCAAGGAGCGGTACGTGCTCTTCGTGCGGCCGCGCGATCGGGAGCTGGAGATCTGGAACGGCCGGCGCGCGGGGGTCGAGGGCGCCATCGCGACCTACGGCGCCGACGCCGCCTACCCGGTGGACCAGCTCGACCACAAGCTCCGCGAGTATGCGATCGACCGGGCGAGCATCTACTACCGCCTCGGCAACCCGGGGCACGACGCGCGCGTCACCCGGCTCGTGATCGATCTCCGCCCGCTGCGCACGCGCGGGTTCGTCACGCCGGTCCGGGTCGAGGACCCCGGCCCCCTCATCCACGAGCTGCGGCTGCGCAAATCGGCGGCCGAGCTCGCGGCCCAGCGGCGCGCGTGCGAGGTCAGCCGCGACGCGCATATCGAGGCCATGCGCGTCACCCGGCCCGGCATGCACGAATACGAGGTGCAGGCGGCCCTCGAATACGTCTTCCGCGTGAACGGCTCGCGCCGCAACGGCTATCCGTCCATCGTGGCCTCCGGGCCCAATGCCTGCATCCTTCACTACGGCGAGAACAACCGGCGCATGCTCGACGGCGAGCTCCTCCTGATCGACGCCGGCGGCGAGTACGGCTATCACTCCGCCGACATCACCCGCACGTTCCCGGTGAGCGGCCGCTTCACCGCGCCGCAACGCGCGATCTACGAGCTTGTCCTGCGTGCCCAGCTCGCGGCAATCGACGCGGCGCGCCCCGGTGTCCGCTACGAGGTCATCCACGACACGGCCCGCCGCGTGCTGACCGAGGGGTTGGTCGACCTGAAGCTCCTGCCCCGCGGGGTCGGCGAGTCGCTCGCGATGCACCATTACCGCGAGTTCTTCATGCACGGCACCGGCCACTGGCTGGGCATGGACGTGCACGACGTCGGCGACTACAAGATCAACCGGTCCGCCCGCCCGCTCGAGGCCGGCATGATCTTCACCGTCGAGCCCGGGCTCTACGTCGACCCCGAGCGCGAGAGCGCGACCTTCCACCTCCGCGAGTACAGCGAAGACGAGATGTGGGAGCGACGGCAGCGCCTCGGCGTCGCCGCCGCACGCGCGCTGGAAGAGGAAGAGAAGGCCAAGGCCCCCACGATCGTGCACCCGATCCCGCGCGAATTCCGGTCCATCGGCGTGCGCATCGAGGACGACGTGCTCGTCACCGCCGCCGGGGTCGACGTGCTCACGGCCGGCACCCCGAAGACGGTGGCCGAAGTCGAGCGCGCCTGCGCCGAGCCGTCGCGCTTCAGCCGCTGAGCGCGCGCCCGCCGCGCGCCCGAGCGATCGGGCTCGCGCCCTAGAGTCAGGGCCGGAACGGCGGCTCGCTCCACCACGGATAGAACGGCGGCATGTCGGCGCTCGGACGGAGCGTGAACCGGGCCGGCCGCTTCTCCACGAACGCGCTGACGCCCTCGTGGGCGTCGGCCGAACGCCCCGTCCAGAACATGCCGAGCGAGTCCAACCGGTGCCCGTCCATCGGGTGATCCGCGCCGAGCAGCTTCCACATCATCTGTCGCGACAGCGCGATCGACACCGCGGACGTGTTGTCCGCGATCTCACGGGCCAGGGCGCGCGCCGCCGGCAGTAGCGCCTCGGGCGCCAGGACCCGGCTGACGAGTCGACCCGCGAGCGCTTCTTCCGCCGAGAACACCCGTCCGGTGTAGACCCACTCCGCGGCCTGGCTGATGCCGACCAATCGCGGCAGGAACCAGGTGCTGCAGGCCTCGGGCACCACGCCCCGGCGCGCGAAGACGAACCCCAGCCGCGCCGCGCTCGACGCCAGGCGGATGTCCATCGGCAGCGTCATGGTCACCCCGAAGCCGACGGCCGGTCCGTTGATGGCGGCGATCACCGGCTTCTTCAGATCGAAGATCCGGAGGGTGACGCGGCCCCCGCCGTCGCGGTGCTCCTCGGCGGTTTCGGACCAGCCGCGCGTGGAACCGTCGAAGGTCTTCGCCCCGGCGCTGAGGTCGGCGCCCGCGCAGAACGCGCGGCCGGCCCCGGTGACGATCACCGCGCGCACACCGTCGTCGGTATCGGCGGCGTCCAGCGCCGCGATGATATCGTCGAGCGTACGTGTTCTGACCGCGTTGAGCTTCTCCGGCCGGTTGAGGGTGAGCGTCGCGATCCCGTCGGCGACTTTGTAGACGATGTCTTCGAATGGCATGGCCGCTGATATATCATTTCGCCGGCGCAATCACCATCATCCCGTCCCGGGAGGCTCGATGCCGAGCGACGATCGGTCCGACGCCGACTTTTTCGACCACTACCAGACCGGCGTCGAGGGCGACGTCGAGTTCTACGTCGACCGCGCGGCGAAGGCCGGTGGTCCCGTTCTCGAGCTCGGCTGCGGGACCGGCCGCATCCTGATTCCGGTCGCGCGCGCCGGCGTGGACGTCGTCGGGCTCGACCGCGCGCCGAGCATGCTCGCCGCCACGCGCGCCAAGCTTTCCGGGCTGCCGCCCGAGGTCCGTAACCGCATCGAGCTGGTCGAGGCCGACATGCGCCGTTTCTCGCTCGGCCGCCGCTTCACGCTCGTGATGATCCCCTACCGCGCCTTCCTGCACATGCTGACGGTCGACGCGCAGCGCGACTGTCTGCGCTCCGTCCGCGAGCATCTCACCGGCGACGGCCGGCTGGTCTTGAACGTCTTCGACCCGAGCCTGACCGTCATCGCCTCGCGGTTGGGCCCGGCCACGGGCGCCCTCCGGTATGACGGGGCCTTCACCCACCCCACCACCGGGCGGCGCGTCGTCGTGTGGGAGGCGTTCAGCTACGATCCCGTCGCTCAGCGCATCGACGGCCAGTTCATCTTCGACGAGCTGGACGCGGGCGGCACGGTGATCGCGCGGCGTTGCTCGCCCCTGACCTTGCGGTGGATCTACCAGCACGAGATGCGGCACCTGCTCGAGCTGGAAGGCTTCACGGTGGAGGCCCTGAACGGCGACTTCCGCGGCGGCGCCGTGCGCCATGGCGGAGAGCAGGTGTGGGTCGCGCGCCGGCGCTGATCGGCCGCCGTCGGGCGCGTTGCTCGCCAGTCTCAGGCCATCGCGCCGCCGTCGACGGTGTAGATCCCGCCGGTGATGTAGGCGGCGTCCGCGCTGCAGAGAAACGCCACGAGCGCGGCCACTTCGTCGGGACGCCCGTACCGCCGCATGGGAATGCTGGCCGCGAGACGATCGTGGACCAGCCGGGGATTCGCGGCGTTGAATCCCGATTCGACCGCGTCGGCCATCGGCGTCTCGATCGGCGCCGGACACACCGCGTTGACCCGCACTCCGCGGCGCACCAGCTCCAGCGACGCCGTCCGCGTCATGCCGACGACGGCGTGCTTGGTCGCGGTGTAGGCGACGAGGTTCGGCGTCCCGCGCAGCCCCGCGATCGAGGCGGTGTTGACGATGGCTCCGCCGCCACGCGCAATGATCGCGGGCGCGGCCAGCTTCATGCCAAGCCATACGCTCTTGAGATTGACGGCTACCACACGGTCGAAGACGTCTTCCGGATAGTCGACCAGCGCGCTCACCGCGCCGAGCACGCCGGCGTTGTTGAAGAGACAGTCGAGGCCGCCGAAGCGATCGACGGCCGTCCGCACGTATCGCTCCACATCGGCGGTCCGCGTGACGTCCGCCTCGATCGTGATGGCGCGCCCGCCCGCCTTCTCGACGGCGGCCGCGCTGCCGGCGAGACCGGCCGGCGCGAGGTCGACGAGCACCACGTCGGCGCCCTCGCCCGCGAAGCGCACGGCGGCGGCGCGCCCGATGCCGCCCGCCCCACCCGTGATGACGACGACTTTCCCGAGAAATCGACGCTCCATGACGTGACTGACCTCACTCGAACTCGGGGACGGCCAGCTTCTCGTGCAGCGCGCTCAGGATCTGGTCGATGCCCGCGGCCGCCCACAGGTCGAAGAACGGCGAGTTTTGCATGGTCAGGAACTCGCGCGCGTCACGCTCCTTCGCCTGCTCCCTGGTCTCGCCCGGGCCGACCGCCTGCATGTGTCCTCGGATGCGGTCCTTGTGATAGATCGCGGGATACTCGAGGTACCGGTACAGCTCCCGAAAGTCCTTCGTATAGAACGCGGCGACCGGGACGGATGCCCACTCCCCCTCGTTCTTCTTGTTCATGAACTCGAGCATGAGGTCGTGGTTGGCGTCGGGCGCGACGTCGGGATCGGGACGCCGGGTGCCGAGGACCTTCTTGCCGTCGCGATTGAAGATACGCATCTCCAGGCCACCGGCCTCGGCGAGCCGCTGGAGCATCGGCACGTCGCGCCGGCAATCGGACGACCAGTCCTCGGAGATCACGAGGATCTTCGACGGCCCGTTGGGTTGCGCGGCCAGCCCCTTGATGGCGGCCGTCTGGTAGTCGCTGAGGCGTGCGCGGGCGTAGCGCTCGCGAAACACGCCGCTGTTGTCCTTGCGCGGGGCGCCGAACGAGCCGCTGTCGGGGAAATAGCCGCCGAAGGCCTCGCGAGCGAGGTTCTCGGCGCTCCCCGTGTACTCCAGGTACTCGGCAAACGTCATGCCTCTGGCGAACCGGTCGGGGGTGACGACACTCTTGGCCACGTGGTTGTCCTCCGTGGTGCCGATGATACCGGAGACTGGTAATATCCCCCGATGCCGATGTTCCCAGGATTCACCCTACCGTCCGAGCTGGTGGCGTTGCGGGAACAGATCCGTCGCTTCGTGCGCGACGAGATCATCCCGGTCGAGCAGCGCATCGATCCCGATGCTCCCGATCTCCCTGCGGAAGACTACCAGCGCCTGTCCGCCAAGACACGGGCGGCCGGGTTGTGGGCGCTCGGCGCGCCGGCCGAATGGGGCGGCGGTGGACTCGACACCTTCAGCATGTGCGTGGTGCTGGAGGAGATGGCACAGCACCGGATGGGGCTCTACAACCCGGGCGGCGGCGTGTTCGGGCGCAATCCCGCGCCCGTCATCTGGGGCGGTACGCGCGAGCAGATCGAGAAGTACGCCCTGCCGGCGGTGCGTGAGGGCTACGAGACGTTCTGGGCGATCACGGAGCCGTCGGGCGGCTCGGACCCCGCGGGCGCGATCCAGACGCGGGCCGAGCGGCGCGGTGACCAGTGGATCCTCAACGGCCGGAAGGTCTTCATCTCCCGGGCCCACGACGCGCCGTGGGGCGTCGTGTTCGCGCGGACCAACAAGGAGAAGGGGCGCTCCGGCATCTCGTGCTTCATCCTCGAGCACGGCACGCCGGGCTTCACCGCCAAGCCCTTCCGCACCATCCGGACCAGCGCGATCCCGAACGACGTCGTCTTCGAGGACTGCGCGCTCCCGGCCGAGAACCTGCTCGGCCAGGAGGGGCAAGGCCTCAACCTCTGCTTCGACCTGCTCAACAAGAACCGGTTCCCGTACTCGGCGTGCAACCTGGGCGTCGCCGTCGCCGCGCATCGCATGGCCATCGAGCACGCCAAGCACCGCTCGACCTTCGGCGCGCCGCTGAGCCAGCGGCAAGCCATCCAGTGGATGCTGGCCGACGCCGAGGTGGAGATTCGCGCCGCGCGCTGGCTCATCTGGGAAGGCGCGTGGAAAGCCGATCGCGGAGAGGACTCCCGCGTGGAGGCGTCCATCGCCAAGCTCCACTCGAGCGAAGTGCTCGGGCGCGTCATCGACGCCGCCGTGCAGATCCACGGCGGCTACGGCGTGTCGAAGGAGTTCCCGCTCGAGCGCTGGTACCGCGAGGCCCGCGTGCGCCGCATCGGCGAAGGGCCGTCGGAGGTGCATCGCATGGTCATCGCCCGCTCGCTCTTTCGCTGAGGCGATCCGCTCGTTCGCTGACGAACGCGATCCCCGTCATCGAGCGAACGTTTTCCAGGCGTCGGCGAGACGGGCGAGCGCGGGGCCGGGCAGCGGACCGCGGGCCACGGCGGCCGCGGCCGTCTCGAGATGCTCGAGGCTCGAAGAGCCCACCAGCGCCGTCGAGACCTCCGGCGTTCCCGTGACGAACCGGAACGAGGCCTCCACCAGGCTCGCGGCATGTCCTTCATCGACGAGAAAGCGCAATGACCGGGCCCAGCGCACGTCGGTGTCGTAATCGGGACCGGAGGCGATCGGGTCGACGCTCGGCACCGCGACGGGATGGCGCTCGCTCACGCCGCTCAGCGCGCCCGCGGCCAGCACGCGGACGCCGATGACGCCGACGTTGCCCTCGCGGGTCTTGTGCAGCAGGCGGCGGAAATCCACGCCGGGGAAACCCGCGGGCACGTCGCGGCCGGCGCTGGGGTTGAGCAGGTTGTAGAAGACCTGGGTGGTATCGATGGCGCCCGACTCGATCACGTCGTGAATGGCGCCCGGCTCGCCGTTGGCGGTGATGCCGTAGAAACGGACCTTGCCGTCCTTGCGCAGCCGTTCCAGCGCGGGGACGACCTCGTCGATGACGAAGCGGGCGGTGAGACCGCGGGGCGTGCCGATAGGGTTGTGCAGCTGCAGCAGATCCACGCGCTCCATGCCCAACCGCTGCAGGCTGCCCTCCAGGGAGCGCGCGACGGCGCCGGGCACGTCCTTCTCCGACGGCTCGACGCGGAACTTCGTGCCGAGGTACCACCCGCTCTTGAAGGCGCGCAGCGCTTGCCCGATGTGACGCTCGGAGACGCCGTCACCGTAGGCCACCGCGGTGTCGAAGTAGTTGATCCCGAGCTCCAGCGCGCGGGCGACCGCGTGCTCCCGTTCGGCCGGCGTGCCCCGGATGATGAGCCCGCCGACGTTGCCACACCCGAAGCCCAGCACCGAGACGCGCAGTCCGGTTCGTCCGAGAAGCCGATAGTCCATGGTGTCCTCCACCGCGGCGGTGGGCGGCCGCGCGTCTCGCGTCGACGCGCGGGCCGCCGTATGATGCCGGCCATGATCGCACGCTTCGCCGCGAATCGCTGAGGCCGGCGCATGCCGGAGCTTCCCGAAGTCGAGATGGCGCGCCGGACGGCCGCGCGCGTCGCCATCGGGCGCCGGATCACCGGCGTGCGGTGCGCGGCCGATCCGATCGTCTTCGAAGGCGTGAGCGCGGCTCGCATCCGCCGCGCGCTGCTGGGGCGGTGCGTGCGCGCGCTGCACCGGCACGGCAAGCACTTCTGGTTCGAGCTCGACGGCCGGCCGTGGCTGTGCGCGCACTTCGGGATGACCGGCGGCGTGCACGTGCCGGGCGCGTCCAGCGTGCATCTCGTGTCGAGCGGCCGGAAGCGGCCCCTGATCGTGTGGCCGCCGCGCTTCTGGAAGCTTCATCTCGAGTTCGACGACGGTGGCGAGCTCGTGATCGCCGACGCCCGGCGCCTCGGCCGCATCCGGCTCCGTCACGATCCGCGCGGCGAGCCACCGATCAGCCTGCTGGGCTTCGACGTGCTCCGGGGGCTCCCGCCGCTCGCCGAGTTCCGCGCGCTGTTGCAAGGCCGGACGGCGCCCATCAAAGCGGTGCTGCTCGATCAGGCCTTCTCGGCCGGTGTTGGCAACTGGATCGCGGACGAGGTCCTCTACCAGGCTCGCATCGATCCGCGTCGCCGCGCCGACACCTTGACCCCCGCCGAGCTGACGCGGCTGCGCGAGCGGCTCCGCGCCGTGGTCGCCACCGCCGTCCGCCTGCGTGCCGACGGCGACCGGTTCCCGCGCTCGTGGCTCTTCCACGATCGCTGGGGCCGGCAGGCCGGCGCCGTCACCGGCCGCGGTCAGAGCATTCGCTACGCGACCGTAGGCGGGCGGACGACGGCCTGGGTTCCGGCGGTTCAGAAGTAATGCTGCTGATCCTCCTCACCGCGATTCTCCTGGGCTCGTTCGGCCTGCTGACGCTGATCGACCGCCTCCTCGGCGGTGGCCGGATCGAGGTGGGTCTGCGCGGGCGCATCGCGCTCGCCGTGCTGTTCCTCTTCACCGGCCTCGGCCACTTCCTCGTGACCGAGCCGATGGCCGGGATGCTGCCGTCCTGGGTGCCGGGGCGAAAAGCGATCGTGCTGGTGACCGGCGTGCTGGAGCTGGCGGGCGCGGCGGGTCTGCTCATCCCGGGGTTCGCGCGCCTGGCCGGCGGCGCGCTGATCGTGTTCCTCGTCCTGGTGTTCCCGGCGAACGTGTTTGCCGCGCTCAACCGGATCGACCTGGGCGGTCACGGGACCGGGCCGATGTATCTCCTCGTCCGGATCCCGCTCCAGCTACTGCTGATCGGCTGGACGTACTGGTTCGCGGTTCGCTGCGAGCAGTGAGTCTTCAAGCCCACGACCGGCGCGGCGCGCCGGTAAGCAGCCGACGCGGCCGGGACGGCTTCCACCCTCAGCTCGTCTCCGCCCTGAGCCAAGCCGTTCTTCTCCGGCCCCGACGTCGCACGAGCTGGCCCTGACTACCGCCGTCGCGCGTCGCGGCCGAAGAACCCGTCGCGCGGGCGGCCGTGGGCGTGATAGTGGTCCGGGATGTTGCGCATGTGATTGTCGAACCAGAAGTCGCCGAACCGTGCCGTCGCCACCTCGGTCAGCTTCGCCCGCATGTGGGCGACGTGCTCGGCCGGCGGCTGGGTGCCGTGCCACCGCCAGACGACCATGGGCACGTCGCAGATCTCGCAGTCCGCAATCCAGCAGACGTCGTCCTCGTGAAACCAGGGGGTGATCTTTTGGGCCCGGCACAGATCGCAGCCGGGCACGCGGACGAACGGCGGAGTTGTCGGGTCGCTGGACGGCACGTTCGGATTCTCAATGGTCATGGCGACATCGTAAACTGGCCCGCCGGTGTCCCTGACCCGCTTCGACCACATCGCGATCGCCGTGTCCCGTATGGCGCCGATGCCACGCCGTCGGCAGGTACCCCGCGTGTTAAAATGCCCCGTCCTAAAACCGCCGGGGGAGTCGTGAAAGCGCAAACAGCGCCGCGGATGGCCGCTCTCGAGACAGACACGCATGCTCTGGAGAAGGACATCCGCCATCTCAAGGACACCATCGCCGCCCTCCGCGAGCAGCTCGAGGCCGCCGCCCGGAGCCGGGACGACGCCATCCAGACCGCGGTCGCCGCCGCCAACGACGAGAAGGCGCAGCTCCGTGACGCCGTCCGGGTGCTCCGGGACGAGCTGGAGAAAGCCGGCATCGAGCGCGACGTCGCCGTGCAACGCGTGAGCGCCCTGGCCCAGGACGAGGCCGCGCAGCTCCGGCAGACCGCGGCCCACCTCCGTGACCAGCTCGAGGGGCAGAAGATCGAGTTCGACCAGGCGGTGCAGACCGCGGAGCGGACCCAGCGCGATGAGCGACGGCAGCTTCAAGAAGCGATCGCGGCCCTGCGCCAGGAGCTGGAGCAACGCGCCCGATGAAATCGAGAGCGAAGCGCCGGCCCCGCCGCGCCGCCGATCCCCGCAGCCGTGACGCCAAGCTGCGGATCGCGGAAACGCTGCTCCAGGTCGCGCACCGGGTGGCCGAGGCCGAGAGCCTGGACGATCAGCTCCAGGCCATGGTCGACACCGTCATCGCCGCGCTCGGCGCCGACCGCGGCACGCTCTTCGTGAACGATCCGGAGACGGGCGAGCTGTACTCGCGGATCATGCAGGGCTCGTTCAAGCGCGAGATCCGCATGCTCAACACCAGCGGCGTGGCCGGCCACGTGTTCACCAGCGGCGAGGGCGCCGTCATCAACGACGCCTACTCCGATTCGCGCTTCAACCCGGCCGTCGACGAGCAGACCGGGTACCGGACCGAGAGCATCCTGTGCGCGCCGATCCGCACCGTGAAGGGCGAGATCATCGGCGCCGCCGAAGTGCTCAACAGGAACCAGGGAAAGTTCACGGCGGCCGACCTCACCCTCCTCACGCGCATGAGCACGCAAGCCGCGGTGTCGCTGCAGCGGTCGATCTTCATCGAGAAGATGGCCCGCTCGCGGGAGAAGGAATCCGAGTTCCTCGGCGTCGTCTCCGACATCTCGTCGGAGATCCAGCTCGGTCCCCTGCTCCAAAAGATCATGGGCACCGTGACCAAGATGCTGAACGCGGAGCGCTCGACGCTCTTCCTCAACAACGAGAAGACGAACGAGCTGTACACGGAGATCGGCCAGGGCCTCGGCTCGACCCAGATCCGCCTGCCCAACCACCTCGGCATCGCGGGCGCCGTCTTCACCAGCGGCCAGACCGTCAACATCCCCCACGCCTACGCCGACCTGCGCTTCAATCCGTCGTTCGACAAGCAGACGGGCTACTTCACGCGCGCGATCCTCTGCGTGCCCGTGGTGAACAAGAGCGGCAAGGTCATCGGGGTGACGCAGGTCCTGAACAAGCGGGGCGGCCCCTTCACCGCCGACGACGAGGCGCGCCTCAAGGCGTTCACCTCCCAGATCTCCATCGGCCTGGAGAACGCCAAGCTCTTCGACGACGTCCAGAACATGAAGAACTACAACGAGGGGATGCTGGAGTCGATGTCGAACGCGGTCCTCACCGCGGACGAAGAAGGCAAGATCGTCACCTGCAACGCCGCCGGCCTCCGCATCCTGCGCGCGACACCGGACGAGGTCCTCCAGAAGAAGCTCGACGAGTTCTTTGCCGGACCCAACGCGTGGATCGTGGAGCGCGTGAAGGGCCTCAGCAAGGGGCAGGGTCCCGACGTGATGATGGACGCCGAGATGGAGTTCGGCGGCGACAAGATCAACCTGAACTCCACCGTGCTCCCACTGCACAACACCAAGGGCCAGCACCTGGGCTCCATGATGATGCTGGAAGACATCAGCACCGAGAAGCGGGTCAAGAGCACCATGGCCCGCTACATGGACCCCGGCATCGCCGATCAGCTCCTGGCCAGCGGCGAGGACGCGCTCGGCGGCAAGAGCAGCATCGCCTCCGTGCTCTTCACCGACATCCGGGGCTTCACCACGCTCACCGAGGAGCTCGGGCCTCAAGGCACCGTCGGCCTGCTCAACGAGTACTTCACGCTGATGGTGGACTGCATCCTCCGCCAGGGCGGGATGCTCGACAAGTTCATCGGCGACGCCATCATGTCGATCTTCGGCATCCCCATCGCCCACGACGACGACGAAGATCGGGCGGTGCGGGCGGCCGTCTCCATGCTGAGCACGCTCGCCACCCACAACCACGACCGCGCCGTGCACGGCATGAAGCCGATCGACATGGGCGTGGGCATCAACACCGACGAGGTGGTGTCGGGCAACATCGGCTCGCCCAAGCGCATGGACTACACCGTCATCGGCGACGGCGTGAACCTGGCCGCACGCCTGGAGAGCGCCTGCAAGACATACGGGACGAAGATCCTGGTCAGCGAGTACACCTATCGCAAGCTGCGCGGCACGTATCGGGCGCGCGAGGTGGACCGCCTGGTCGTCAAGGGGAAGACGCAGCCGGTGGGCGTCTACGAAGTGCTCGATTACCACACCGACGAGACGTTCCCGCATCTGATGGAAGCGCTGAATCAGTTCAAGTTCGGTCTGACCGAGTATCGGGCCCGCCGCTTCGACAAGGCCGTCGGCGCCTTCACCGAGGTTCTGAAGCTCCATCCCAAGGACAAGCCGTCCCACCTCTACGTCGAGCGCAGTCACCACTTCATCGCCAACCCACCCCCCGACGACTGGGACGGGGTGTGGGTCATGCACGACAAGTAGCGGGCGCTCCTCCCCTGCGTTCGGTTTGACTACGGGCTCGTCACGACCTGCCCGTAGACCCTGAGATAGAAGACGGCATCGGCGACGCGAGTGGTGGCCGTCGCGTCATCGTCGTCGACCAGGAGAGCGTGCGCCGCGGGGCCGAGCACGGCGAGGGCCCTCCGGGCAGCATCGAGGTAATCCTTCCGTCCGGTGAGCCGATGAGCCCGGATCAGGGCCTCGGCCATCAGCCCGTTGGTGTACAGGGAAGGCCGGGAGTCTCGTTCCTCGGCGAAGACGCCGTTGGCCGCATCGAACTTCTCGGCCATCGTATACCCCAGGATCCGCTCGGCGGCCTGGCGGTGGGCTTCGATACGGGAGATGCGATAGCCCTCCAGAAACGCCAGCGCCGCCCACGCGTTGGGCTCGAGCTGACCGAGTAGCTGACCACGCCCCGTCTTGGATTCGTGGATCTGGAACACTCCCTTCTCGGTGACGACACTCCGCCGCATGAATTCGAGCGTGCGCAGGGCAACGTCCACGACGTCCTTGCGCCCCGAGGACCGGCCGAGAGCCATGAAGGCCAGCGCGGCTTCGGCGTTCCACGCGGTGACCTTGTCACGGTTGACCGGCGGGCGACGCGCGGCCCGCCGATCCTCGGGGGCAAGGCGGTAGTAGGTCGGGTCGGCGGTCTGACTCCCGTAAAATCCCCCGGCCCTCGCATCGTGGAGTGTCCGCATCAGGTAGGCGACGGTGGAGTCCGCGGCTTCCCGATAGCGCGGGTTCCCGGTCAGGCGATGCGCCTCGCCGAAGACGGCGGCCAGCGAGGCGTTGAGATACCCCAGCTTCTCGTAGTGGGGCTGGCGCCAGTCCCGCCCCTCGGCGTAGCGGAAGAATCCGCCCTCCACCCGGTCATAGATTCCGCCCAGGATCCCGCCGAGACTCTTCTCGACGGCTGCGAGGTAGCGGCGATCCTCGCCGGCACCGTGCTGTTCGAGCAGGTAGGCGAGAAGCCGCGGGTGTGGGTGCTTGTCTCCAGTCCCGAAGCCGCCGTGAACCGTGTCCAGACGCTCGTCCAGAAGGCTGAGCATGCCGCGGCGGAGCTGCTGATACGCCTCCGGTGTGACCGGGATGGGGCCCGGGGCGACGGTCGGGCGAGCCGGGAGCGCCTGGGGTTGTGTCCGCGCGGTTCGGACTTCGTCCTCGACGTGCTT
>JBGPXN010000225.1:0-6263 GCA_041492755.1 Methylomirabilia bacterium | reverse complement strand
GACGTACGACTCCGCGTTTCTGGGCGGCGATGCCTTCGTTCGGGCCACGCTGATCGCGCTGGCCGCGCCCCGCGCCGCCGTCGGCCTGCGTCCGACCAACCCGCTGACCCGCGAGCCGCAGGTGATGGCGTCGTTCCTGGCCTCCGTCGACAGCCTCACCGGTGGTCGGGCCTTCCTGGACGTCGCCAGCGGCGACAGCGCCGTGTTCAACATCGGCTATCCCGCGGCCTCGCGGGCGCGCATCGAAGACTACGTCACCTGCGTGCGCGGCCTGCTCGCGCGCGGCGAGGCGACGTACCAGGGCCGAGCCCAGCGCGTGCGCTGGGCGTCGGCGGCCGTCCGCCCGCGCGTGCCGATCTCGATCTGCGCCGAAGGCCCGAAGATGCTCCACCTGGGCGGGCGCATCGGCGACGGGGTCATCGCCGGCACCGGGCTCCTGCCCGAAGTCGTCCGCGACACGATCGCCCGCGTGCACGCCGGCGCGCGTGAGGCGGGACGAACTCCGGAAGACGTCGACGTCTGGTTCACCGCGCGCTCGTCGCTGCACGAGGACCGTGACCGGGCCATCGACAACGTCAAGGCGTCGGTGTCGTCCATCCTGAACCACTCCATGCGCTTCGGTCTCGACGGCAAGCATGTGCCCGACGATCTTCGGGCCAAGGTGCAAGCGTACGTGGACGGCTACGAGCTGTACGATCACGTCCTGCACGCCGGCCGGAACCCCAAGCGCATGGCGGACCTCGGCCTGACGGAGTACGCGATCGACCGCTTCGCCCTCGCGGGCGCGCCGCGCGACTGGATCGCGCGCATCGAACAGCTCGCCGAGCGGGGCGCCACCAAGCTCTGGGTCGGCGTGAGCGGCAGCGACCTCGATAGTCAGCGGCACTACATGCGCATGATGGGCGAGCAGGTCATCGCCCGCTTCGCGGCCTAGCCTCGCCCGCGGGCGTTCGCCATCGCCGAAACCGTGTACGCCCTGGCCAGCATCCCGCCGCCGTAACGTCAGGGAAGCTTCAGCTCGCCCCGCTTGAAGGCGCGAAACGCGCTCTGGTAGTACGCCACCGCTTCGTCGAGCAGGCGCGCGTTCATCGCCGCCGGCGTGGCCTCGCCGGTGCGCGGGTCGATCGCGAACGCCTCCGCCCGCTTCTTCGGCCCGAGCACGATCAACGTGTCGTTCTTGTAGTAGCCCAGCTCCTGGTAGCTGCTGACGAAGGCGCGCGGCGTGGTGTGGCCCTGCTCGAACACCGACTGGCCGAAGAAATGGTCGTCGCCGGGCAGCCCCAGCACGTCGAGCACCGTGGGCGGCACGTCGAGCTGGCTCACCACCCGGTCGATGCGGCCGGGGGGCAGCAAGGCCGGCGAATAGAAGATCATGGGGATGTGGTAGCCGGGCACCGGAAGCCGGGTCCGGCCGGCCGTTCCCGCGGTGTGATCGGCGACGATCACGAAGAGCGTGTCGCTGAACCACGGTCGGGACCGGGCCATGTCGATGAAGCGGCCGATCGCATAGTCGGTGTACTTCACCGCGCCGTCGCGGCCGCCCGGTGACGGGATGTCGACGCGTCCCTGCGGATAGGTGAAGGGGCGATGGTTCGACGTCGTCATGATGTGGGCGAGGAACGGCCGATGGCCGGCGTGAGCGCGATCGATCTCGGCCAGCGCATTGTCGAAGAGAGACTCGTCGGCCACGCCCCAGATGTTGGCGAACACGACCGACGCCCGGGGAAACGCGGTGCGATCAACGACGCGGTAGTCGTTGCCGGAGAAGAACGCGTTCATGTTGTCGAAGTACCCGTAGCCACCGTAGACGAAGAGCGTGGCGTAGCCCTGGCCGCGCAGGATCTCGCCCAGCGTCGCCAGGTGATCGTTGCCGGGCCGACGCACGATCGCCTGGCCGGGCAGCGGCGGTGTGCCCAGGGAGAGCGCTTCGAGACCGCGCACCGTCCGGGTGCCGGTCGCGTACAGACGCGTGAACAGCAGGCCGTCCCCGGCGAGGCCGTCGAGCCGGGGGGTCAACCGCCGCGCGTCGCCGAAGGCACCCAGGAAGCGCGCGGACAGGCTTTCCACCGAGATCAGCACGACGTGGCGCGGCGGGGCCGAAAACGGCATGCGGCCGGGATCCCACGTTTCGTCGTGCGCATCCGCATGGAGCTCCCGGAGAACGCGCTCCACGCCGAGCTCGGCCAGGACGGCCGCGGCCCGACCGTCGGGCATCGTGCGATAGAAGCGGTCGTAGTCCAGCTCGTTGCGGCGCAGCGCGGCCGCGAGCGTCATCAGGCCGTTGCCGGACAGCTCGTTGGCGTACACGTCGCCGGAGAACGCCATCCGGTCGATGTCGGCGACGAGGAAGGACAGCGCGGGCAGGGTCAGGGCGAGGAGCGCATAGACGACGCGCGCTCGGCGCGCCGGATGGTCGCGGTCGGCCGCGCGAAGGCGTGCCCGGACTGCCCACGTCGACCCCAGCGCCAGCGCCGCGATCATCACTAGGATTGGGGCCACGGGATACGACTCCCGGACATTGCCGACGACCTCGTCGCTGTAGAGCAGGTAGTCCAGCGCGATGAAGTTGAAGCGGGCGGAGAACTCCTGCCAGAACGTCCACTCCGCCACGGCGGCGAACAGGAGCAGGCAGGTGACGGCGAAGAAGCCGGCGTCGCGGAGCCCCCCGTGCCCGCGCCATGCGCGCACCCGCGCCGGCAGCACGGCCTCGTACAGCAAGAGCGGCGCGATAGCCCACGCGAGCACGGCCAGGTCGAACCCGACGCCGCGCACGAACACCGCCGGCCATTGCGCGAACGGCGGCCCCTGCGCTCCGGTGGAGAGGGCCAGGACGAGACGGGTGGCCGAGCTGATGCCCAGGAAGACCGCGGCGAAGGTGCCGATCGGACCGGTCAGCGCGACACGGACGTGGTGAATGGGCAGGTCGCTCCCGATACCTGACAATCTCTGCGCGCGTCGCTATTCTAGTCGAGCCGCCCATGTCACGACGCCTGATGCGGTCCGGCGATTAGAATATGGCTCCGATGAGGCTCTTGCTGATCAACCCGAACGTGTCCGAGGACGTCACCGCGATCATGGCCGCGGAGGCGCGCCGGTCGGCCTCGGCGGGAACGGACATCGTCACCGCGACCGCGCGCTTCGGCGTTCTCTATGTCGAGAACCGCGCGGAAGCGGCGATCGCGTCGCACGCCGTGCTCGACGCGCTCGCCGAGCACGGCACCGGAGCCGACGCCGTCATCGTCTCTGCCTTCGGTGACCCAGGGCTGGCGGCCGCGCGAGAGCTCGTCGACGTTCCCGTGGTCGGCATCGCCGAGGCCGCGTTCCTGGTCGCCTGGACGCTCGGCCGCCGCTACACGATCGTGGCGATGACGCGACGGCTCGGCACCTGGTACCGCGAGTGCGCCGCCGAGCACGGACTCGCCGGCCGGCTCGTCAGCGTGCGCGCGCTCGACGTCCCCGTGACCGACGTCGCCAAGGCGAAGGAGCTGCTGCGCGAGCAGCTCGTCGCTCAGTGCCTGAAGGCGGTGGAGGAGGACGACGCGGAGGTCGTGATCCTCGGGGGGGGCCCGATCGCCGGGCTCGCGCGCGAGGCGGCGGACCGTATCCCGGTTCCGGCGATCGATGGCGTGAGCTGCGCGGTGCGGCTCGCGGAAGCGCTCGTCGGTCTCGCGCCCCGCTCGCCCGCGCGTGGCAGCTTCGCGCGCCCGCCCTCGAAGCCGGCGCGCGGCCTCTCGCCGGCCCTCGGCGCGCTCATCGATCGGACGCCGAAGTCCTGACCTCGGCGCCGGTCGCTACGCGAGCCGCTTGAGGTACTGACCGACGAAGTCGAAGTCGACGAAGCGGCTGTAGGCCTCGGTGATCTGGCGGGTCACGGGCCCGGGTACACCGGCGCCGATGCGCGCGCCGTTGACGCTGGCGATCGGGCACACGCAGAGGCTGGTCGAGGTGAGGAACGCCTCGTCGGCGTTGTAGGCGTCGTACAGGTCGAGGTCCTTCTCGACGACCGTCATCCCGGCCTCGCGCGCGAGAGTGATCACCGTTTCTCGGCTGATGCCCGACAGCACCGTCTGCTCGCGGGGTGTCAGCAGCGTTCCCCGCTGGACCAGGAAGATGTTGCTCCCGAGCCCCTCGGCCAGGTTTCCGGCCGTGTCGAGGAGAATCGCCCACGCGCCGGGGTCCTGGGCCCGGACCTCCAGATCGGCGGCGATCATGTTCAGGTAGTTGTGGGTCTTCACCCGCGGCGAGAGAGCCTCCGGTGGCGTTCGGCGCACCGAGGGCGTGATCACGCGGATGCCGTCTCGATAGAGGGCGGCCCGCTCGCGCAGCGGCAGGGGCACACACTCGACGATGACCGTCGCGCCCTGCTGCGGCCAGACGTCGTGGTACGCCGGATCGAGACCGCGCGACACCCGCTGGGTCACCCAATAATCCTCGTCGGGCTCCAGCAGCGGCAGGTTCCGTCCCACGACTTCTTCGGTGATCGCGATCATCGTGTCGGGCGGCAGCCCGGGATCGATGCGCAGGTAACGCAGCGAGCGGTAGAGACGCTCGACGTGCTCGCCCAGCTTGAACACGCGGTGGCCGAAGGTCCGCGTCGTGTCGAACACGGCGTCGCCGTACTTGAAGCCGCGATCGCGGAACGGCACCAGAACCTCGCGCTCGGGGACGAAGCGGCCGTTGAAGTAGGCGATCCGATCGGGTGACGCCATGGCGACCTCCTGCCGCGGAGATGTTGGCATGCTATCAGACCCTGCGCTGGCGGCGCGGCGCACGGCGGAGAACCCCGGAACGGCGCGAAGGTAATGCCCTTGGTACCACTCCCGAGCCATGACGAGTCGGCGTTTCTCCTCGGTCGTCACCAGCGCGCACCTCCTCGCTTCTCCCCCATCGTTCATCCGTACACATCGTGGCAACTCATAGCGGGCCGAAATTCAGACGGCTTTCCTGTCCGGGGTCGTTTCGGGCAATCACCGTGAGACCATTCCGGAGGCGACCATTCAATGCTCCAAGAATCCTCACGGGCCAGGGGTCCGGCCAATAATTCGCGTAGATGACCTGCTCGGGGACGATGGCTGCGCCGCGACACAACTGGCACAACTCATCGCCCGTGTATTCCCGAAAGTGTCCAGGGTTGTCCCGGGCCTCCCGGATCAGTTCGTAGGGGTGCCGCGCCAGCAGCATCTTGACCCTCTTCCTCAGAGAAACAGCATTGGGCGTTTGAATGAACAGGCGGCCGTCGGAGTCCAGGAAGGTCCGGAGAAACGAGAGAACGAGTCGCGGGGACGTGTAGAGATGCTCAATCACTTCCGCGGCGACGATCACGTCATGAGGTTGGGCGCGAGGCCAACGCTCGGGATACTGGGCATCGTTGAGATCGAAGTCGATGTGGTGATTTGCTATGCCCGGTGGTGCTACGCGATGGTTGGCCCAGCCAATGGTGTCGAGTACGGCGTCTGGTCCCAGCCAGTGGCGGAGCGCCGTCGTCAGGAAATGCGGGCCGACGTCCAGGACTCTGATGGCCTGCTCGCGGTCCCGAGACAGCAGTGCCGCGTACTGGGTGACCAGGTTCAGCAGGAACGCCAGCCGGCCCGCGTGATATTCGAGATAGCCGCGTTCTTCCTGTACGAGGTGCAGGTGCTCGAACAGCGAAAGCACATCGCTCGCCCGCACCCCGCCGAACATGACGCGTTGCGCTCTCCAGTCTCCGGCGGCTCAGCACACCCGGTAGCGCTTGATGGCGTCAGGGGCGATGGTCGCGCCGAGCCCCGGCTCGTCCGACAGCCGGATCACGCCGGCGTCGAGACGCACGGGGTCGACGACGACGTCACCTGCCATCTTGAGCGGGCCGACCGCTTCGCACCCGTCCATGACCGCATCGCTCACCGCCGCCACCGCGGCCTCGGCCAGCGTGGAGATGGTGAGGCCGAAGCCGTGGCCGAGCACGACGCGCAGCCCGGCGGCGGCCGCGCACGTGACCATCTCCAGCGTGCGCAGCAGGCCGCCCTGCTTCATGACCTTTAGCTTCACGATGTCAGCCGCCTCCCGGCGGATGATCTCGATCAGCGCCGCCGGGCTCGATACGCTCTCGTCCGCCATGAGCGGGATACCGATGGCGGCCCGGATGTGGGCGAGACCCGCGATGTCCGCGCGCGGGATCGGCTGCTCGACCAGCGTCAACGCGTAGGGCTCGAGCCGGCGGATGAACGCCGGCGCCTCGTCCAGCGTCAGGCTCTCGTTGAAGTCCACGCGCAGCGCCATGCGGT
>JBGPXN010000258.1:0-4801 GCA_041492755.1 Methylomirabilia bacterium | reverse complement strand
CGCGCCCGTTCGAGCCACCACGTGACCTTCTCGAGCCGGGCCTTGAGCGAATTGACGTTCCAGGTGGCGATCCGCATGACTCTGATCCTGCCACATTCATAGTAGGCTATGCGGCATGACTGAGCCCGCTGACGCCCACGATGCTCTGGCCCGCGCCCTGGACCACCTGGCGGCTGGCGCCTGGCAGCCCGCGCACGAGATCGTGCAGAAGCAGGAGTCGCCGCTGGCGGCCTGGCTGCACGGCATCGTGCACCTGCTCGAGCCCGACCTCGACAACGCGCGCGGCTGGTACCGCAGAGCCGAGCGCGAGTTCCCGGGCCCGGACGCCGCCCCGGCCGAGATCGCCGCGGCCCGCCGCGCGCTCCACGACGCCCGAGCGTCCGCGGGGACATCGACCGAACCAGCGAAGGGGACACGAGGATGACGTCAACCGGCAAGGTGGCCATCGTGACGGGAGCGGGCAGTGGGATCGGCAAGGCCTCGGCGCTGGCGTTGCTGCGCGCGGGATATCGCGTCGCGCTCGCGGGCCGGCGCAAGGAGATGCTGGAGCGGGCGGTGGCCGACGCCGGCGAGGCGGGCCCGCGCGCGCTGGCCGTGCCGACCGACGTGGCCGATCCGCAATCCGTCCGGGCGCTCTTCGCGCGGACGCAGGAAGCGTTCGGCCGGCTGGACCTGCTCTTCAACAACGCGGGCTCCAACGCGCCCGGGATCCTGCTCGAAGACCTGAGCTACGAGCAGTGGAAGTCGGTGGTCGACGTCAACCTCACCGGCGTCTTCCTGTGCACGCAGGAAGCGTTCAAGATCATGAAGAGCCAGGACCCGCGCGGGGGCCGCATCATCAACAACGGGTCCATCTCGGCCCACGCGCCCCGCCCGGACTCCGGACCGTACACGGCGACCAAGCACGCGGTCACGGGCCTGACCAAGGTCACCTCGCTCGACGGCCGCAAGTACGACATCGCGTGCGGTCAGATCGACGTCGGCAACGCGCTCACCGAGATGGCGCAGCGGATGACGAAAGGCGTGAAGCAGGCGAACGGGACGGTGGCCGTCGAGCCCACCATGGACGTCGAGAACGTCGCGACCGCGGTGGTCTACATGGCGAGCCTGTCCCTCGACGCCAACGTCCAGTTCCTGACCGTGATGGCGACCAAGATGCCGTTCGTCGGCCGCGGCTGACGCGCGGGCGCCGGCGCATCGGCCCGGCGGCGCTCGTTCGATGGCGGCGCGGCAACCGCGCGCGATGAAGCCGCGCTGCAAGATCTGGATCGTCTTCGACGATCGGGTCAAGTTCGGCGACGGCCGCGCGGAGCTCCTGGAGCTGGTGGACCGCCTGGGCTCGCTCAAGCAGGCGGTGGACCGCGTCGGCATGTCGTACCGCCACGGGTGGGGCTACTTCCGCGAGCTCGAGCGCGTGTCCGGGATGAAGCTGCTGGAGCCGCGCGCCGGCGAAGGCCCGCGCGCGGGCATGCGGCTCACCGCCGAGGGCCGCCGTTTCCTGGCCCGGTACCGGCGCTTCCAGTCCGGTCTCGACACGGCCGTTCAACGGCACTTCGGTCGCGCCTTCCCCAAACGGTAGCCTGCCGCTCCGCCCCGGCCCCGAGGCTGATCCTCACCTCGCCCTCGTGGACGCACTACCGATAGAGCTCGAAGAACGCGGTTTCGTCGATCTTCACGAGCGTGCGACGCACGTGCCGCACGACGGCATAGTGGTCGCTGTCGGGCAGGGGCGTGAATCCACTGGCGAGCACGTTGGCGTCGACCTTCTGGACGATGACGATCAGCGCGCCCCGCCGCTGCGCAATGGCGTCGATCACCCGATCGACCAGCGCGCGATCGTTCAGCTCGATCGACTGGGCCCAGTCGATCGGCAGCGGGTTGACGTCGGGCGCCGTCACCCAGTACGCGGCGAGGTCGGGGATGATCGCGTACGGCGTACCGCTTGATCTGGCGACCGCACGCCCGAGGTCCTCGAGGAACGCGGCCGTGTTCTCGTTGGTGAAGATTCCGGCGCCACCCCGCAGCAGGGGACCGACGGCCCGCGTGAGCAGCGGTGCCGGTCGGTCCTGGTAGACGTGGGTGGTGCGGGCAGCGTGGAAGCTCACCGCGGCGACGGCGATCAGGACGACGTCGAGAACCATGGGCGCGCGCGCCAGCAGGCCCGCAGGGCCGGCCGGCAGCGCGCGTCGCACCAGGGACAGCAAGAGCAGGGCGAGCGGACCGGTCGCGAGCGCCGGCGTGTTGTAGCCGACGGAGATCGAGCAGCTCCAGGCCGTGAGCAGCGTGAGCAGGCCACAGGCCACGTACCCGCGCCGCTCCGCGGGTTCCATCGCCAGGTACAGCGTGGCGCCGGCCGCCGCGCCAAACAGTCCGAACGACGCGGCACCGAGGAATCGGCCCCCCGCCAGCGTCGACGCGGCGGCAATCAGGATGGCATAGACGCTCAGCACACCGACGACGGGAGTGAGCCACGGTCGCGGTGTCGCCGGCGTGTGGTCCTCGTCGGCGCCCACCCGAGACCTGAACAGCTCTCGAATCGCCAGAAACCCGAAGAGCGCGCCCCAGGGCGCGGCGTACTCCCAGAGATAACGCCGGACACCGGGACCGAGGACGTCCGTCTGCGAGGTCATCTGCGTGATCGCGTCCGATAGGCCGCCGGTCGCGAGCAAGGCCACCACATAGACGAGGCTCGGCACGACCGACGCGAGCCAGCAGGCCGGCCGCCGGTGGCCGCCGAGCAGGATCAGCGCCGCCGGCACCAGGACGGCGTAGTTCTGCTTGAACAACGGCGCGGCTCCGAGCACGAGGTAGCCGAGCCGCTCGAGCCGCCGGCTTCGCTGCACGCAGAGCAGGAGTCCGACGGCGCTGATGAAGAGGCCGTCGACGGTGTGCCACGCCATCGCGGGAAAGTAGTGGGCCGAGAGCATCACCGCGACGAGGGACCACGCCAGACGCGTCGAGATCGAGGGCCGCCGCCCGAGCAACGCGGTGATGACGAACGTCCAGGCGATCGACGTCGTCACCAGCTCGATCCAGAAGACCAGCCGCGAGAGCCAGAACGTGTGGCTCCCGCCCAGGAGGACGACGGGCAGATGAAGCAGCGCCGAGCCCACGGGCCTGATGGAAATGAAGTCACGGTGCGGCACCTGGCCCTCGAGCAGCCGACGGCTGTAAGCCAGCACGAAGCCCTCGTCGGTCGGATTGAAGCCGAGCCACGAGAACCTCAGGTGCAGGAGCAGGGAAGCTCCCAGCACGAAGAGCACGATCGCGAGGACATGCCGATGCGAGCGCCCGGGCGGTCGCGCATCCGGCGCGCCCGACCCTACGGGAGTCACGGGCACACTCTCACCCGCCGCATCAGCGACCGGAGCAGGCACACGGACGCGACGCCGTCGTCAGGGAGGCCGACGTAGACCTGAAACGCGCGGATGGCGCCGGCGGTGCGGCGGCCCGGGACACCGTCGATGCGGCCCGGATCGAAACCCGCGCCGGCGAGGTGCTTCTGGATCGCGAGGATCAACGGACCCGGGGAGGTCGCGGGCTGGGCCGCGGTCGCCGTGGGTTGCCCGGGCCCGCGGTCGGGAAATTCGTTCAGCATGAGCACGACGCCGACCATGGCCAGCACGACGACCGCGACCGCGCGGCCCAGATTCGTCAGGCGCGTCGGGATTCGCAGGAAGGCGTCGTGATGCAGTCGAGTCCGAGCCCTTCTGTTTGGCGCGCGTAGAACCGAGCCGCCGAAATGAACTCGTCCTGTGCTTCGTTCACGAGCGTCGCGGTCGCGCCAGTGTCCAGGGCTAATCGCAAGACTCCCGGTCGGACCCCACAACGCGACGGGCACGACGATCAACCCCTGCTGCGGATCGAAAGGAAAGGTCACAGGACGACCGCGGTGTCCTTCGGGATCTTCCCAGTGTAGAGAATCGCAAAGCGTGCGAGACGCAATTCGACAGCCTTGCGATAGACCTCGTCGCGATCCTTGCCGTGCCACCGCACTTTCCCACGGTGAACTGTCAGCGCTTCGTCGGTCTGCGGATCTTCGACCAAGACCCATTCGGATTCGAACTGCGTGTCGATCTGAGCGGCTGTCAGTACGTCGTCCATACGTTTCCTCATTCAACGCACCGCTCAGCGGCCGGGGCGAGCATCGCGAGCCCCGGTCCGCTGAAGCGGGTTGTTGGACGGAGCGGCAGCGCTGTACAGTACGTCCATGAGACTCACTATCGATCTTTCGCCTGCGCAGACCGAGCGGCTCCGCCAGGAGGCCGAGCGCCTTGGACTGGCGCCCGAAGAGCTCGCCCGCGCCGCGATCGCGGATCTGCTGGCAACGCCGGACGCCGAGTTCAGGGACGCCGCGGACCGCGTTCTGCGGAAGAACGAGGAGCTGTATCGGCGCCTTGCGTGATGCGATATCTCACCCTGGGGGAGGTGGTCGAGTTGCACGGCCGCGTCCTCCAGGTTGGTGGTGGCGTACCTGGAATCCGCGATCTCGGCGCGCTTGATTCCGCGCTCGCCCAACCCAGGGCCACGTTCGATGGCGTCGATCTGTACCCTACGCTGGTCGAGAAGACCGCGGCGCTGTGCTTCTCGCTGGTTCAGAATCATCCGTTCGTCGACGGGAACAAGCGCGTCGGCCACGCCGCCATGGAAACCTTCCTCGTCCTCAACGGCGCGGAGATCGCCGCCGCCGTCGATGATCAAGAGCGTCTCATGCTCGATCTCGCCGCCGGCCGGATCGATCGGTCGCAACTCACCGACTGGCTTCGTCACCACCTCAGGGCGCTCGCGTAGTCGCTGCCGT
>JBGPXN010000029.1:0-37119 GCA_041492755.1 Methylomirabilia bacterium | reverse complement strand
CGGGTCGACCGTGTCCGCGGCGGTGCCCGCTTCAACGTCGTCGCGATCCGCCGCGTCGAGGCCGAGGTCCGCGGTGTCGTCGGGCACCTCGCCCTCCAGATCCTCGGCGTCGAGCTCGTCCGTCTCTTCGACCTCCGCCTCATCGACGTTGCCGGGGCCTTCCCCCTCGGCGTCACACACACCAGGCCTCCTGGTTGTCGAACATCGTCGAGTACGTGTCGGTCCGGCTCGCGGGCAGCGGCGTGTTGCGCGGGATGATCGGGTGGTAGCAGTGCTCGTCGGGGACGCCGTCGAGGAGGCCGACGTAGGACGGGCCGAACGAGTACGGGGAGACGTCGACCAGCACGCGGTCGATGTCGTGGCCGGCCAGCCGCGCGGCGAGGACGCCGGCCCCCAGCGCGACGCAGAGGTCGGGATGCACCTCCTGGCGCGGCGCGAGCCCCGTGACCTCCGCGAGCAGCCGCGCCGAGCTCCCAGACCGCCACCGCGCGATCCCGGTAGAGAAGCCGCGCGTCGCCGGCGGCGTCGAGCGCGGCGTGCTGCATGGGCCAGTCGGGCGATCGTCCCGGATGCGGCAAGTGCACCACGACCACGAGGCCCACACCGGATGCCCGGAGATTCGACCGGAAGGTCCTGGGGTCCACGGTCAGGTTTCCGGGCCCCATCGCGTCGCCGATCGGCTTGGTCGCGATTCGGCCATCACGATCGAGTCGGACGGGGCGCAGATGATCCCGCGCGCCGAAGGTGGGATAGACCCACTGGTCGCCGAACACGGCCACCCGGGTTCCCGCGGGCTGACGGTCGAGCACGGCGAGCGCCGGGCCGAACAGTGGCTCGCGATAGAAGGCCGCCGTCGTGGCCGCCGCCTTGCTCCCATGCGACCAGGCGAGGATTCCCAGGACGAGGATCGCGGCCGTCGCCACCGCCAGCGTCTGGATACGACCCGGGCACCGGCGGTCGTGGACATAGCTTCGAACACGTTGGAGCGTCGCCAGCCGGGAGCCTGCCCTCCACCGGAGACAGGCCAGGATCGCCGCCACCAGCAGCGCGACGATCCAGACGACGGGAGCGGTCAGGCGCGTCGCTTCCGAAGTCCACACGGCACCCGCGACGATGCCCAAGGCGGCCAGCGTTCTCCCGCGATCGCTTCCGGCGCCAGCGTCGAGGAGGAATCCCAGCGCGGCCCAGCCAAGGAGGGGCAGGAGCGCGACGTACCGCAGGCTGTCCCAGTGAACGACGCCGGACCGGAACGTCATCGCGTTGCCCGCGGAGTACGGCATCACCGGCAGCAGGAGCAGCACGATCGCCGCGATGGCCAGCGCTCCACACCCGAAGTACGACTGCGATCGCGTCATGCCTCTGCGCCGCACGAGCAGCCAGATCGCCAGACCAAGCAGCCCGGCGACGGCGAGCGCGGCGTGGAAGCGCGGCCAGCTCAGGTACACGGCAAGCGCGTCGGCGACCGTGCGACCGACGCCGTACACGCGGCTGTACTCGCGCAGCGTCGTCTCCGGAAACGTCGCGCCCGGCCAGAAGAAGAATGCGGCCGGATACAACGGGTTCCCGGTGTGGATGGCGCTCCGTGCATACCAGTAGCCGCCCGTTACCGCCCACGCCGCCGTGAAGACGGCGAGAATTCCGCCCACCGAACGTGACGCGCCCGGGGCAGCCGTGAGGCTCCCGGCGCCCGGTGCTCGCGGCGGCATCCCTCCGCCCGCCACTCGTGCCAGCAGCGCCGGCGCCGAAGAAGTCGCCCGCACCCGGAGCAGCATCATGATCAGGACGATCAGCGCCGGAGTGGCGGCGCTCACCTTCACACCGAGCGCGACGCCGCTCAGCAGTCCCGCATGGACCGCGTCGGCGCCGACCTCACGCCCGCCCTCGACGTCGCCACGGGGCACCGCGAACACGAACGCCGCGAAGAGCGCGGCCGCCTGCGCGAGATCGGCGTCGGAGAAGCTCGAGGCCATGATGGCGATTCGATCCGACGTCGCGAAGAGAACGAGGGGGACGGCCCACGCGCCGGAACGACAGCCGAGGCGGGCCAGGAGCTCGGCAACACCGGCGGCGACGATGCCGGCGTAGAGCGGGCCGGTGAGGCTGACCCAGGCGAGGGCGTCGCCGCGCATGCCGGGGAACGGCAGCATGAACCACGCGGCCACGACGCTCGCCGACAGCGGATACCACGCCTGCATCGTGAAGGCGTGCGCCGACGCCACCGCGGCGATCGTGTGCTCGCGCAGCCACAGCGCGGGATAGACCATGTGGTACGTGTAGTCGTCCCAGATCCACAGGCGCGTGGCCTCGAAGAGATGCGGCCACGTCCAGGTGGTGGCGAGGACGATCGCGGCCAGCGGAGCCAGCAGCGTCGCGGCCGCGAATTCCACCGGCCGGCACGAGCGATCGTGATGCGGAGTGAGACGCTCGTGAGCCTGCCTCGCGCGCGCCTGATCCGGCGTCATGCGATACGCCGTCCACACGGCTCCGACCATCGCCACGGCGAGGAGCCTCGCCACACCTCGTACGGTGAGTTGGCCCAGAAGCCCGGCGCCGAGGATCAGAGAATGGATGAGAACGAGGTAGCCGGACAGCGTCCCGAGAAGCAGCCGCCCTCTCCGCCTGCCAAGCCCCAGCGCCGTGGCGATGAGGACGGCGGCGACGACGGCCCCGCCATTCAGGAGAAGGAACGCCACCATGGTCGAGGCGTCTGGGGGGTATGGGGGGCCATATCGGGGCCCCCCATGTACTCAATCCCCCATCACCAGGCCACCGTCGACCTTGAGGGCCTGTCCCGTCATGTAATCCGAATCGGGCCCGGCCAGGAACGCGACGACGCCGGCGACGTCGGCCGCGGTCTCGGGGCGACCGAGCGGAATGTGCTCGGTCCGCCGCTTCCACGCTTCACGGGGCGCCCAGCCGTGCAACGCGCCCAGCTCGTCGTCGAGCTGCGCCCACATCGCCGTGTCGACCGCGCCCGGACAGACGCAGTTCGAGGTGATGCGCTGGGGAGCGAACGCCTGCGCCGCGGAGCGCGTGAGGCTCACCACGCCGGCCTTGGTGGCGGAGTACGGCGTCGTGAGGTGATTGCCGCCGCGATAGGCGGCGATGGACGCGGTGTGAATGAGCTTGCCGCGAAGCTCGGAGCCCCGGATCGGCGTCTGATCGACCATGCGCCGCGCGACCGCCTGCATGACGAAGAAAACGGCGCGCAGGTTGACGCCCATCACGCGGTCCCACTCCGCCTCGGTCACGTCGAGAATCGGCTGCACGCGGATGACGCCGGCGTTGTTGAACAGGACGTCGAGACGGCCCCAGCGCTTGTAGGGCTCCTCCACCATCCGCGCGATGTCCTCCGCGCGGGTGACGTCCGCCCGCACCGCCACGCTCTTGAGCTCGGCCGCGAGCTTCTCGACGCCGGGCCCGTCCATGTCGGCGAGGACGAGGCGGGCGCCGCCGGCGGCCAGCCGACGCGCCGAGGCGGCGCCGATACCGCGGGCCGCCCCGGTGATGAGAACGACGCGGTCCTCGAGATCGCTCATGCGTCAACTCCTCGTCGACGGAATAGCGAAGCAGGCTCCCTCGTCCGACCGGTGAGGAGGGATCCCGATGAAGGTCCTCTGGATCGCACTGACCGCCTCGATCCTCGCGGGCTGTGCGGTGGTTCCCCTCGGCGGTTATCCGTACGCGGCGGTTCCCGCGCCGGGTGTTTCAGTCGGCGTGGAAGTCGCGGTGCCGATCTACCGTCCCCACTACTATTACCGTGGGTACTACGGACGCCGCTATCACGGTCCGTACTACGGTCCGCGTTGGCAGCCTCACGGCTATCGCCGCTGATAGGAGCCACCCACGCGGAGCGCGCCGGCACCGTATCAACGCAGCCGGATCTTGCCGCCTCCCGGCAACCCGCCCGGATCGAGCCCACCGGGCGACATACGGTCGGGCACGATGATCGACGACGCGGCTTCTCGACGAAGCTCGTCGAGCTCGCGCCGGGTGCGCTCCACGGCCTCTTCGGCGCCGTCGCCGAACTTCTGGACCGCGTCGGCCAGCGAGGTCGCTTCGATCTCGAAGGCCAGCGGGAGCAGGCCGCCCGGGGTCAGAAGCTGCGTCTCGCCCACGTAGAGCACCGCGCGGCTCGGATCGGGCGAGCCGGTGCCGGTCACGGGGGTCAGAACCCGGATCGTCCCGATCGTCCGGTCCGTGAACATCTCCTCCCGGTAGAGGGACGCCGGGTCCATCCTGAGCTCGATGTTGGGCTGGCTCATGGGACGAAGGATAGCCCACGCGAGCCCCGAGTGCACGGGTCGCCTCTGGCAGGTCGTGGGTCAATTTCAAAATTGACCCACGACCCTCTGGCATACTCTCCCGACAAGAAGGAGCGGCGTGATGGGAGCCCGAACGGGCGCGGAGTACCTCCAGGGGTTGCGGGCGCAGGAGCGCGAGGTCTGGCTGCGTGGTGAGCGCGTGAAGGATGTGACCACCCATCCGGGGCTGGCCAACGGCGCGCGGTCCGTGGCCGCCCTCTACGACATGCAGCACGATCCGGCGCTCCGCGACGAGATGACCTACGTGTCGCCGACCAGTGGCGCGCGCGTCGGGATGTCGTTCATCGTGCCGCGGACCCGGGAGGAGCTCGAAGCGCGCCGCGGGATGATGCTGCGCTGGGCGCGCGCGACCGGCGGCATGATGGGCCGGTCGCCGGACTTCATGAACGTCAACTTCGCGGCCTGGGCGGGAGCGTCCGACTACTTCGCGCAGAACCGGCCCGAATTCGGCGCGAACATTCGCCGCTACTACGAGCACATCCGGGAGCACGACCTGGTCCTGACGCACTCGCTGATCAACCCGCAACGGAGCCGCGACCTCTCCGGCGCCTTCAACCTCGAAGAAAGCACGGCGCTGCACATGGTCCGCGAGACCGACGCCGGCGTCGTGGTGCGCGGGGCGCGGGTGCTGGCCACGCTCGGACCGCTGGCGGACGAGATCGCGGTGTACTCGCCGCGCCTGGGGCGGATGACCGAGGGCCACAGTCCCTTTGCCCTCAACTTCGCCATCCCTTGCGGCACGCCAGGGCTGCGGTTCCTGTGCCGCGAGAGCTTCGACCTCGGGCGATCGCACTTCGACCACCCGCTCGGCTCGCGCTTCGAGGAGATGGATTGCGTCGTCTTCTTCGACGACGTGCTGGTGCCGTGGGAGCGGGTGTTCCTGCTGGGAGACGTGAGTCTGGTCAACGGCGCCGGCCTCAAGACCCACTCCACCGCGCACACGGCGCATCAGAACGCGGTCAAGAACCTGGCCAAGTGCGAGTTCGTGCTCGGCGTCGCTCTGCTGGTGACGCAGACCCTCGGCAGCGCGCAGCTCCCTCATTCGGAAGAGCGGCTGGGCGAGCTGATGATGTACACGGAGCTGATGAAAGCGTGCATGCGCGCCGCCGAGGCCGACGCGCAGCTCGACGAGTGGGGCGTGATGTGCCCGGCCCAGCTGCCCGCGGAGACCACGCGCAACCTCTTCATGACCGCCTATCCGCGGATGGTCGAGATCCTCCAGCTGCTCGGCTCCAGCAGCTTCATGATCATCCCCAGCGAGAGCGACTTCGCCAGCCCCCTCGGTCCCGACATCGAGCGCTATCTCGCCACCGACACCGCGACCGCGCGCGAGCGCGTCCGGCTCTTCCGCCTGGCCTGGGACATCGCATGCAGCGCCTTCGGCGGCCGCCAGGTCCTGTACGAGCGCTTCTTCGCCAGCGACCCGCTGACCCGGGCCCGCTTCCTGAACGCGAACTATCCGAAGGACGATCTGGTCAAGCGCGTGCTGGATTTTCTGGAGCGCTCCGAGAGAGCCGACCCCGCCTGAACGCGGCTACGTATTGAGGTGATTCAGCGGCAGTCTCGGACGCGGCCACTCGAAGGACACGAGCGTGCCGCCCATGGACAGGGTCGCGAACGCCGTGCGCAGATCCGGCCCGCCGAAGCAGACGTTGGTGACCATCATGGGTGACGCGTGAGAGCGTCCGCCGCTCGATCTCGACCAGCACGACCGAGCCGTCGGGCATCGCCACCGGGCCCTCCGGGAAGCGAAGGCCGGACGCGATCTGTTTCAACGCGGGAGTGAACGTGGCCATGACGGCGCTCGGCGACCGACCCCGGCCGCGCTACGGCACCAGGACGATCTTGCCGTGGTGGCCGTTGGCCATCACCGCCTCGTGGGCCCGCGGCGCCTGCGCCAGCGGGATCTCCTGCGCGATGACCGGCCGCAGCGTGCCGTTGCGGAGCCCCTCGACGAGCGCGGCGTGGATGGCCGCGAGCTGCGCGGGCGAGGCATGGAAGAGCGCCACGCCGATGATGACCGCGTTCTTGTTCATGGCGCTGCGCGGGTTGATCTCGATGGTGCCGCGGTTGCCGATGACGACGATCCGGCCGTGCATGGCCACGATGCCGAGATCCTTCTGGAGGTTCACGTTCGCCAGCATCTCGAGCACGACGTCGACGCCCTTGCCGCCCGTCAGCCGCAGCAGCTCGTCGAGATAACCGGGCGCGGTGTGGTCGAGCACGTGGTGCGCGCCCTGCTCGAGGACGATGCGGCGGCCCCTGTCCGTGCCCGCGGTCCCGATCACGGTCATGCCGCGCGCCCGCGCCAGCTGCACCGCGCCGATGCCGACGCCGCCGCTGGCGCCGTGCACGAGCACCGTCTCGCCGGCGTCGCCGTGCCCGCGCTGAAAGAGCGCGTGGTAGGCCGTGGCGTAGGGCACGTTCATCGCCGCGCCCTGAGCGAACGAGACGTTCGCGGCCAACGGATGCACCTGCGTCTCGTTGCAGAGCGACATCTCGGCATACGAGCCGCTCACCGTGCCGCCGACGTACACGCGATCGCCGGCCTTCACGCTGGTGACGCCGGCGCCGACCGCCTCCACCACGCCGGCCGAGTCCGAGCCGGGCGTGTACGGCAGCTTCGGACCACGGTTGTCGGTGTTCGAGCGCAAATAGGTGTCGACCGGGTTCACGCCGGCCGCGTGGTTGCGGACGAGGACCTGGTTGGCCTCGGGCTTGGGCGTCGGGACGTCTTCGAGCTTCATGACCTCGGGACCGCCGTATGCGGAAACACGGATGGCTTTCATCCTTGCCGCCTCCTCTCAGGACAACTCGGGTCGCGTCACGGCCGAGACCGTACCAGCGGATGGCGCTGCGGGCAAGCGCGTGGCCACGATGGTCACTTCAACCAGGAACGTCAATGTCACGGATCGGATAGGCGGCGCCGCTCGGACGAGAAACCCAGGAGGATCGAGTGCCGCTCGGCGCCCGCCTGCCCCTACTTCGGCGGCGGGGCGCCGAGCAGACGCTCGAGCTGGTCGCGCACGTTCGCCCGCGCGGCGCGGGTCGCGTCCGGGCTCCACGCGACCCGGGCACCCTTGCGGTGGCGATCGCCGCCGTAGTTGTCCACGGCGGCGAGCTCCTCAGCGGCCCGACCGACGCTGTCGAACAGGTGGCGCGCGCCCGGGAAGACCGTGAGGTCGGCGTCCTGCCCGGCTTGCTTCCACCGCGCGACGAGGACCTCGCACGCTTGGGGCGGCGCCCAGTCATCGAGCTCGCCGACGTGAATGCGAACCGGCGAGGTCAGGCGGCCGAAGCCGGTCACCGGGGTCGAGGCCGGCCCGAAGACGCGGCACGTCGGATAGACGGCGATGACGGCGCGAAATCGGGGACCGGTCGCGCCGGCATACTTCTGCGCGACCGGCGCCGACGCCGACCACAGCGCGGCCGTCGCGCCGTCGCCCCAGCCCATGAGCGCGATGCGGGCGGACGCGATGCGCGGATTGCGGGCGAGCGCGAGCAGCGCCGCGTAGGCGTCGGGAACGCGCTCGGCGGGCCACAGCTTGTCGGCGCCCTCGCACACGTTCGTGACGGAGCGCGAGGCGAACCCGTCCACCACGAGCGTCGCGTACCCCCAGGTCACCAGCGCCGTTTGCCAGCCGCGGATCGCGCCGGCAGATGGGCCCTGACAATCGTGCATCAGGACGACGGCGGGGACGGGACCGTCCCCGCGAGGCAGCTCGAGGGCCCCGCTGAGCTGCAGCGATTCCGTCGTCGCGAAACCGATGACGCCCTCCGCGCCGGGGGCCACGCCCTCGGGGCGTTGACCGGACGACAGGACTCCACAGCCGGCGAGCGCGAGCAGAGCAAGCGCCCGCGTGACCGATCTCCACACCGCGGCCGCGGTCCCCGGACGGCGCGCGCATGGCGGCATGCTGCCGACGTCGGGCAAATCGACTACGCTAGCGGTAGGCTGCGCGGGGATCATGCTCAGACGCCTTCTCGTCGTCCTCATGCTCGCGACCGGGCTCGCCGCGTGCGCGTCCCGCGAGATCGGCCAGCCCTTCGAGGCCGACGCCCGCAGCCGGCTGAAGGTCAACGCCTCGACCCGGCGCGAGGCGCAGAACGCGCTCGGGCCGCCGGTGTCCGTGTCGCCGACCGGCCAGGGCGGCGAGACGTGGACCTACGAGCACACGAAGCTCTCGGCCGTCGAGTCTCCGGTGCCATTCGTCCGCGGCGCCATCCCGCGCCAGTCACCGCACACGGTGCTGACGCTGCGTTTCCGTTTCGGGATCCTCGTCGACTGCGCGTACTTCCACGAAACCTACCGCCGGAACGGACCCGTCCTGGTGCCGGCCGACACCAAACAGGAGTCCTGCGCGCAATAGCGCTCCGCGGCGGCCGCGCGCTGGGTCCCGGAGCGAGTGTCGCCGGCCACGCATCCATCCCGGCGATTCTACGCAGATTCGCGGCGGGGACAGCCCGCGATCGTCCAGCCCCTGGCTGGTGACGAGTGCCGTGCCCGCAGTAGAATCGGGCGCGGGGCGGCGATGGTGCTTCGCGTGGCGATTGGCCCTGGCCCTCCTGGGAGCGTGGCTCGTGACGACTGATGCGACGGCGGCGGAGCGGACAGTCGTGAGCCTGGGGACGGCGACGCCGGGTGGCGGGTTCCCCGTCTATGGCGATGCGCTCGCGGCGACGATCAATCAGACCGACGATTCGCTCGAGATCAGGACGCAGAACACCAAGGGCAGCACGGAAAACGTGCCGCGGTTGGAAGCCGGCACCCTCGATCTCGCGCTGGTGCAGGGTGAGGTCGTCCACGAGTCGCTGAGCGGAATCGGCCGGCCACCGGCCGATCTGCGAATCATCACGGCGATGTACTCCACCGCCGGCATGTTCGTCGTCCGCGGCGACCGCCGCTTCCGCACGATCGCCGATCTCGGGGGCCAGCCGGTGGCGTTCGGCGCCCGCGGCTCGGGCCTCGTGATCCTCGCGCGCTACGTCCTCGACGGCCTCGGCCTCGATCGCGACCGCGACTTCCAGGCGATCTTCCTGGATCAGGCGGGAGACGGTCCGACGATGGTCGGCGACGGGCGCGCCGCGGCCCTTTGGGGCGGCGGGGTCGGCTGGCCGGGATTCACGACGGTCGCGCGCGCCGGCGGCCGCTTCATCGTTCCCGACGCCGACGGGATCACGAAGATCCTGGCCAAGCATCCGTTCCTGCGCGAGCTGACGGTCCCCGCCGGCTCGTATCCCGGTCAGGACGCCGCCCTGCGATCGGTCGGCTCCTGGAGCTTCGTGCTCGCGCGCCCGACTCTCTCCGACGACGTCGCGTACCGGATCGCGCGCGCGCTGCATCGCGGCGAGGCCGCGCTCGGCGAGCGGCTACCTCAAGCGCGCGAGACCACCGCGGCGAACACGGCGGCCGCCGCCCGCACCCAGCAAATCCACCCCGGCGTGCTCCGTTACCTCCGCGAGATCGGCCTCACGCGCTGACGGCGTGACGGATCACGCACCGTAGACGATCGTGTCCGCGTCCATGTACTCAGCTCTTGCGCTTGGGCGCCGGCGCGGGGCGGGCGGTGAGGCTCGGCGTCTCGCCCGCGTCGAAGAACTCGAGCGACGGCGTGCCGTCGGCGGCCACGGTGAGCCGGGCCCGCGCGGCGCCATCGACGCCGGCCAGATTGAGCCCGGCGATGCCGTCTTGCGCGACGGTGAGCGCGGCCCGCACGTGGCCCTCGGCGTCGGAGAGGTTCACTTCGGTGGTCCCGTCCTCGCGGACCACGACGCCGGCGCGGGCGGTGCCGTTCTTGTCGCCGAGCACGAGCGTCGGCATGCCGTCGGCGTCGACGCCCAGCATCGCGCGGAATTTGCCTCCACGGTCGAGGAAAGCCAGGAGCACGGTACCGTCGGGCTCCAGCACGAGGCCGGCGCGCGTCTTGCCGTTCCGGTCCACGAGCTCGAATCCCTCGGCGCGGATCACCTTCCGATCGTCCGGCGCCCGCGGTTTCCTGCCCAGCATCCGTTCCTCCCCACCCCGTCTCGGTCGTCGACGGCTACGCCGATTCTAAGCTGCCGCCACGGTCCGCCCAAACACCCGCTGGCGCCGCCGCCGGGCCCGCCAGGTGTGTCCCGCCAAACAGGGACAGCTCGGCCCCCCTCACACCAGCAGGTCCTCCGGCAACGCGAGCCCGGTGAACGGATCGCGCCACGTGTGGTGCTCGTTCCGGAAGGGAAACCACGCCAGCGACGCTCGCGTGAAGCCGGGCTCCGGCTCCCGACCGAGACCGATTTCGGTGAAGCGCGGATCGCGTTCGTGTCCTCGGGGAAATCGAGGGGCGCCCCGCACGTCGGACACTCGGTGGCGACGACGAGGCCGTTCATGCCACGCACCCACCTCGAACGAATCGGCTTACGCGGGCAGTCGTTCGCCGCAGCTCGTGCAGAAGCGCGTTCCCGGCGGCAGCTCCGCCTGGCAATGCGGGCAGCGGAAGGGCGCGCTGACGTCCAGCCCGCAGGCCGGGCAGAACCGCGTGGTCGCCGTGAGGTTCTTGCCGCAGCGGGCGCACTTCTTGATGACGACCATCTGGTGGCCACAGTGCGTGACTTCCAGGACCTGGGACATGGAGAACCTCCGCTGCCCCTACCCGATCGGTGCGAGCAGCCGCTGGCGGCCCGCGAAGGCGGCGTCGAAACGGTCCACGGCCGCCTCCATCCGGGCGATGGCGTCCATCAGCCGGGGCCGATCGGAAACGGCCTCGGCGACTTTGCGGGCGTGTCCGGCCAGGGCCCGGACGTCGTCGAACAGCCGGAGGTCGAAGGCGTACAGGCGCATGAGCTGGGGATGGCCCACCGTCACGGCGTCGAACAGGCCGTGATAGCCGTGGCCGGCGTAGTCGATGGTGGCGGCGAGCTTGTCGAGCTTGCCCCCGAGCCGATCGAGCGCCGGCAGCGGCGCGAGGTCCTTGGCGTCCACCAGCGCGCGGTTGAGGGGATCGAGCGCGCGCTTGATCGTGCCGAGCTCCGCGACGAGCCGTTGGCGCACGCGCTTGTCGGTGTCCCGGGCGCGCTCGCGGTCGACGTACCCCGCCACGCCCGGGACGAGCCGCGCCAACCGCTCGATCTGCGTTGCCAGACTCACCGTTCCCCCTCCGGCATTCTCGCCGGAGCCCCGCCCGCCCACCAAGATTCGCGTGCACCAGTGCCAGGATCGGCCAGGTCGTGGAGCGCTCGGAGTTCGGCGTCACCGGGGGTCCCGGCGTCCCAGCCTGGGGTCCCGCGGGCGACCGTCGGCGACAACCGCACTCAGGCTTCGGCCAGCAGCGGATTGCGCTCGGCCCAGACGCGGAGGCGGCGGAGAACGCTCGGAGGAAACGTGATGTGGTCGGCGTGGACGATCAGGGGCGACAGCGTGCACACGCTGATCACCGAGCGGTTCCACGCCCACTGCGCCGACTGCCCGATGGCCGCGTCCAGGAACACGCGGAGGTCTTGCACGCGGTAGCTCACGAGCAGCACGACGTCCGTCGACGGCAGCACGGCGCGGCGGGCCACGCCGACGGCGCGGCACAGCACGAAGATCGTCGGCCAGTTCGCGCGCGTGATGATCGGATACCCCTTGACGTACACCCGTGGCGCCAGTGGCTGCGGTCCTTCCAGCACGAGGTCGAAGCTCCGCGCGAACGGGGCGCCGGGCGCGTTGCGGAACTCCGGGAGGGTGAGACGGATCCAGTTCACGACGGCCGGTGACAGCGGCGAGGGCGGTCCCGGATCCGCCGGCGGCGAGGCGGCGGCGGAGTGGGCGCGGAGCCACTGATCGTACGCGCGCCGGCGCTCGGGATTGCTGAGGATCTCGTACGCCTCGATGATCGTGCGCGCTTCGGAGTCGCTGCCGCCGAGGTCCGGATGCTTGCCGAGCGAGCGCAGCAGCGTCCGGTAGGCCGCGCGCACGACCTCGGGATGGGCCGACGGATCCACCTGGAGGATCTTGTACGGGTCCAGGCCCTGGGTGGTGCCGTTGCGCGGGGTCGTCACCCGCCGGGCCGTCCGTCGAGGGCCGCTTCCGCGGCCACGAGGTTCTTGATGAGCCGGGCCTCACCCGGCAGCAGCCGGCTGCGGCGAACGACCTCCTCCGCGGCGGCGCCGCCGCGCATCAGCGCGAAGGCCTGCCGGAAGCGATCGTCGCCGCCCGCCGACGCTGGCTCCGGGCGCGCCGCGGCGGGGGCCGTCGGCGCGGGCGCACGGCCCGGACGATCGAGCGCGTCGAGCACCGGCTCGGTCACGACGAGCAGATCCTGCGCGAGGGCGAGGAATTCGCGGTACCACGCGGGCGGCTCGGGCGCGACCTCGGGCGCCGGCGCCGGCCGCACGCGGCGGACGAGCGCGACGAGCAGCAACACGGCCGCGACGTCGAACACGAGCTGACACACGATCAAGGTCGCGAGCATCACGATTCCTCCTCCGCGCCGGTGCGCCGGCAAAGCCGGCGCTCGAAAACGATCATGCCCGTCTCTCCTACGCCAACACGTCGACGTGTGGTCGATCGTCACCCACCTCGGTTGCGGCGGGCGACACGGTTTCAGCCGGCGCGTCGGCCGCGGTTCCCTTGGGTTTTGGCCGCGGGCGCCGGCGCGCGGGCGCCTGCCCACGATCGTCAGAGGCCGGGGACGGAATCGGTCGCGACACCGTGAGATCGTCCATGAGTCACCTCCGCCACGAGCGCCACATGCCAGCGATCGAGAACCCCGAGCGCGGCGAGACGGACTCCGCAATCATGCCGATCGCGTCCTCCATCGCGAGCTGGAAGGCCCGGCCCCGCTTGTCCTCGAGCTCGTTCTCCCCGCGGGAGCGCCAGAGCACCACCGCCGCCGTCGTCGAATACGCCTGCGCTTCCACGCTGACCCGGGTGAACTTCGCGTGCTTGGCCCAGACCTGGTCGTAGGTGGTGACCTCGGTCCCCACCAGCGTGGTGATGTTGAACTTGTTGAGCAGCAGCGCGGCTTCCTCGGGATTGATCCAGCCGCCGCGCTGCAGCCGCCCGAACAGCAGCGGCGCCCACAGGTCGGGCGTCACCACCGCGGCCTCGTTGAGGAACTGGCGGACGGTCAGCACGTCGCCGGATTCACGCAGCGCGGCGGCGAGCAGATCGGCGGCGGATTCGGCCACGGACCGGTTCTGCTCCTCGGTCACGCGCGGAAACACGAGCACGCGGCCGTTGGGCAGCCCCAGTCCGGGGCCGCCGTTGCGCCCGGCACAGCCGGAGAGCAGCACGAGCGCCACCACCACGAATGCGCGCACGAGCGTCGGGTGGCCCCTCATCGCCGGCCCTTCCCGACGGGCCCGGCGGTGACGCCGAGGTCGGCCGCGTCCATCCGTTGACGCCGCAGCTCCACGCGCAAGCGCAAGACCGCGCTCGAGTGGAGCTGAGACACACGCGATTCGGTGACGCCCAGGACCTTGCCGACCTCCTGCATGGTGAGCTCCTCGTAGTAGTAGAGCGCGAGTACCTGCCGTTCCTTGGGAGGCAGCTTGTCGATCATGCGGCCCAGGATGGCGCCCCGTTCCCGGTCCGCCGCGATAGCGAACGGGTTGGGCGACGACGAGTCCTCGAGCACGTCCATGGGCGACGCGCCTTCTTCCTGCCGCGCCGGCGGCGCGTCCAGAGCGAGCAGCGTCACGCCCTCGGTGAGGATGCGGCGGTACGCCTCCACCTCGACGCCGAGCTCGGCCGCCACTTCCTCGTCCGTCGGCCCGCGGCCGAGACGACGGGCCAGGGTGTCGATGGCGCGCTCGGCGTCGCGAATCCGGCGACGCACGCGGCGCGGCACCACGTCGAGCCGGCGCAGCTCGTCGAAGATCGCGCCGCGGATACGCGGGGTCGCATAGGCCCCGAACTCCACCCCGCGGTCGGGATCGTAGTCGTCGATCGCGCCCAGGAAGCCGAGCAGCCCCGCCGAGTACAGATCGTCCACGCCGAGGTGCCCGGGCAGGCGGCCGGCCACCCGCAGGGCGATGTACTTGACGAGCGAGAGGTGCTCCTCCACGAGCCGCTCGCGCAGCGCGGGGCTGCGCGTGTTGCGGTACGTCCGCCAGTGCTCGACGTCCACGGTCATCCCTGGTTGCGGCCCCAACCGGCCACGCGGTCCCAGAAACCGACGGTCTCCGGCGCCGTCTCCACCCCGGCCCCGAGCAGGGTGTTCGCCAGCACCTCGAGGCAGCGGGTCGCGGCCCCGCGCGGCCACGTCATGCAGAACGGCACCTGCTGGATCACGGCCTGGGCGACGCAAGGGTCGTTGAGCACGTAGCCCGCGTAGCCCGGCTGGTAGCCGAGGAACTTGAGGAGGATCTGCGAGAGCGAGCGGTAGACGGACAGCGCCTGCTCCCGGTCGCGCACCATGTTGACGAGGATGTGGAACGGGAACGACGGCTGATGCAGCACGATGACCTTGATGAGGGCGTAGGCGTCGGCGAGCGCCGTCGGCTCCGGCCGCGTGATCACGACCGCTTCGTCGGAGGAGATGACCAGGTTCAGCACCGTGTCGCTGATGCCGGCGCCGGTGTCGATGAGCAGGTAGTCGACCTCTTCTTCGACCTCGCGGAGCTGATTGAGCAGCTCCTCGCGGTCCTCTTCGCCGAGGTTGGCCAGCTCGGCCACGCCGGAGCCCGCGGGGATGATCTGGATGTCGTACGGGCCGCGGAGCATGATGTCGTGCAGCCGCTTCTCGCCGGCGATCACGTCGCGCAGGTCGTAACGTGGACTCTGCCCGAGCAGCACGTTGAGGCTGGCCAGGCCGAGGTCGCCGTCCAGCAAGACCACGCGCCGGCCCCGCTGGGCGAGCATGAGGCCGGTGTTGAGGGCGATGCTCGACTTGCCGACGCCCCCCTTGCCGCTGGTGAAGGCGATGGTGCGCCGGCGGTCGCCGAGAGGCGGCAGGCGGTCGGGCAGGTTCGGCTCGGTGCTCATGATGTGCGCTCTCCCCGAAGGACGCGGCGTGCAAGCTCGCGCGCCGACGCCGGACGAATGTCGTTCGGAATCTCCTGGCCCACGCCGAGGTACGACAGCGGCAGGCCAGCGCTCGCGGTAACCCCCACGAGCGAACCGATGCTGGCGGTCTCATCGAGCCGCGTGAACGCGAGGTGCGTGACGCCGACGGCCGCGAACGCCGTCACGGCGGCGCGAGCGTCGTCGGCTTTGGACGTGGCGGACAACACGAGGTGGACTTCGCTGGGTCGGGCCCGGCCGAGGAGCGCCGCGAGCGCGGCGAGTCCTTCGCCGTCGCGCGGCGACAGTCCGGGCGTATCGATGAGCGTCAGGCCGCGGAGCGCGGGCTGATCGAGCCCGCGCGCGAGGTCCTCGGCGCTGGTGGCGAGCGTGTACGGCACGCCCAGGATGCCGGCGACGGCGGCCAGGCGGTTGGTCGTCGCGAGCGCGGTGCCGTCGAGGTCGAGGACGTTCGTGGTGCCGCCGGCCACGCGCGATCGGGCCGCGAGCTTGGCCAGCATCGTCGTCTTGCCGGAGCCGGTCGGTCCGACGACCGCGACGGTGGCGGTCCGCGGCCCGAGCGCCGCGCCGGCCGTCTGCAGCACGTCGGCAAGCCGCTCTTCCACCAGCTCGGCCAGCGCGCCGCGGCTCACGCCCGGATCGCCGGCGCCCAGGTCCTCGACGAGGTCGAACGCCAGCGGGGCGTCGACACCGGCGGCGAGGAGCCGCTCGTAGAGCGCGGCCGCCGGGGGCGTCAGCATCTGGCCACCCCCCAGACGGATGAGCAGCCGCCGCAGCTCGGCCATCTCGGCTCCGCCGGCCCCCGCCGCCGCGGCGCCCGCGGACACCGAGTACTGGGGGGTGTGAGGGCCCATGTCGGGGCCCCGATCACGAACAGTGGAATCCGAGGCGCGCCCCGGGTTTCCCGGGGCGTGTCCGAGCGTCTGGGGGGTGTGGGGGGCCATGTCGGGGCCCCCCACGCGGTCGATGGGGGCGATGCGGTCCACGGCCGCGAGGACTTCCACGCCCGTGCCACCCAGGAAGCGCAGCATGCCCTTGCCGACGTTCTTGCGCGTCTGGAGGATCACGGCGTCGGGTCCGAGCTCGTCGCGGACCTGCCGCATGACGTCCGGAAGCCGCTCGCCCTTAAACCGCTTGAGGTGCAAGTCCCATCTCCACGGTTCCGACCGAGCGGACGTTGGCCTGCGGCGGCAGCTCGGCGTACGAGATCACGGCCAGGTGGGGCAGCGTGTGCTCCGTCAACCGGCGCACGTGCCGGCGCAACGGCGACGGCGTGAGCAACACCGGCTTGGCCTCGATCGGCGCCGCCGCCTCCATCGCGCGCCCGACCGCCTCGATGAGCGGCTGGCCGAGGCTCGGATCGAGGAGCTCTTCGCCCTCGGTCTTCACCAGGCCCTGGCTGAGCCGATGCTCGGCGGTCGGTGCCAGCAGGAAGACGCGGAGCGAGCCATCCGGCGCCGCGTACGGCCGGCATACGGTGTCAGCCAGCGCGGCGCGCACGTGCTCGGCGAGCAGCCCGGCGTCGCGGCTGGCGGGAGCGATGTCGGCCAGGACTTCGAGGATCACCGGTAGATCGCGGATGGACACGCCTTCGCCGAGCAACCGCTGGAGCACGCGATGCACCACGCCGAGCGGCAGCAGCGCCGGCACCAGGCCTTCCACCGTCGCCGGCGCCGTCTCCTTGACCTGCTCGAGCAGCGCCTGGACGTCCTGACGGCCGAGCAGCTTGGGCGCGCAGCGCCGGATGGTCTCGCTCAGGTGCGTGGCGATCACCGTGCTCGGATCGACGACCGTGTAGCCGGCGGCCAGCGCGACGTCCTTGTGGGCCTTGGCGATCCAGCGCGCGGGCAGGCCGAACGTCGGCTCGCGCACCTCGAGGCCGTCGACGTCCTCGCTGGCGGTGCCCGGGTTCATGGCGAGCAGGCGATCGGGATAGACCTCGCCGCGCGCCACTTCGGCGCCGCGTAGCCTCACCGCGTACTGGTTGCCGCCGAGCGTGAGGTTGTCGCGGACGCGGATGGGCGGAACCACGAAGCCCATCTCGCTGGCAAACTGCCGGCGCAGCACGCGGATGCGCTCGAGCAGATCGCCGCCGCTCCCGGTCGCCCGGGCCGCGCCCGTGTCGACGAGGGCGAGCAGCCCGTAGCCGATCTCGAGCTGGAGCGGATCGATGGCGAGCAGCGTCTCCATCTTCTCGGGCGCGGCGGGCGCCGCCCCCGGCGCCGCATCCGCGCTCTCGGCGGGGGGGGCGGGACGCTTGGTGGTCAGTCGATACGCGAGCACGCCGAGCACGCCGGCCGGGAGCAGGAACGGAATCATCGGCAGTCCGGGCAGCAGGCTCAGCGCGCCGAGCACGCCCGCGACCACGGCCAGCGGCCGCGCGCGCCCGGTGAGCTGGGCGATGAGGTCGTGGCTGAGGTCGGACTCGGCGGCGGCGCGGGTGACCACGATGCCGGCCGCGGTCGACGTGATGAGGGCCGGGAGCTGGGCCACGAGGCCGTCGCCGACGGTGAGGACCGTATACGTGGCGATGGCGTCCGTGAGCGCCATCCCCTCCTGGAGCAGGCCGATGGCGAGGCCGCCCAGGATGTTGATGGCGGTGATGATGAGGCCGGCCACCGCGTCGCCGCGGACGAACTTGGACGCGCCGTCCATGGCGCCGTAGAAGTCGGCTTCGCGGGAGATCTGCTCGCGCCGCGCCTTCGCCTCGTGATCGGCGATGAGCCCGGCATTGAGGTCGGCGTCGATCGACATCTGCTTGCCGGGCATCGCGTCGAGGATGAAGCGCGCCGCGACCTCGGCGATGCGCCCGGCGCCCTTGGTGATGACGACGAACTGGATGATGACCAGGATCAGGAACAGGACGACCCCGACCACGATGTTGCCGCCGACCACGAACTGGCCGAAGCCCTGGATGACGCGGCCGGCCGCCCCCGCGCCGTCGCCGCCGTGGAGCAGGATGAGCCGGGTGGCCGCGACGTTGAGCGAGAGCCGGTAGAGGGTCGTGACCAGCAGCAGCGACGGGAAGACCGAGAGCTCGAGCGGCCGCCGGATGTACATGGCGACGAGCAGGATCAGGAGCGAAATCGTGAGGTTCGTGGTCAGCAGGAAGTCGAGCAGGATCGGCGGCAGCGGCATCAGCAGCACCGCGAGGACGGCGAGCACGCCGAATCCGAGCAGCAGGTCGCGCCGCTGCGAGCCCACGGGCACCACGGTCGGGGTCGCCATCTAGGACCTCGGCCCCCGCAGCGAGTAGACGTAGGCGAGCACCTCGGCCACCGCGCGGTACAGCTCGCGCGGGATGTCGCGGCCGACGGGTACCGACTTGTAGAGCGCGCGGGCCAGGGGCGGGTTCTCGACGACCACCACGTTCGCCTTGCGCGCGACGTCGATGATCCGCAGCGCCATGAGGCGCGCCCCCTTGGCCACCACGCGCGGGGCCCGCATCTGGCCGGTCTTGTACTTGATCGCCACCGCGTAGTGCGTCGGGTTCCGGAGCACCACGTCGGCCTTCTTGACCTCGGTCATCATCCGGCGCGTCGCCATCTGCCGGTGCAGGGCGCGCATGCGGCCACGCAGGAGCGGATTGCCTTCCGTGTGCTTGACTTCCTCGCGCAGCTCCTTCTTGGTCATCCGGAGGCTGCGCTCGTGCTCCCACCACTGGTACGCGTAGTCGAAGCCGGCCAGGAGCAGATAGCTGACGCCGACCGCGAGCCAGAGGTCCCACACCACGCGACCGAGCGTCACCAGCGTCGTCTGCGTCCCGCCCGCCCCGAGGCTCAGCAGCAGCGGCCAGTCCGAGCGGATGGTGTAGTACCCGACGGCGCCCACGCCGACGAGCTTGAACACCGCCTTGAGCCATTCGACGGCCCCGCGCCACGAGAGCAGGCGCGAGAGGCCCTCGCGCGGGCTCAGGCGATTCCACTGCGGACGCAGCGCCTTGCTCGACAGCGCGAAGCGCGTCTGTAGCAGCTGGACCGCGATCGTCAGCACGGCCGGCACCGCCACGAACGGCCAGCCCAGCCGGGCCACCGCGAACGCCGTCTCGGCGGCGAGCGTCATGGCCCCGTCGATCGTGAAGTCGCCGCGCGGCCGGACCCGGAATCCGTCCTGGAACACGGCGAGCGCATCGGTGACGAACGAGCCGGCAACGAGGCCGTGGAAGCCCAGCGAGCCGAGCAGCCCGACGGCCAGGGTGAGGTCCACGCTCTTGGCGACCTGGCCTTCGCGGCGCGCCTCGTCCCGGCGTTTGCCGGTCGGTTGTTCCGTGCGTTCCTGGTCGGCCGACTCACCGGACGCCATGAGAGGCTCCCGCCACGAGGGCGCTCAGGTCCCCGGCCATCTCGGTCACGAGCCGGCCGAAGACCGCGGTGAAGTGCGGAAAGGTCTCCATCAGCCCGTAGATGCCGAGCCCGACGGTGACCGGGACGCCGACGAAGAAGACGTTGGTCTGCGGCGCCAGGCGCGCGAGCAGGGCCAGCGCGAAGTTGGCGACGAAGAGGATCCCGAGCAACGGCGCGGCCAGCTCGAGACCGGAGCGGAACAGTTTGCTGCCGAGCGAGGCCACGCTGCCCGCGGCGGCCGACTGCATGAGCAGCCCGCCCGGCCGGACGCGCTGAAAGCTCGCCACCACGGCCTGCAGCAGGAAGTGATGGCCGTTGAGCGCGAGGAACAGCATCAGGGCGAAGAACTCGTGAAAGCGCGTGACCACCGTGGACTGCTGTCCGAGGGCGGGATCGTAGATGGCGGCGATCCCGAAGCCCATCTGAAAGCCCAGGACCTCACCGGCCACGTGGACGGCCATCAGGACCAGGTTCGCCACGAAGCCGATGGCCAGGCCGATGAAGGCCTCGCCGGCCAGGGCCAGGACGAAGCCGAGATCGTCGCGCGAGCCCAGCGCCGGCGTGCCCAGCATCGGCGTGAGGACCATGGCCAGCAGCGCGGCGAGGGCCGCGCGGTGCGCCACGGGGATGCTGCGATGGCCGAGCACCGGCGCCCACACCATCATCGCGCCCAGCCGGCAGAAGGCGAGCACGAACGTCTCGGCGTGGGTGGCGGCGAGCGCGGCCAGGGTCAGCGTCATGTCAGCGCGCGTAGAGATGCAGGTTGCCCAGCAGCGAGGCGGTGAAGCCCACGAGCTGGCCCAGCATCCAGTGGCCGAGCAGCGCGATCACCGCCATCATGGCCACGATCTTGGGGATGAACGTCAGGGTCATCTCCTGGATCTGCGTCACCGCCTGCACGATGCTGACGAGCAGGCCGGTCAGGAGCGCGACCAGGAGAATCGGGCCGGCCACGAGCAGCACGACCTGCGCGGATTCCCGGCCGAGGGCGAGCACCATGTCCGGCGTCATCAACGGAACCCCGCGATGAGGGCGCGCACCACCAGGTGCCAGCCGTCGGAGAGCACGAACAGGAGCAGCTTGAACGGCAGCGAGATCATCACCGGCGGCAGCATCATCATGCCCATCGACATGAGGACGCTCGCGACCACGAGGTCGATGATCAGAAAGGGCACGAACAGCACGAACCCCATCTGGAACGCGGTCTTGATCTCCGAGAGCGCGAAGGCCGGGATCACGACGTGCGCGGGCAGGTCGGCGGGCTGCTTGGGCGCCGGGATCTTGCCCAGGTGCACCATCAGCGCGAGATCGGTCTGCCGCGTCTGGCGGAGCATGAAGCCCCGCAGCGGCTCGTAGGCGCGGGTGAGCGCCTCCGTCTGGCTGATCTTCTTGTCGAAGTAGGGCTGCAGCGCCTTCTGATGGATCTCGGTCCCGACCGGCGCCATCACGAACAGGGTCAGGAACAGCGAGAGCCCGACGATCACCTGGTTGGGCGGCAGCTGCTGGATGCCGACCGCCTGCCGCAGCAGCGACAGCACGATCACGATGCGCGTGAACGAGGTCAGCATCAGCAAGATGGCGGGGGCCAGGCTGAGGACGGTAAGGGTGAGGAGGATCTGCACGGCGGCCGAGACTTCGGCCGGCGACTTCGGGTCGGTCGCGTCGATGGTGATGCGCGGGATGCCCAGGCCCTGCGCGTCCGCGACGCCGGCGGCGCCGAGCACGAGAACGAGGGCAACCGCGGCGAGGACGATCCTACCCACGGCGCGGCTTTCCCCGGAGGGGGGCGTTGCCCCCCTTCCGGAGCCTCCCCCCAGGAGGGCGCCGGCAAAGCCGGCGCTCGAACAGCGCAGCGCTTGGTTACCCACGGCGCGTCTCCAGGGCGATGCCGCGGGTGAGACGGTCGAGCCGGGTCCGCGAGCGGGCGAGCGCGGCGTGGATCGCGTTGACTTCGCTCTCCCCGAGCGGGATCGGCTCGTCGCTGAGGGGGAACTCGATGCGATCGTTCTGGACGTCGGGCCCGCGCATCTCGGCGTCGCGCGGCACGCGCGCCTCGGCCTCACGCGGCCGCACCGCCGCGCTGAGGGCGCGCGCGAAGTCCACCGGCGTGGGCTCGGCCTCGGCCGGCAGTCCGTCTTCGCCGGTCGCGTCCGGCGCCTCGAGACGCCCGAGCAGCGAGATGCCGGTGCCCGTGGTGGCGACGAGGAAGCGCTCGCGTCCGGCCTGCACCACGCAGATCGATTCCTTGGGCCCGAGGTACGAGCGCGACACGACCTGCACCCGGTCCGCCTCCGCCACGGACGACGGGATCCACTGCGAGAACCAGCGCAGGCCGCTGCGCGCGGCACCGGCCGCGCGCCCGGGACGGCGGACGCCGCCGAATCGGCGATATGCGAGCACGCTGCCCCCCAGCAATGCGCCGACGATGACGAGCGAGCCGGTCATGCGCAGCAGCGCCCAGCCCAGCGAGGGCATCGGCGCGGCCGGCCCGACCGGCCCGACCGGCCCGGCCGGCGCGGGCGGCGCCTCGGACGCGGTGAGCGACGCCAGGGGCGCCGGGAGCGGCGGCGGCGCCAGGAAGCGCGGGGGCAGCTCGGCCACCGCGGCCTGGCTCGCGGCCGGGTCGGGCGCCTCGTGGGTCTGCGCCCGCTTGGGCTCCGCCCCCGCGGGGGCGGCGCAGGCGAAGCCGGCGAGAACGAGGACGCCCAGGAAACGATTTTTCATCGCAGGGTCTTGATCCGCTCGCTCGCGGTGACGATGGAGGTGAGACGGACGCCGAAGTTCTCGTCGATGACCACGACCTCGCCGCGCGCGATGGGACGGTCGTTGATGTAGAGGTCCACCGGGTCCCCCGCGGACTTGTCGAGCTCGATCACCGAGCCGGGAGCGAGCTTGAGGATGTCCTGGATCAGCATGCGGGCGCGGCCAAGCTCCACCGCGATCGGCAGCGAGATGTCGAGGATCATGTCGATCTTTCCGGATGCCGGCTCGACGCGTCCCGGCTCGAGGCTGGACGGCAGCGGCTCGGCGCCGAGCGCGGTGATCTGCGCCCCGAGCGCGCGGTCGACGGTGAGGCGCACCGGGAAGACGAAGGCGTCACCCTGGGCCGAGGCGTGGATGAGCCAGAACGGCTCGCGCAGCGCCTTCGGAATCCCCTCCACGCCCTCCACGACCTTCACGTTCGCGGACGAGAAGGAAACCGCGCGATGGAACAGCGGCATCAGCGTCGGGCCCGCGCCGGCGAGGAGCTGGTTGATGGCGTCCTTGAGGGCGTCCGCGTGCGTGGGCGACAGCTCGCCTTCGGTCGCGTCCTCGCCGCTGAGGCTCACGCCGATCTTCACCGCCTCCGCCTTGGGGAAGACCATCAGGTGGCCACCGGTGGCGCCGCGCTGGTACGACACCTCCACCAGCACCCACGGCAGCGGGACGTCGCGCAACAGGTCGGTGAGGTTGCTCGCACGCACGCCGACCACCCGCGCCGAGACCTGACGGTTGAGCAGCGTCGTCAGCGCGGGTCCGGCGCCCTCGCACAGCCCCGCGGCGAAGGCCTCGAGGTTGCCGGGGACGGCCGGCGTCGCGTCCGCCAGGACGGACGGCGCGCTAAGCGTCGTGAACTCGGGCTGTGCCTGCAGCGTTTCCTGCGTCACGGTTTTCTCCCCTGGCGATGACGGTGTGCAGCCTCAACGCCCGGCGGCGGTTGGAGATGCCCGGGCGTCCGGTGAAGCGCGGCGATCCCTCGACCTCGACGACGGCGGGCACGCTCACGTGCTGGCGTAGCGGCAAGATCTGGCCCGGCTGGAGCTCGAGCAGATCGCGCACGCTGATCGGGATCTCCGCCAGCACCCCCCGCACGGTCAGGGCGGCCTGGAGCACGCTCGCCCGCAGTCCTTCCCCTTCCTGGGCCGAGGGCGCGCGCTGGGCCGCCGCGAGGTAGCGATGCGTGTTGAGCTTCGGCATCACGGGCTCCAGCAGCAGGTGCGGGTAGGCCAGCGTCATCTGGCCGCTGAGCTCGCCAACCCGGAGCCCGAAGGTGACGACGATCATGACTTCGCTCGGCGACGTGAGCTGGACGAACTGTGGATTGGTCTCCAGCCGGGACACGCGGAACCCGAACGTGCCCGCGTGCTGCCAGGCCTGCTGGAGGTCGACCATCGCCCGCATGGCGACGCGCTCGATGAGCACCTGTTCCACCTCGGTGAACTCGCGCGGCTTCACGGCGAGGAGGCCGCTGCCGCCGAGGAGGCGGTCGATGAGCAGGAACAGGATGTTGGCGTTGATCTCCAGCGCGGCGCCGCCGGCGAGCGGGTCCATGGTGAAGATGGACACGCAGGTGGGCGGCGAGAGCGACATGGTGAACTCGCCGTAGGAGATCTGCTCCACGCTCTTGAAGTCCGTCTCGACCACGCCGCGCAGGAGCGTGCTGAGCGACGTCGAGTAGAGCCGCGCGAAGGATTCGTGGATGCTCTGCAGCATCTTCACCTGGTCCTTGGACACGCGGTTGGGCTTCCGGAAGTTGTAGTGCACCACCGTCCGCGACGCCGCCGTGCGGGGATCCGGCGCCACCGGCTCCGGGATCTCGCCGCGGTCCACCGCGGACAGGAGGGCGTCGACCTCTTCCTGGGAGAGGATGTGGTCCATTACGCGCTATCCCCGTTCGTGAGCCCGTTCCTCATTGGATGACGAACTCCGTGAAGTACACGCGGCTGACCTTGTGCAGCCCGAGCTCCTCGCGGATCTTCGTGAGCAGCTCCTCCTTGAGCTCGATCCGACCCTCGCCCGACGACAGCGTGTCCGCCGGCGTCGTGGAGAGCATGGTGATCAGCAAGTCGAGCACCCGGGCCTTGGCCTCGCCGACCTCCTTCACTTCCTTGACGTCCGCCACGCCGAGCTCGAGCCCGACCTTCACGTAGTTCTTGGTCTCGGCGAGGTTCACCACGACCGAGCCCATGGGCACGGTCGCCTTGGTCGGCAGGTTCTCGTCGCTCTTCGCCTCGGAGTGCGCGCCCCCGAGCAGGCGCGGCGCCAGGACGAAGCCGCCGGCGCCGAAGGCGACGACGACGACACCGACCACCGCGTAGAGCATCAGGGGCTTCTTGCGGGGCGCGGGCGGTTCCGGCGCGGCGACGACGGGCACCGAAGCCGGAGCGGGAGCGGGCGCGTTGGGCCTGGCCATGGCCGCTTACCGCCTCAGGTTGACGAGCTCTTCGAGCAGGGAGTCGGAGGTCGAGATGGTCCGCGCATTCGCCTGGAAGCCGCGCTGCGCGATGATCAGCGCGCTGAACTCGGCGGCGAGGTCGACGTTGGACTGCTCCAGGCTGCCACCCAGGACGGTGCCGCGGCCGCCGGCGTTCGGGGCGCCCGTGGTCGCCGTGCCCGACGCCGAGCTCTCCCGGTACCCGCTCGAGCCGACCCGCAAGAGGCCGGACGGGTTCGAGAACGTCGCGAGCTGGATGGTGTCGATGGCCGACGTCGTGCCGTTCGAGTAAAGACCCGAGATCACGCCGTCGACGCCGATGGTGAAGCTTTGCAGCACGCCGGCCGCCTTGCCGTTCTGGCTGGCGAGGGCGACGGTGGACGGGCTCGCGAATCCCGTCATCGGGGTCGTGTTGGTGGCGGTGCCGAAGTCGAGCGTGATCGACTGGGGAGAGGTGACGCCGGCGCTGGCGACGTACACCAGGCCGACGGCCTGGCTCGTGCCGGCGGAGATTGCGCCGGTGGCACCGAACGTGACCGAGCCGGTCGCCGTGGTCAGGCTCGTGATCGCGGTGTCCGCCTCGGTGACCGCCCAGTCCCACCGCCCGGTGGCCGCCGCGAAGTTCTTGGTGAAGGTGACGTTCAGCGTGTGCGCGTTGCCGAGCGAGTCGCGGACGTCGAGCGTCGCCGGATAGGTGACGCCGTCGGCCTGGGAGGCGTCGAGGTTGCCCTTGAAGACCGCCGAGCTCGTCGTGGTGGCCGCCGACTCCTGTCCCATGTTGATCGTGATCTCGCCGTTCGCGCCCTGGACCTTGAAGCCGCTCGCGCTGTCGACGAGGTTGCCACCCGCGTCCAGCGAGAAGGCGCCGGCACGGCTGTAGACGCTCTCGGATCCGCTCGCGAGCTTGAAGAAGCCCTCGCCCTGGATGGCGAGGTCGGTGGTCCGATTCGTGAGCTGGAGCGCGCCCTGCAGGAAGCTCGGGGTGACGCTGCCGAGCTTGCTGCCGAGGCCGAGCTGGATCGGGTTGGTACCGCCGGTGCTGGTGCCCGGCCCGCTTCCGGAGGTCAGGGTCTGGCTCAGCACGTCGTTGAACACCACCGTCGAGGACTTGAACCCGGTGGTGTTGGCGTTCGCGATGTTGTTGGCGATGACGTCGAGCCACACCTGGTGGTTGCGCAGACCCGCTACCGCCGTGAAGAGTGCACGTGACATGCGGTCTCCTTTTCTCTCCGTGGCCTCAGTGAAGGTCCACGATGTCTTCGGTGGTCACGAAGCGGTCGCCGAGCCGATAGCTGACGCGGCCGTCCTGGCTGGACAGTCCGGTGAGCACGCCCTCGGTGACGAACGCGAGCGGGCTGGCGCCGGCGCTGCCGCTGGCGGACACCCGATAGTGGTAGGTCCCGGCGAGCAAGCCCTGACCGGCGCCGTCCTTGCCGTCCCAGGTCACCGCGAGCTGGCCGGCCGGCGCCGCGCCGGTGGTGAGCGTCCGAATAACCTTGCTCTGGCCGTCGAGAATGTCGACCTTGACGTGGCTCGCCGCGCCGTCGAGGGTGACCGGCAGCAGCGCGTCGTTGACGCCGTCGAAGGTGGCCGAACCGCTGGCGACCTTCGCGGTCTTGCCGAGCAGCCCCGCGCCCTGGGTCAGGCTGGCGTTCGCGGTGGTGGTCTGCAGGGCCGCGATGCTCCTGCCGATGGACTGCAGCTCCTCCAGCGACGAGAACTGCGCCGTCTGGGCCAGGAACTGGTTCTGATCCAGCGGCGAGAGCGGGTCCTGGTAGCGCAGCTGAGTGATGAGGAGCTTCAGGAAATCGTCCTTGCCCAGGCCCGTGGACGGCTTCGCGGCCGTCATGGTGCTGGTCAGGCTCGAGCTCAGCGAATCGATCATCGTGTTCCTCCCATGGGGCGGCTCACACCCACACGTCAACGCCGTCGGCGCGCACCGTGGCCGGATGCGCGACCGGCGCGACGAGCCGGGGGGGCGCCGTCGGGGATGACGGTGGACGCGTGGTGGGGGCGGACTGCCCGCCCGTGAAGTCGCGCGGCGCCGAGTCGAGGCCGAGGTGCACGCTGACCTGGTCGGCGACGATGCCCTGCTGCGCGAGCGATTCCCGCAGCCGCGGCAACGAGGACTCGAGGGCCTGGCGCGCGGGCTCGGCCTCGGCGCGGATCTCGAGCCGCAGCTTTCCGCCCTCCATCACCGCTTCGATGCGGACGGCGCCGAGATCCGGCGGATCGAGTCGCAGCGCGATCTCGCCATGGCCTTCGCGGCGCAGGAGCACCACACGCTCGGCGACTTGCTCGACGACCGTTCGCGGGGTCGTCGCCGGCGCCTCCGTCAGGGCCGCGCCGTCGGCCCGCGCGGTCCCCGTGCCGAGCTCGGGCACCACGTGCGCCGCGGTATCGATGGGGGTCGTCCCCGACGATCGTGGCTCGGTGCCGCTCGGCCGGGCCTCGTCGACGGCGCCGGCGGCGCGCAAGACCGTGGCCCGGTCATGGAGGAGCCGGGCGGCATCGGCGGCGGTCGCCTTGAACGCAGCGGCCGTCTCCGGCCGCACGGCGCCGCTTCCTTCCACGGAGTCACGCGTCGTCACGCCCGCCGCTTCACGGTCCGGGCCGGCGCCGGCGGATTTCGCGGAGGTGTCGCCGGCCGCCGCCGTCGCTTTCGTGGCGTCGGGCGCCGGAGAGGGGTGGACGTCCGAGCGCTGCGCGACCGGGGCGGGCGACGGCGACGATGGGCCGGCGGCTTGCGCGTCGGCGAGTACCGCGGCCGCCCCATTGGTGACCGCCATCGCGGCCAGCGCGAGTGCGGTCGGGGTCGTGGGGGAATTGTCGGCGGTCGCAGCGCTGCCTTGGTCGTCCGGAACGTCACCACCCGCGGCCCCGCCGTCGCCGTCCAGCGCTGCCAGCAGCGAGGCGCCGGCGTGCGGATCGAGCGTGGTGATCGTGCGCGGCTCCGACGTCACCGTTGCTTCATCGGCGACGGCGTCCGGGCTCGTCGCCAGCATGGGATCCGCGCTGACCAGCGCCGTGGTGCCGTCGAGACGCGCAAGCTGGAGAAGCACGGTGAGGAATTCACCGCTCGGGACCGGGCTCTGCGCCGGCGCGTCGGCCGCAGGCATCGCCACCGGATCCGCGGGCATCGCCGTGACGGCGGCCGGCATCATGACGTCCGCCCTCCGCGGGCCGTCCGCGCGTCGGCCGGCACGGCCTGGCGCGGCTTGCTGCGGGCGATGCGCGTGCTGATGTCGGCGGCCTTCTGCGCGGGCAGCGAGGCCAGGATCTTCGCGGCCTGGCGCTCACGCATGGTGACGAGGATGGTGGTAAGAAGCTCCGAATCGAGCTGAGCCAAGACCGTCGCCGCCTCCTTGGGTTTCATGCCCTCGTACAGCCGGGCCAGTTGTCGGATCTCGTCGGAAACTTTCGCGCTCCCGTCGGCGGCCGCCCCCGGCGCGCCCGCGGCCGCGGTGCTCGTCGTCGGCGCCGCGGCCGCGGCCTTCGCCGTGCCGTCGGCGCCGCCGTCCGTGCTCGCCCCCGCCGATTCCTTGCCGGCCGCGGGCCCCTTCGTCGCCGACGCGCCGGCCGTGTCCTTGTCCTTCGCGCTCGCGACCGCGGTCTTCTCCTTCGTCGCGGCCGCGTCCTTGTCCTTGGCGGACCGGCCGGGCGTCGTCTTGGCCGGCGTGGCCGGCGTGGGCTCCGGACGGACGAAGAAGAAGTACGCGGACGCTCCGCCGCCGAGGGCGATGGCGCCGAGGAGCACCGCGACGATGACGACCTTCACTTCTTCGCCTCCGCCGGCGACTCGACGCTTTCGCGCCAGCGCTGGTAGACGGAGGCGACGTCGTCGACGCCCTTCTGCTCGAGCCGCTCGGCCTCGTGCACGAACCGGGCGTGGGCGCGCTCGTGAGCGCGGTCGAGCACCTGGCGATCGCGCGCGGCCTCGACCAGCTCCCCACGGGAGCGCTCCACCGTCGCCTCCGCGGCGGCCACGGCGTCGGCCGCGCTGCGCGCTTGCTGCGCCGAGATCTCCACCGTGCGGACCAGGAGGTGCAGCGTGGCGGCGGCGGCGCCACCGGCGAGGGCCACGGTGACCGCCTCACGGCACGCCTGCGTGCGGGCTTGCATGGCGTTGAACCGCGCGACCGCGACGTCGCGCTCGCGGCAGGCTTCGCCGAGGGCCAGGGCGCGCGCATCCTCGATACGACGCCGGTGATCCCGAACGGACGCGAGCCGGAAGCGAAAGCGCATCGCTAGCTCCCCTTCCCGCCGGCGAGCACGGCCAGCCGCCGGAACGTCTCGGCCCGGGCGCTCGACTCGTCCCGGCCTTGGCGGAGGAAGACGTTGATGGGGTCGACCGCGTCGATGGCGGCGTCGATGCGCGGCGACGAGCCGCGGACGTAGGCGCCGATGGCGACGAGGTCGCGCGCGTCGCGATAGGTGGCCAGATGCTCACGCACGCGGCCGGCGGCGGCCGCCTGCTCGGCGGTGAGGACGTCCCCGGCGAGCCGGCTGATGCTGTGGAGCACGTCGATCGCGGGGAAATGGTTGGCGGCGGCCAGCTCGCGCGACAGCACGACGTGGCCGTCGAGGATCGAGCGCGCGGTGTCGCCGATGGGGTCGTTCATGTCGTCGGCCTCGACCAGCACGGTGTAGAGGCCGGTCACGCTGCCACGGTGGCCGGTGGTGCCGGCGCGCTCGAGCAGACGCGGCATCAGCGCGAACACCGACGGCGGATAGCCCCGCGTGGCCGGGGGCTCGCCCACGGCCAGACCGATCTCGCGCTGGGCCATGGCGAACCGCGTCAGCGAATCCATCATGAGAAAGACGGTGTGGCCGGCGTCGCGGAAATGCTCGGCGACCGCCGTGGCCACGAAGGCGGCCTGACGCCGAACGAGTGGCGGCTCGTTCGACGTGGCGACCACGACCACCGAGCGGCCCAGGCCGTCGGCTCCGAGGTCGCGCTCGATGAACTCGCGCACCTCGCGGCCGCGCTCGCCGATGAGGGCGATGACGTTGACGTCGGCCTCGGCATTGCGAGCGAGGCTGCCCAGCAGCACGCTCTTGCCCACCCCGCTGCCGGCGAAGATGCCGACGCGCTGTCCACGGCCGATCGGGACGAAGGCGTCGAGCGCGCGCACGCCGGTGCTGAGCGGCTCCGCGATGCGCTGGCGACCCAGGACGGATGGCGGCGCGGCGTGGATCGGCCGCCGCACGGTCGCGATGATGGGATCGCCGCCGTCGAGCGGCTGGGCGAAGGCGTCGATCACTCGCCCGAGCAGCGCCGGACCGCACGGCACGGTTTGTGGCCGGCCGGTGGCCGTGACGGGCGCGCCGGAACGGATGCCCGACAGCTCGCCCAGCGGCATGAGGAGGAGCCGATCGGCGCGGAAGCCCACGACCTCGGCGAAGAGCGGTGCGCCCGCCGTCCCCACCTCGCACAGGTCGCCGACCGCGGCCTGCAGGCCGCTCACCTCGAGGGCGAGACCGACGCTCTGCGCGACCTTGCCGAGCGAGCGCACGAGCTCAGCCCCTTGCAGCCGCGCGTACCCGCGCTCGAGCACGGCGAGGGCGCTCATGTGCCGCCCTCTTCGATGAGACGCCAGGCCTCCTCGAGCTGCGACGCGAGTCGCCCGTCGAGGAATCCGTCCCGCGTCTCGATGACCCAGTCACCGCTGGCCAGGGCGGGATCCGCTTCGACTCGCACGCGGGGGGCCGTCGCCGTCTCCTGCCGCCACGCTTCGAAGGCGGCCGCGGTGGCGGGATCGAGGCGAACTGCCACCGCCGCGTCCGTGCTGGCCAGACGTTGCGCCACCACCCGGATCACGGCGTCGCTCCCGGTGGCGGCGAGACTGAGCTCGCGCTGCATGACCTTGCCGGCGAGCAGCATCACCAGCCGCGCCGTCTCGCGCGCGACGTCGGCGGCGACGGCCGCGCGGTGCGCGGCCAGCTCGCGCTCGGCCGCCTCCAGGGCCGCGCACACCGCGGCCAGGCGCTCGCTCCACTCGTTCAACAACGCCTCGCGGGCGTCACGCGCGCCGTCCGCGCGCGCCGCGGCCAGGGCTTCCCGCAGTCGCTCTTCGGCTTCCGCCCCGACGGCGGCGTCCCGGGCGGCGGCGAGGGCCGCGTCCGAGCCCGGCAGGGCCGTGGCGAACGTGGGAAAGACGGCGCGCCGCACGTCGGCCTCCCGCTCGGCGAACGTGCTAGGCAACGATCTGATCCCCCGCGCCCGGCGCGGTCAGCACGATCTCGCGCGCCTCTTCCAGGCGGCGGACCACCGCGACGACGTTGCGCTGCGCTTCCTCGACGTCCCTGAGACGCACGGGGCCGAGGAACTCGATCTCCTGCTTCATGTTGGCCGCGGTGCGCTCGGACATGTTGCGGAAGATCTTGTCCTTGACCTCGTCGCCGGCGGCCTTGAGAGAGAGCACGAGGTCCTTCTGCTCGACGGACTGGATGACCTTCTGCAGGCCGCGGTCGTCGACACCCACCAGGTCCTCGAACGTGAACATGAGGCCGCGGATCTGCTCGGCCAGGCTCGGCGAGTGGTCGTCCAGCCGGTTCAGGATTGCCTTCTGGGTCGTCGGGTCCACCCGGTTGAGGACCTCGGCCACCGTCTTGGCGCCACTGCCGTACGAAACGCCGGAGGACAAGCCGGCCGACACCTGCTTCTCGAGGACCGCCTCGATCTGCTTGACGATGTCGGGGCTCGTCTTGTCGATGGTGGCGAGACGGAACACGATCTCGGCCCGGATCTCGTCCGGGAGCGCGCTCAGGATGGCGGCCGCCAGCTCGGGATCCAGGTTCGCCAGCAGCAGGGCCACCGTCTGCGGATGCTCGCGGATCAGGATGGAGGCGAGCTGGTTGGGGTCCGCCTTCTTCACGGCCGCGAAGCGCGCCGGCTGCACCGAGGACTGGATGCGGCCGATGACCTCGCTGGCGCGCTTGTCGCCGACGGCCTTCTCGAGGATCTCGAGGGCCAAGCTCAGGCCGCCGGTGGTGATGTACTGCTTGGTGACCGCCATCTCGAGGAATTCGCGCAGGACCAGCGACGTCACGGTGTCGTCGACGCTGGGCAGCTTGCTGATCTCCGCGGTGAGCGTCTCGATCTCGGTGTCGTCGAACTGGCGGAAGATCCGCGCCGACACGTCGGCGCCCACGGTGGCCAGGAAGATGGCCGCCTTGCGGGGTCCGGATAGGGCGTCGAGCTCAGTCGCCATCGCGGGCTCCGAACATGGTGGAGCCGGATTTCTTCTTCACGAGCCACGAGCGCAGGAGCAGGGCGGTCGCCTCCGGCTCCGTGTTGGCGAGGCTGAACACCTGCTGCCGTACGTTCTCGCGCTGCTTGCTCACGCGGATGACCTCATCCGGGATGATCGGTCCCGACGGTGTGCTCACGGGTTCGCCGGCGGTACCGCCCTGCATCACGGTCTCGACCTGGCGCTCGAGCGACAGCGCCACTTCGGCCAGCGCCTGCCGGCGCGCCTGGCGACGGCCCAGCCAGATGAAGACGCCGATGCCCGCCACCACGAGAACCACCGCGCCCATGAGCGGGTTGATGGCGATGAGGTCGCCGACCAGCCGGGACGGCGCGGGGGGCACGGGCTGCTCGAGGAGCGTTCGTTGGCGCTCGAGCATCGCGGTGTCGAACGGCATCTCGACCACCGAGACCTCGTCGCCGCGCGCCTGGTTGAACCCGACGGCGCCCATGACGATGCGCCGGATCTTGTCGAGGTCTTCGGGCGAGCGCGGCGTCGACTCCCTGGTCTCGCCCTTGTCGCTCGTGACCGTCTTGGTGCTGTTGAGCAGCACCGCGACCGAGAGGCGCTGGATGTCGCCGGGCGAGGTCAGCGTGCGGGCGACGATCTTGCCGATCTCGTAGTTGGTGGTCTCGGATTCTCGGGTGCCACCGTTCGTCGTGGTGCTGGGCGCCGGCGCCGGCGCGCCGGGGGTGGCCGATCCCGCGACCGACGAGGGCGTGGAGGAGCTGCCGGTGGTGGTCTCGGTCGTGCGCGTCTCCTGGCGGGCCACCGGATTCTCGAAGCGCTCCTCGGTGCGCTCGACCTGGTCGAAGTTGACCTGGGCCGCCACCCGTGACAGCGCCTGCCCGGGGCCGAGGGCGGCCTCGAGGAGGCTCTGCAGACGCCGCTCGACGCCTTCCTCCACCGCCGCCTTGATCTCGAGCCGCCGCGGCGACATCCCGGACGCGCCGGACTCCGCGCCGGCCGAGAGCACGCGGCCACCGGTGTCCACCACGGTCACGTGGTCGGCGTTCAGTCCCTCGACGCTGGAGGCGACGAGGTGCACGATGCCGCGCACCTGCTCACCGTTGAGCGTGGTGCCCCCCGCCAGCTTGAGGAACACGGAGGCGGACGCCGGGCGCTCACGGTCGGTGAAGAGTGAGGGTTGTGGCAGCACCAGGTGCACCCGCGCGCGGGTGACGCCCCGGAGCTGGCCGATGGTGCGGGCGAGCTCACCCTGGAGCGCGCGCTGGTGGTTCAGGCGCTGCGCGAAGTCGCTGATGCCGAGCGACGGCTTGTCGAACATCTCGAAGCCGACCCCGCCGCCGAGCGGCAGGCCCTGCGTCGCCACCCGCAACCGGACCTCGTTCACGCGGTCGGCGGGCACGAGGATCTGATCGCCCGCGCCGCCCACCTGATACGGCGTCTTGGTGGCCTTGAGGTGCGCGATGAGCGTGCCGGCGTCCTCGGTGCTGAGCGAGGCGAACAGCGGGACGTACTGGCCCTCGCCGAGCCACTGGGAGCCGACGAAGACGACGATGGGCAGCAGCACTGCCACCGTGACGAGGAGGATCTGCTGGGAGCGGCTCAAACCGCCCCAGAAGGCGGGACCGTTGCCGAGGGCGCGGGCGAGGGCGTCAGCCACCGCTCACCTACACCTGCATCCGCATGACTTCCTGGTACGCCTCGAGGAGCTTGTTGCGGATCTGGAGCGCGAACTGGAAGGAGATGTTGGCCTTCTCGATGGCGACCAGCGCCTGCGCGGTGTCGACGTTGCGGTCGGCCGCCAGCGCGACGGTGGCGTCCTGGGCCTTCTGCTGCAGGTCGTTGACCTCGCCGAGCATGCCGTTGAGCGTCGCGCCGAAGCCGGCGTCGGTGGACGGACCCACGCGCGGCGTCGAGGTGGCAGGCGCCACCGCGCCGGTCGTGATCGGGCTGATCGCGAAGTCGGCCATGGCTATTTCAAGATCTCGAGCAGCTTGGCGCCCATGGACTTCGTGGCCTGGAAGGCCGTGGCGTTGGCCTCGTAGGCGCGGGTCGTCATCAGCATGTCGACCATTTCCACGAGCGGATTCACGTTGGGCAGACTGAGGAAGCCGTCGGGACCGGCCAGCGGATGGCCGGGCTGGTACACGCGGCGCGGCGCCTCGGGGCTCTCCACGATCTGCGACACGCGCACACCGCCGCGCGCGTTGCTGGCGCCCCCGAACACCGACGAGAACGACGGCCCACCCTCGACCGCCTGCAGCACGGGGATCTTGCGGCGGTACACCTTGCCACTGCTGGTGATGGGGCTCTCGGCGTTGGCGAGGTTCTCGGTGACCACTTCCATCCGGGTGCGTTGGGCCGACAGCCCGGAGGCGCTGACGTCGAGGGCGCGGAAGAGATCCATGCGCCGTTACACCCGGCCCGAGATGGCCTGCTTCATGGAGTTGAACTGCCCGACCAGGACCTGCACCAGCGTGTTGTGGTAGAGCGCGTTCTGGGACAGCCGCGCCATCTGGCGGTCGAGGTTCACGTCGTTGCCGTCGCCGCGGGGCGTGCCGTCCTGCGCGAGCACCACCCGGGGCCGGCGCTCGAAGCGTCCCAGGGGCGGCAGCGCGGGGCCGTCGTCGGTCGCGCCCACCACGCCGGGCTTGAGCTGGTCGTCGAAGGCGAGGTCCTTGGCCCGATAGCCGGGGGTGGCGAGATTCGCGACGTTCTCGGTGACGAGCGCGTGCCGCCGGCTCGCGAAGGCGAGGCCGCGGGTGAGCTGGTCCACCGCGCCGTCGAAGAGCCGGATCATGCGCGCACGCCGGCTCCGACTTGAAGGTTGCGGTACTCGCGCAGGCGATTCCGGATCGTGCGCACGGAGATGCCGAGCGCCTTGGCCGTCGAGGTGCGGTTGCCGTTGAGCCGGCCGAGCGTGGCCAGGATCAGCTCGCGCTCGACGTCGGCGATCGTGCGTCCGGGCGTCACCGGCGCCGCGACTTCCATGCCGGTGGACTCAAGCGTGAGGTGTTCGGGGCCGATCTCTCCCTCGGGCGTCATGATGACGGCCCGCTGGACGACGTTCTCGAGCTCGCGGACGTTGCCGGGCCAGCGATGGGACAGCAGCCAGTCGAGGCCGGCCGCGGTGAAGCCCGTGGCCCGGCTGCCGTGGGCCGCTCCGTACCGCTGCAGGAAGTAACGCGTGAGGAGCGGAATGTCGGCCGCGCGCTCGCGCAGCGGCGGCACCCGCAAGCACACCACGTTGAGCCGGTAGAACAGGTCTGGGCGGAAGCGGCCCTCGCGCACCTCCGTACGCAGGTCCCGGTTGCTGACCGCGATCACCCGCACGTCGATGGGGACCGCGGTGGTGGTGCCCACCCGGATCACTTCTTTCTCTTGAAGAACGCGCAGCAGCTTGGCTTGCAGCGTGAGCGGGATCTCGCTGACCTCGTCGAGGACGAGGGTGCCGCCCGAGGCAGCCTCGAACAGCCCGGCGCGCCGGCCGATGGCGCCGGTGAACGCGCCGCGCTCGTGACCGAAGAGCTCGGACTCCGCCAGCGACTCCGGCAGCGCCGAACAGTTCACGGCCACGAACGGTCCCGTCGCCCGCCCGCTCGCGCGATGGATGTAGCGCGCGAGCACTTCCTTGCCGGTTCCCGTCTCGCCCAGGATGAGCACGGTCGCGTCGGTGGCGGCCACGCGCCGGCCGAGTCCGAGCACGGACTCCATCTCCGGGCTTTCGGTCAACGGCAGCAGGTCGGATCCGTCCGTCGCTCCGGGCAGGGCTTCGGCCAGCAGCGTGCGCACCGACTCGTACGTGAAGGGCTTGGCGAGCACGGCCCGCGCACCTTCCTGGCGCGCCTGGGTGGCAATCTCTGCGACGTCGAAGCCCGTGATGAGGACCACCGCCGTCTCCGGGGCGACGTGCTTGAGCGAGCGCATGAGCGCGAAGCCATCCATGCCGGGCAGGCGCGCGTCGGCGAACACGAGCGAGCTGCGGACCTCGCGGAACTTGGCGAGCGCCTCTGGCCCGTCGGCCGCCGTCACCACGTCCACGCCCGTTCGCTGGATCGCGCGGGCGAGCGACTTGCGGACCACCGGCTCATCGTCGACCACCATCACTGTGGAGGACATCCGTGTCTCCTCTTTCATGCCGGCCTCAGGCGAGCTCGCCGTCGCCGACGAAGGCGACGTCGCGCTCGTCGCGCAGCCGTCGCCGCTCGCGCCGGCTCTGGCAGGGCACGCACGTCGTCGCTTCGGGAATGGCCTGGAAGCGCGCGGGCGGGATCGGCTTCTGGCACTCCTCGCAGATCCCGTAGGTGCCGTCCTGGATGCGCTCGAGGGCGACCGCGAGCTGATTGCGGCGTTGCACGAGCAGGCTGCGGGTCGCGAAGCTCATCTCGCGGTCCGCGTTTTGGGTCACTCCGTCGAGAAGGTCGGCGGCGGATGCGGGATCGATCGCCACGGTGGCCTCGTCCTCGAGCTCTGCCACACCACCGTACGGACGCAGCCGCCACTGCAACTGGTCGAGCTCGCGTTCGATGCGCTCCCTGATCTCCATCACCGTCTCCTCCTTCGCGGGCCACAGGCGCCGCGAAACGTCGCGTCAGGGAGTGGCAAGGGAGGTGCCAAGCCTTCGGGGCTTCGTAAGTCGCGTGGTGGCGGGCAGATCGACAAGGTCGGGAGCGCGTGCCGGGGAAAAACTTGCCGGCCGGCAAATCAGGAGCGGGGTCGAAACGGCCGCTTTTCGACCGGTCGTTTTTTCCGACTACGCTCTCAATCGACACACAGACGCGCGCACGTGAGCGCGCGTGAGCACGCACTCCGTGCGTGAGTTGATCTGTCGATCGCGCGTGAGGACGAGCCCACGCGAGAAGCGCGAGTCTCAGTCACATCGAGGAAGGCGTGAGTCGAGTGAATGGAGGGAACGAACGCATTCGAGCGGCGGCTTCGCCGCCGCAATCCTACCGAGGGAGAGCTCGAAGAAGGCCGTCAGGATGAAGAGGCGCGCTCAGAAACGCGCGCTTTTCTATGATCCGCCGGTGGGGGGTGTCGGGGGGAGCGG
>JBGPXN010000290.1:0-3446 GCA_041492755.1 Methylomirabilia bacterium | reverse complement strand
GCATTTCGACTCGAACTTCCCGCACGTCGCGGAGAACCTCCTGAAGAACGTCCCCCGCGAGATCGCCGCGCAGATCTTCCTGGGTGGGGCGCGTCTCTACGCCTTCACGGACGTGGACTTCGCGAAGGCGGACGCGGCAGCGGCCAAGGGGAATTCGCCCTCGCGGCGATGACTGGGTCCCAACACTCGTCTCGACGCACCGATACCGAGGAAGGAGATGACCATGGCCACGGACACGACGTACACGCTCGATCAGTTCCTCGCCGACACACGAGCCACCATCAGGACGAAAGGGATTCCCTCGGGGCTCGCCGATATCCAGGAGCACCTGGAGCAACTCCTCCACAATCCCGAGCTCCTGAGAAAGCACCTCGGTGACCCGCCGCCGTACACGCAGCTCACGACGATCGGCCATGATCCGGAGACGGACGTCCACGTGCTCGTCCACGGACGGGAAAAGGCGGGAAAGTCACCGGCGCATAACCACGGCCCGTGCTGGGTGGTCTATGGCAACTACAAGAACCCCACCCGCATGCGGCGGTGGCGCCGGCTCGACGACGGCAGCAAGCCGGGCTACGCGGATCTCACGCTCCAGCGCGAGTTCCTGAACGAGCCCGGCCACGCGGCGGCCTTCGCCGTGGGCGACATCCATTCCATCGAGTACGGGGACGACACCTTCTTCCTCCGGGTGACGGGGGGCGACGTCGAGACCAAAGAAACCCTCCGGTTCGACGTCGAGAACAAGACCGTCACGGTCGCCAACCGCGCCCTCGGCCAACGCTGACCCGGCGCGGGAAACCGAGCGACCCGATGGCTGGGAGGCCCGGTTGACGTCCGAAGCCGCCGTGCCGCCAGCTCGTCCGTCCGTCGAGCGCCGACCAGGTTGCCAGCGCGGCGCGCGGCGGCCGTCGCGCAGACCAGCGTCGAACGGCGACCGAAGCCGATCCTTGACGCGATGCACCAGGCGGCGCCCGAGGTGGGGGGGTGCGTGCGCGCGGGCGTCTTCGTCAACCCGGTTTGCCTGTGGACCGCCGCTGAACCCTGATTTCTTCAAAGGAACGACCGTCGAGCGCGCGGTGGGGGAGCTCCGCCCCTCGCTCGCGCGGTCCGGGAGGCCGGCATGAGCCACGTGCGCTATATGGACAAGACGCGCGAATACTACCGGAGCCTCGGCTACGAGACGCCCTACCGGTGGGCCCACTTCGACGAGATCCCGTTCACGCGCCTCGCGAAGCCGCTCTCCGAGTGCCGCGTGGCCGTCGTGACGACGAGCGAGGTCGTCCTCCGCGATGCGCCCGGGTCGCCCGACGACTTGGCCCGCGAGGTCTACTCTCTGCCCGCCGACGTGCCGGTCGAGCGGCTCGCGAGTCGCAAGGAGTCGTACGACCGCTACGCGACAACACTCGACGATGTCGATTCGTATCTCCCACTTACGCGCTTGCGCGAACTGGCGACCAAAGGCCGCGTGGGCAGCCTTGCCCCGCGCTTCCACGTCGTCTATTCGGAATACAGCCAGCGCAAAACCGTGGAGGTCGACGCCGCCGAGATCCTCCGCCGGTGTCGCGAGGACGGCGCCGACGCGGCGCTGCTGGTCGCCGTCTGACCCGTGTGCCACCAGACCGTCGGTCTGGTCACACGCCACCTGGAGGCGAACGGCCTCCCCACCGTCGTCTTCGGCTGCGCGCGGGACATCGTCGAGCACTGCGGCGTTCCGCGCTTCGTCTTCAGCGACTTCCCGCTGGGGAACCCCTGCGGCAAGCCGTTCGAGCCCGCGATGCAGCGCGCCATCGTCGAGATCGGCCTCGATCTCCTCGAGCGGGCGGTGGCGCCGGGCACGACCGTCGTGGCACCCTACGAGTGGGATCCCGATACGAGCTGGAAGGACAAGGTCTTCACCGCCGCGCAGCCGTTCCTCGACGAGGCGGCGACCGCGCGCTGGCTCCGCCGCAAGGAATCCCATCGCGAGGCATCACGCCCCTGAGCAGCCAGGCGAGCGCGAGGAGATCGATCTTGTCGTCGCCGCCTGTGGTGGCCGGGCGGTCGACACGCTCTACCACGAGGCCCGGGAGCACGGCCGCGAGGTACACCTGATCGGCGACGCGCTGGCGCCGCGCCGCTTGATGGACGCGATCCTGGACGGGGCACGCCTGGGGCGTTCGCTGTAGTCGAACCAGCACCGTACGACTTGGACCAGTCCACAAGACGGCGACGGTGAATGATGGGCCGGCCCTGGTCCTCCAGATCGAGGGACAGGCGATGGATCGCGGGGTCCGGCACCGGTACGACGAAGCCACCAGCACGGCCGAGAGGTTCCAGGCCGCCGGCCGCTGACGAGTGAGAATCAGCGGACACGGCGGGGCGTGGTGAGCGACGCCGCGCGGCCTCTCGAGGCATCGAGCGCGTGGGCCGCCGCGTATCCGGGCGCCGTCGCCGGCGTGCTCGTCATGCGCGGGGTCGCGAATCCCGAGCGCCACCCGGAGCTGGACCGCCGCAAGACCGAGCTGGAGGATCGGCTGCGGGCACGCTTCGCCGGCGCCGACCGGGCGGTGCTGGCCGCGCTCCCGTCCATCCGACCCTACGCGGCCTACTACGGCCGCTACCGGAAGACGTACCACGTGCTGCTCCAGCTCGAGTCGGTCGCGCTCAAGGGCCGACCGCTGGCGCGTGGAGCGGCGCTGGTGGAGGCGATGTTCATGGCCGAGCTCGAACACCAGCTCCTGACCGCGGGGCACGACCACGACACGATCCGGGGAACCGTCACCCTCGGCGTGGCGCGCGGCGACGAGACGTACACGGTCCTCGGCGGCCGCCCGCAGACGGTCAAGGCGGGCGACATGACGATGGCCGACGGTGACGGCATCATCTCGAGCGTCGTGTACGGTCCCGACGATCGCACTCGGATCACCGCCGACACCCGCCGGGCGTTGTTCGCCGTCTACGGCCCGCCGGGGGTCGAGGCGGTGGCCCTGCGCCGGCATCTCGAAGCGCTACGCGCGAACATCCAGGTGATCGCCCCAGACGCCGAGGTCGAGGCGCTCGACGTGCTGGTGGCCGGCTGACGAGGAACACGCGCAGTGGTCTCCTCGACGTCGTGCATCGGGTTGCCGCGCAGCCGCGTGAGCCGCTCCTCGGTCTGGTGAACGGTTATATTGGGCACGACGCTCCCCGTGCAATAAATGTCAATCGGATCAAGAGATTTAACGACATCCAATTGGGCGCGCACGAGATGGTCAGCAGGAGCCCTTCAGAACGCCCGCCGCCCGGCCGATAACTCTGGTAGCCGATAACTCTGGGAATAGTCGGTGGCGCGTGGGGCGCTCCCCGGGGGCGCCGCGCCCACAACGGACATCTCGGCGGACAGGAGCAGGCCTTGAAATGATCGAGAGCCGCTCGCTCGACCAGGTCTCCCCAGCGCCTTCCCTCGGCGGTCGCCGTCGGTTCGGCTG
>JBGPXN010000169.1:0-10092 GCA_041492755.1 Methylomirabilia bacterium | reverse complement strand
CTCGCACGCGTCCACCGCGTAGCCCAAGCGACCGGCCACCTGGCGCGATTCGTGATCTTCGGGTCGTTCGTTACGAGCAAGAGCGAGCCCAACGACGTCGATATCCTCCTGGTCATGGCCGACGCCTTCGAGGCGTCCCAGCTGCGCGGCGAGGCGCCGCTTCTCTTTGATCACGGTGCCGCGCAAGCGCACTTCGGCGCCAGCGTGTTCTGGCTCCGGCGACTGGCGGCGTGGCCGAACGAGCAGGCCGCGGTAGAATTCTGGCAAGTCAAGCGCGGCGGTGGCCGGAGGGGCATCGTCCAAGTCACGCGTGGGGAGGCATCATGATCAGCAACGACCAAGAGCTCAGCACCACGCTCGAGCGAATTCGCCATCTCCAGACTCAGGTAACCCAGCTCCGCAAAGCGGAAACCAATCCCGCCAACTACCACCTGTCGGCATCCGGGTTCCTCGCCGAGATCGACCGGATGCAGCTCGAGGTGCGCGAGTACCTCTCCCTTCATCCTGGTGAATTGAAGGCCAGTGCCTGAGCTCGCGCAGCGCAACGGTGAGTGGCGACTGGCGAACTTCTGCTTCCGGCTGCGCCGGCGGCTGAAGCATGCGTTCGGCGTACGACGGAGTGACCCAAGTGATGGAAGGCTTCACGCGCTCCTCCCCGGGGGGAAGATCCGGCCCGAGGTGCCACAGGCCAGGGAGGCCCGTTCCAGCAGACGGAGGATCGCGATGACGCCGGACGAAGCTCGCTACTATGCCAGCCAGAGCGTCGAGTCCGATCCAGCAGACCTGCGTGAGCTCCTCGACGCGCTGCCTAAGGATCCGCGACGGCTTCTCGATGTCGTAGCTGGGCTGATCCTGGACACAGCGTACGTCGCGCCGCTTGCCGTTGTCTGTCCACCCGACAGCGCGGGCGACGTAGAGATCCGGCGGCTCCCTGAGATGCTCAGGCAGATACTTGCGCGCGGCCCGGGGTCACTCGCCACGGCTCGTCCCCCGGAGAATCGATTCATCGGGGCTTGCCGTCACTACGCACTCCTCGCGTGCAGTGCGTTCCGACACTACGGTGTGCCGGCTCGCGTCCGTGTTGGCTTCGCCAACTACTTCGAACCGGGCTTCTACGATGACCACTGGATCACGGAGTACTGGAACGGCGCCCGCTGGCGGCTGATGGACTCGGAGCTGACGCCAGGCGTACGTCGCCACTTCGGAGTTGCCTTCGATCCGTGCGACGTCCCCCGCGATCGGTTTGTCACCGCGGGGCGCGCGTGGCGCGACGTGCGCTCCGGTCGGATAGATTCGGCGAAGTGCGGTGTGTCGTCCGTCGGCATCGCCGGTGTATGGTTCGTGGCTGGCAGCGTGGTGCGCGATCTCGGCGCCCTCAACAAGCGCGAAATGCTGCCGTGGGACTACTGGGGGATATCGCGGAACATGAGGCCGGGGATCCCGGTGAGCGAGGAGGCCGCCGCTCGGATCGATACGCTTGCGGCGCTGATCGCGGATCCGGAGCCCGACTGGCGGACACTGCGCGAAGCGTATGACAGCGACGAGGCGTTCGGAGTGCCGCCAGTCGTCATGAGCTTCCCGAGAGGTCGCCCAACCGAGGTTGCGGTCGGTGCATGAAGAACGCTCCCCGGTCGTGCGAGTTGTCGTCGGATGGGTGGCGATGGCTCGCCTGCGGTGAGATCGTCGGGACGCCGAACTCGACGCTGGAGCCCGTGATGGAAGTTCCGCAGACCATTCAGCCGTTCTGGGGCAAGTTTCAGGCTTCAATCGCGTACGACGCTTCACCACCGTTCTACGAGGCGTTTCACTTCGACGACGACGAGCGGACCGCAAACGCCCTCGGTGCTCTCGTCCTGTCAGGCCAGAAACGTGCGACCGCGGGTCTGCTCTGGACCAACGAGCTCACCAACAAGCCGCTCCCCAATATTGGCGCTCTCAGCGTGGTAACCGATTGGCGAGGCCCTCCACTGTGCGTCATCCAATCTACTCACGTCGAGATTATCCTGTTCGACAGCGTCAGTGACAGCTTTGCCGCAACCGAAGGCGAAGGCGACAAGACTCTGCGCTACTGGCGGCAAGTTCACTGGCGGTACTTCTCCAGAGAGTGCCAGCGTATTGGCAGGGAGCCGAACCAGCAGATGCCTGTAGTGTGTGAGCAGTTCAAGGTCGTCTACCCAACGTGCGATTGATAGAACTGCTTCACCACCGACTGGAGCGGACCGGCTGCGAGTGGATAGAGGTCATGGCCCAGGGCGTTCCGGCACACATCGGCACGTCGACATTTGGCCGAGCCAGTAAAGAGGACCCGTACGCCGGCTTTCTGCCGCCCGCCGTCGCCGTCCCGCCAGATGACGATGGCCGAACGCTGCGTGCCGTGGTCTTCGTCACGGAGGCGACGCCCAAAGGAACGGATCGCTCGCCACAGGAGTACGTCCGCCCGCTGCTCGTCCTCTCCGGAGGGGAATACGCCACCGTTCCGTTCGGACGGTTGCATGACATGATCTGCAACGCCTTGCGTGGACAGGGCGACCCGGATGGCCATGGGCGTCATTCTGAAAGAGGGAGACGAACCCGACGCCCTCGAGCGCTGGAACCCTAGCGATTCCGCCGTCCGATTCGACCAAGAGATCTGCGGAGCCGCGCTCGCGTTCATGGCGGCCCATCAAGTAAAGACCGTCGTCCTCAGCGCCGGAATCATCGGATGTCCACACGAGGAGGGCGTCGACGATCCGGAAGGGCAGAAGTGGGTGCAACGTCCAACTTGGGCCGGCGAGACGCCCGGCGCGAACGATGCGTAGAAGGGCGTGACCATGGACCACCGACAAGTGTGCGACACGTGGGAGCGTGGGGACCCGTACGAGCAGTACGTCGGCCGGTGGAGCCGTCGGGTCGCGCCCCTGTTTCTCTCGTGGTTGAGCATTCCCGCCGGCCGGCGGTGGCTGGACGTAGGATGCGGGACCGGAGCGCTGTGCGCGGCGATCGTGGACCACTGCTCGCCGGCGTCGGTCGCCGGCGTCGAGCCGTCGGAGGGATTCCTCGAGTCTGCGAGAAGGCACCTCGCGCGCCGGGCCGTGCTCCACCGAGGCAGCGCGACGGCGATCCCGCTGGATGACGGTTCGGTCGACGTGGTGGTCTCGGGGCTGGTCTTGAACTTCGTTCCGGATCAGCGCGCCGCACTCGCCGAGATGGCGAGAGTGACGGCCGGCAGGGGCACGATCGGCGCGTACGTCTGGGACTACGCCGGAAAGATGGAATTCATGCGCTTCTTCTGGGACGGCGCGGCCGATCTCGACGCCGACGCGCGGAGGCTGGACGAAGGGGTCCGTTTTCCGCTGTGCCGGCCACCGGCGCTCGTAGAGCTCTTTGCCGGCTCCGGACTGAATGGGGTCGAGGTGCGAGCCATCGACGTCGCGACGCCGTTTGCGACGTTCGAAGACTACTGGCAACCATTCCTGGGTGGCCAGGGACCAGCCCCCGCCTACGCGATGTCGCTCGATGAGGCCGCGCGAGCGCGCTTGCGGGACCGTATACGCGAGCGTATCCCGGTGGCGGCCGACGGATCGATCTCGTTGACCGCTCGGGCTTGGGCCACTCGCGCGACCGTCGCGTAGTGCGGCCGTGAGGTCAGCGACGACCTCTTCGCCCGGCTTCGCCGCTTCTATGACGACGCCCTGGTGGAGCTGACCGCGATCGTCGCGTGGCTTGTGTGGTAGCGTAACCGGCCTGAAGCACGAGCCCTCCGAGCGCCGTCAGGGAGATCGAACATGACTGAGACGTCCGAGGTCACGCCGCGCACCGAGATTCGGGACGGAATGCGCATCACCTGGCACCAGCCGATCGCGATGAGCGACGGCATCGTCCTGCGCGCCGACGTCTATCGGCCGATCGAGGACGGCCGGTACCCGGTGATCCTGTCGCACGGCATCTACGCCAAGGGCCTGCCCTACCAGGACGGCTATCCGATGCAATGGGAGAAGATGGTCAAGGACCATCCCGAGATCCTCGTCGGCTCGACCAACAAGTACCAGGCGTGGGAAGTCACCGACCCCGAGCGCTGGGTGCGGCACGGCTACGCGATCGTTCGTGTCGACTCGCGCGGCTCGGGCTGGTCGCCGGGATTCATGGACCCGCTGTGTGCTCAAGAAGACGACGACCTCTACGAGTGCATCGAGTGGGCCGGCACCCAGCCGTGGAGCAACGGCAAGGTCGGGATGCTGGGGATCTCGTACTATGCGACCAACCAATGGCGGGTCGCCGCCAAGCATCCCCCGCACCTGGCCGCCATCATTCCGTGGGAAGGCTTCAACGACTACTACCGCGATCCGACCTATCACGGCGGCATCCTGTCCGAGTTCATGAAACGCTGGGCGCCCGTGCAGGCCCTGAGCGTTCAGTACGGACTCGGCGCGCGCGCGAAGAAGAACCCGAACACCGGTGAGTCCGTCGCCGGGCCGGTGACGCTCCCTGACGAGGACATGGCCAAGAACCGCGCGGACCCGCACGGCGACTTCCTCGCTCGGCCGCTCGACGGCGAGTGGTACCGGCAGCGCTCGGCCGATCTCTCGAAGATCACGGTGCCCTTCCTCTCCTGCGCGAACTGGGGCGGCCAGGGCATCCACCCGCGCGGCAACTTCAACGGGTTCGTGGACGCGCCGGGGGCGCAGAAGTGGCTCGAGGTGCACGGCGAATCGCACTGGGCGCTGTTTTCTTCCCCCTACGGGCTCGAGCTGCAGAAGCGCTTCTTCGATCACTTCCTGAAGGGCCTCGACGGCGGCTGGAGCACGCAGCCACGCGTGTACCTGAACGTCCGCCATCCCGGCGAGAAGTTCGTGCCGCGCGCCGAGAGCGAGTGGCCGCTCGCGCGCACGCAGTGGACGAAGCTCTACCTCGATCCCGCGAAGACGGCGCTCAGCCGCACGCCCGTGGTCGCGGCCGGCACGGTGCCATACGAGGCCCGCGGCCAGGGCGTGACGTTCTCCATGGCCATCGAGCGCGAGACCGAGATCACCGGGCCGCTCGCGGCCAAGCTGTTCGTGGCCTCGTCCACGCGGGACGCCGACCTCTTCCTGATCGTCCGCGTGTTCGACCCCGCCGGCCACGAGCTCACGTTCTTCGGCTCCACCGATCCGAACGCGCCCATTGCCAACGGCTGGCTCCGCGCGTCGCACCGCCGGCTCGATCCCCTACGCAGCAAGCCGTATCAGCCGTTCCATCCGCACGACCGCGTCGAGCCACTCACGCCCGGCGACGTCTACGAGTGCGACGTGGAGATCGTGCCGTCGTGCATCGTAATCCCGGCCGGCTGGCGCCTGGCCCTCACCGTGCGCGGCAAGGACTACGAGTACGAGGGGGAGATCGGCGAGTTCGGCAAGAAGTTCGTGTACGGGACGCGGGGCACGGGCGGCATGACCCACAACGACGAGAACGACCGCCCGCGCGACGTCTTCGGCGGCACGGTGACGCTGCACGCGGGCGGCGGGTGCCCGTCCTATCTGCTCGTGCCGATCATCCCGCCCCGGAGCTAGGAGGCGGCGATGGGACGGCCGGACACGATGAAGGCCATGGTGCTCGCGGCGCCGCGCGCGCCGCTTCGCCTGCAGACGGTGCCGGTGCCGAAGATCGGCCCCAACGACGTCCTGCTCCGCGTGCGCGCGACCGGCGTCGGGTTGACGGTCGTCATCATGACGGCCGTTCCGGGTCGGGTGACCTCGTACCCGCGCATCCCCGGTCACGAGGTGGCCGGCGAGGTGGCCGAGGTCGGATCCGAGGTCGGCCACGTCAAGATCGGCGATCGCGTCACCTGCCACTTCTATCTCACCTGTCGCGTGTGCCGCTTCTGCCGGAGCGGCCGCGAGACGCTGTGCACGGCGTCGCCGGGCACGGTGGGCATGGCCTGCGACGGCGCCTATGCGGAGTACATGGCGATCCCGGCCGCGAACGTCGCGCCGATTCCCGCGGGCGTGAGCGATCTCGACGCCGCCATCGCCGCCGACGCCATCGCGACGCCATATCACGCGTGCCGCGCCGAAGCGCGCGTCGGTCCCGGCGATACCGTGCTCATCGTCGGCGCCGGCGGCGGCGTGGGCATCCACGGCGTGCAGATGGCCAAGCTCTGCGGCGGCTGGGTGATCGCCGTCGACCTCACCGACGACAAGCTGACGGCGGCGAAGGAGTACGGCGCCGACGCGGTGGTCGACGCGCGGCGCGGTGACGTCGCCGGCCAGGTGCGCGCGCTGACCGACGGGCGTGGCGTGGACGCCGCCATCGACTTCGTGGCGTCCCGCGAGACGCTCGAAAGCAGCGTCGCCGCCCTGGCGCGCGCCGGGCGGCTCGTGATCATCGGCAGCCGGCCGAGTCCCGTCTTCGGCGTGGACTCGAAATTCACCGTCGATCCAATCCGCATGCTGGGCGACATGCTCGAGATCCACGGCTCGCGCTACGTGACGCTGACCGAGATCCAGCAGACGCTGGAGCTGCTGCGGCAACGCCGGATCCGCGCCGTGGTGAGCCGGACGTTCCCGCTCGAAGGCGCCGAGGAGGCGCACGCGCTGCTGCGACAGAACGCGCTGGTGGGCCGGGCCGCGCTCGTGCTCCGCTGAGGACATGGGGGGCCCCGACATGGCCCCCCATACCCCCCACGCTCGGTGCGCCCCGGCGGAGCCGTGGCGTACCTCGAATTCCCTCACAACTCTGAGAGGAGAACACGCGATGACCCAGCGCATCCGGCTCGTCGTCGATGGCAAGACGGCCGAGGTCGACGCGGACCCCGCCATGCCCCTGCTCTACGCGCTCCGCGCGGACGTCGGGCTCGACAACCCGAAGTTCGGCTGTGGCCTGGCCCAGTGCGGGGCGTGCACCGTGCACGTCGACGGCCGGCCGACCCGCTCGTGCGTGACCCCCGTCGGCGCGGTGAAGGGCAGGAAGATCACCACGCTGGCGGGACTCGGCACACCGGAGAAACCGCACGCGCTGCAGGCGGCCTGGGTCGCCGAGCAGGTCCCGCAGTGCGGCTACTGCACCTCGGGCTGGATAATGACGGCGGCCGCGCTCCTGCGTAACACCCCGAAGCCGAGCGACAAGCAGATCCGCCAGGCGCTGGCGGGACTCAAGTGTCGGTGCGGAACCCACATGGCGATCCTGCGCGCGGTGAAGCGCGCGGCCGGCACGACGGCGTAGGGGGCGGCGATGAGATCAACCACGCTCTCTCGACGCGATCTGCTCAAGGCCGGTGGGGCGCTGGTCGTCAGCTTCATGATCCCGGGCGCGGCGCAGACCGCGCTCGGTCAGGCGGGCGGCGCCGCCGGCGGCAAGCCGCCGCTGCTGCCGGACGAGCTCGATTCGTGGATCGCGGTGTTGCCCGACGGCCGCGTCAGGGCGTTCTTCGGCAAGATGGACATGGGCCAGGGCGTCGACGTCGCGATCGGGCAGATCGTCGCCGAAGAGCTGGACGTCGCCTTCGACCGCGTCACCGTCGTCATGGGCGACACCGCCTTCACCTGCAACCAGGGGGGCGCGTCGGGCAGCACCGGCGTGCAGCGCGGCGGCGTCACGCTGCGCCTGGCCGCGGCCGAGGCGCGCCGGCTTCTGCTCAAGCGGGCGTCGGACAAGCTCGGGGTGCCGGTGGACCAGCTCACCGTGCGCGACGGCGTGGTTTCCGCGGCCGCGGACCCGCAGCGCCGGGTGAGCTATGGCGAGCTGATCGGCGGCCAGCACTTCCAGCACAAGCTCGAGTGGAACAAGCAGTACGGCAACCCGTTGCTCGCCAAGGGCCAGGCGAAGCCCAAGGACCCCGGGCAGTACACGATCGTCGGCCGGTCGATCCCGCAGCGGGTCATCGCCGACAAGGCGTACGGCAAGCTGCAGTACGTCACCGACGTCAAGGTCGAGGGCATGCTGCACGCGCGCGTGATCCGGCCGCCGTCGGCCGGCTGCGGCCCGGTCGCGGTGGACGCGGCGTCGATCGCGGGCATCCCGGGCGCGCGCGTCGTGCGCGAGAAAGACCTGGTCGCGGTGGTGGCCGAGCGCGAGTGGGACGCGGTGCGCGCCGCCCGCGCGCTCAAAGTTACCTGGGCCCCGCCGTGCCATCCGTTCCCGCCGATGGAAACGCTCTACGATCACATCCGCCAGGCCAAGGGCATCGGTAGTCAGGTCCCCGTCAACAAGGGCGACGTCGACGCCGCGCTGAAGACGGCGCATCGGGTGATCGAAGCCGAGTACGAATGGCCGATGCAGTCCCACGCCAGCATGGGCCCGGCGTGCGCGGTCGCCGACGTGCGCGCGGACGGGGCGCGGCTGTGGACCGGCTCGCAGAAGCCGCACTACGGCCGCAACGGCGTGGCCAGGATCGCCGGCCTGCCGCCCGAGAAGGTGCGCGCGACGTGGATCCCGGGACCGGGCTCGTACGGACGCAACGACGCCGGCGACGCCGCGCTCGACGCGGCGCTGCTGTCCAAGCTCACCGGCAAGCCGGTGCGCGTGCAGTACATGCGCCACGAGGGCACGGGCTGGGACCCGAAGGGACCGGCCGGCGTCTTCCGCGGCCGCGCCGGGCTCGACGCGCAAGGCAACGTCGTCGCCTACGAGTTCTTCGGCAAGGGCTTCACGCGCCAGGACGTGGCGACCACCGAGAACGATCCCAAGGACACGCTGGCCGGGCAGCTCACCGGCTACACCCCGAAGCCGACGATCCTCTTTCAGGTGCCGGCGGAGGCGTACGACTTCGCCAACAAGCGGTGCGGCTGGGAGTGCATCGCGCCGCTGCTGGACAAGGCCTCGCCGCTGCGCACCGGCCACCTGCGCGATCCGCTCGGGGCGGAGACGCATTTCGCGAGCGAGTCGTTCATCGACGAGATCGCCCTGGCCGGCGGCGGCGATCCGGTGGCGTTCCGGCTCCAGTACGTGAAGGATCCCCGTCACGCCGCCGTCATCACGGCGGCCGCCGAGAAGGCCGGATGGACGGCGCGGATCAACCCGCGGCGCGGCAAGGGCAACGTCATGGTGGGCCGGGGCTTCTCCTACACGGAGCGGAACGGGACGATCGTGGCCGTGGTGGCCGAGGTGGAAGTGGACCGGCGGACCGGCCGGGTGTGGGCGAAGAGGTTCACGGTGGCCCACGACTGCGGTCTCGTCATCAACCCGAAGGGGCTCGAGCTCACGATCGAGGGCAACGTCGTGCAGGCGATCTCGCGCACGCTCTTCGAAGAGGTGCGGTTCGACCGCGATCAGGTGCTGAGCGTGGACTGGGCGAGCTACCCGATCCTCGAGATCCAGGACGCGCCCGAGCGCATCGACGTCGTGCTCATCAACCGGCCCGACGTCGCCGCCTCGGGTGCCGGCGAGCCGTCGACCCGCACGGTGCCGGCGGCGATCGCCAACGCGATCTTCGACGCCACCGGCATGCGTATGCGCCGCGTACCGATCACGCCCGAGCGGATGAAGGCGGCGCTGGCTCGCGCGTAGCCGGACCGTCGACGCCAGACCGCGGGAATCCGGCCCGGCCGCGGCGCGATCTCGATGACCTGATCCCCATCAGGCGTTGCCTGACGGCCTTTCGTCACACCGTCCTTGCCGCGGTCCTGGGCCGGAACTATCATGCTCGGCCTATGGGTGACTCCCCGCGCGAACGTCCAGTCACGTGGCCCGGAACGGTGGCGGGCCGCCTTGAGGTCGTGCGGTCGCGCTCGGGGTCCGGCCCCACAGCGTTGATCAACCAGCATCCAATCGTGGATGCTTCGCGTCGCGCCATGAGGATCTTCATGCAGATGCCGTTGCGCCATCCAGGTATAGATGCCTGCATACACTGGTGTATACCGAGATCTTTCGGAGGATGCCTACCCTGCAGTCGAATCATAAGTTCGGCAGGCTGACGGTCAATCATCACCGGGCCGTATACTTGAGCGGTGCAGTTCGAATGGGATCCCACAAAGGCTGCGGCGAATGTCAAGCGGCGCAGTGTCCTGCCTCAGTTGAAACTGGAGTTCCTCACCTGGGCGGAGTGTAATCCGCCGGCAGGAGGGACCCCGTGGGGACAAGGCGAGGCAGACGATATCGGCAGCACAGCGCGGCGGACAAAGTGGCGATCCTGAGGCAGGT
>JBGPXN010000270.1:0-4334 GCA_041492755.1 Methylomirabilia bacterium | reverse complement strand
TCCGGGGGCCAGCAGCAGATGCTCGCGATCGCGCGCGTGCTCGTGCTCGATCCGCGCGTCGTCCTCCTCGACGAGCCGTCGCAAGGGCTGTCTCCCCTGCTGGTCGAAGCGGTGCTGGACGCGGTGGGGCGGCTCGCGCGCGAGGGCATCGGCGTGCTCCTGGTGGAGCAGAATGCCGTGGCCGCGCTCGAGGTCTCCGCGCGCGGCTACCTCATGGAAAAGGGCGTCATCAGCCGGAGCGGCGCGTCGTCCGCCTTGCGCGCCGATCGGGCGGCGCTCGAGCAGAGCCTCGGCGTCATCGCGGAGTCGTCGTGACGCCGGCGGAGGTCGTATTCTTGCAACTCGCCAACGGTCTGTCCTTCGGCGTGATCTTCGCGCTCATCGCCTCCGGCATCACGCTGATGTGGGGGATCATGGACTTCATCAACATGGCGCACGGCGATCTCTACATGCTGGGCGCCTACGGCGCGTGGCTGGCGCTGATCGTCGGCATCGGCAACTTCTGGCTCGGCCTGCCGCTGGCCGTCCTCGGTGTCGTCGCGATCGGGCTCCTGCTGCGGGCCACCGTGCTGCGCCCGATCTTCGACCGCCCGCCGCTCCACACGCTCCTCGCCACCTACGGCGTCGGCCTGATCCTCCAGCAGGGGGTGCTCGCGATCTTCGGTCCGTTCAACAAGGAGATCGCGCTCCCGATCACCGGCTCGATCTCGCTGGGCGTCATCCGCTACCCCGCCTACCGGCTGCTCGTCATCGTCGCCGGGCTCGTGCTGATCACCGCCGCCTGGCTCTTCATCCAGCGCAGCACGTACGGCATCTGGATCCGGGCCGTCGCCCAGGACCGGTCGATGGCGGCGGCGCTGGGCGTGCCGGTGCCGCGCGTGTACACCGTCGTGTTCGTCCTCGGCAGCGCGATGGCCGGCGTCGGCGGCGCGCTGGCCGCGCCGCTCTTCGGGGTCAGTCCCACCATGGGCGGCGAGGTCATCCTGCTCGCGTTCATCGTGGTGATGATCGGCGGGCTGGGGAACTATCTCGGCTCGGTGATCGGCGGCATCCTCATCGGCGAGGTCATCGCGCTCGGCGCCATCTGGCTGCCGCCGACCCACGCGTACCTGGCCGCGCTCGGCGTCCTGCTGCTGCTGCTCCTGTTGCGGCCGGCGGGGCTGTTGCGAGCCGCGCGATGAAGCGCGCCGCCGTCGTGATCCTGCTCGTCCTGCTCGCGCTCCTGCCGCTGGCCGCGAGTCCCTACCTGCTGCTCATCCTGACCGCCGCGCTCGCCCTCGGGCTGTTCACGCTCTCCTACGATCTGGTGCTCGGCGTCACCGGTCTCATCAGCGTCTCGCACGCGACGCTGTTCGGTGTCGGCGCCTACGGGATGGCGATCAGCATGACGAAGCTCGGCCTGTCGTTCTGGCCGAGCGCGCTCGCCGGCATCGCGGTGGCGATGGTGCTCGCGTGGGTCATCGGCTTCTTCTCCGTGCGCACGTCGGGCCCCGGATTCATCATCATGACCGTGATCTTCGCCCACGCCCTCGAGCACGTCGCCAACGTGTGGACGTCGGTCACGGGCGGCGAGAACGGCATCATGCTCAGCGTCTCCCGCATCACCGTGCTGCCGGGGCTCGACGTCCGGCTCACCGCGGGGAGCCGGTCGGCGTACTATGCCGTGATCGTGTGCCTGCTGCTGTCGGTGTGGGCGTGCCGCTGGCTCGTCCGCTCGCCGTTCGGCCTCGTCCTTCGCGGCATCAAGGGCAACGAGCCCCGGACGCTCGCTCTTGGCTACCGCGTGGGGCGATACAAGGTCCTGGTCAACGTCGTCGCCGGCGCGCTCGCCGCCCTCGGCGGCATCCTCTACGCGCTCTCGCAGGGCTTCGTCTCCGTCGATCTGCTCCGCGTCCTGCTGTCGGTGGAGGTGATCGTGTGGACGATCGTGGGCGGGCCCGGCACGCTCCTCGGCCCCGTCCTGGCCGCGGTCCTCATGAGTATCGGGGTCGAGTATCTGCGCTCGCTCACCCATCACTACGTCTTCGCCGTCGGTCTCGTCACCCTGCTGGTGGTGCTCTTCGTCCCCCAGGGCCTCGGCGGCCTGGTGGACCGCGCGCTCGGCGGCGCGGCGACGGAAACCACGTGAGCCTCATCGGCCGGCCCCTGCATCGCCAGGAAGACCCCCGGCTGCTCCGCGGCAAGGGCTCGTACGTCGGTGACCTCGCGCGCCCCGGCATGCTGCACATGGCCGTGCTGCGCAGTCCGCACGCCCACGCCCGCATCGGCGCGCGCGACTTCGCGGAGGCGGCGCAAGTACCCGGCGTCGTCGCGATCCTCGCCGCCGAGGACGTCGCCTCGCTCACCCCGCTCCCCGTGTTCATTCAGCCGAAGGGAACGCGGCACGGATCGTTTCCGATCCTGCCCACGGACAAAGTGCTCTACGTCGGTCAGCCGGTGGCGGCGGTGGTCGCGGAGAGCCGCTACGTCGCGGAGGACGCGCTCGAGCGGATGCACGTCACCTACGAGCCCCTGCCCGCCGTCACCGACGTCGACGACGCCATGAGCCCGAGCGCGCCCTGCCTGCACGACGGGTGGCCCGACAACGCGGCCGCCGGTCGCGAGATCCTCACCGGCGATCCCGACCGCATGTTCGCCGCCGCCCACATCGTCGTCGAGGGCACGTTCACGATGCCGCGTCACGCCGCCGCCCCGCTCGAGGGGCGCGCCGTGCTGGCGTTGTTCGATCGTGACACGGGCGAGCTGACGGTGTGGGTGTCGAGCCAGGCGCCGCACCTGTACCGTACCGTGCTGGCCGACACGCTGGGGATGGAAGAGAACCGCATCGTGGTGATCACGCCCGACGTGGGCGGCGGCTTCGGCGTCAAACTGCACTACTATCCCGAGGACGTGCTGGCCCCGGTGGCGGCGATCCGCCTGCATCGCCCGGTCGCGTGGATCGAGACGCGGAGCGAAAATTTTATCGGCACCGTGCACGCGCGCCAGCAGCGCGTGCGCGCGCGCGCCGCCTTCGACGAGCACGGCACCCTGCTCGCACTCGAGGCGCACATTCGCGGCGACGTGGGCGCCCACCTGCATACCAAGGGCCCCGCCCCGATCTTCACCACCGGCGTCATCATGCCGGGCCAATACACCGTCCGGCACTATCGCGCCCGGATCGAGGCCATCGTCACGAACAAGGTGCCGTTCGGCGCGTACCGCGCCTTCGGCCAGCAGCAGGCCACGTTCGTGATGGAGCGCCTGATGGACACGGGAGCGCGGCGCCTCGGGCTCGATCCCGCCGAGATGCGCCGGCGCAACTTCGTCCCGCCGCACGCGTTCCCGTACAAGAGCGCGGGCGGCTGGGAGCTCGACAGCGGGCGCTACGCCGACGGGCTGGCGCGCGCGCTCGAGAGCGCGGGCTACGACAAGCTCCGCGCGTGGCAGGCCCGCGAGCGTGAGAACGGACGCCTGATCGGCATCGGGCTGTCCTGCTACGTGGAGTTCACCGGGATGGGTCCGTCGAAGATCATGGCCGCGATGGGCAACCGTCAGGGCGGCTACGAGACGTCCGTGGTCCGCGTGGACCCGTCGGGACACGCGACGGTCACGAGCGGCATCATCGAGATCGGCCAGGGCATCCGCTCCACGATGGCCCAGATCGTGGCCGAGGTGCTCGGCCTTCCCTACGAGCACGTACGGGTGGTCCTCGGCCACACGGCACTGACGCCGTACAGCGCCTACGGGACGGCGGGCAGCCGCGGCGCCGTCGTCGCCGGCGGCTCGGTCCTCGCCGCCGCGCAGCTCGTGAAGACCAAGGCCACGAAGATCGCCGCCCATCTGCTGGAAGCCGCCGAGGCCGACGTCGAGATCGTGGACGGCCGTTACCGCGTGCGCGGCGCGGCGTCGCCCGGGCTCACGCTGGCAGACATTGCGCGCGAGGCCCACCGCGGCCAGCGGTTGCCGGAGGGCACCGAGCCCGGACTGGAGGCGCGCTACGTCCACGAGCCCAAGAACTGGTCCTTCGCGTCCGGCGTCCACGTGGCCGCCGTCGAGGTGGATCCCGACACGGGGACCGTGCGCATCGTCGGCTACTGGATCGCCCACGACTGCGGCAAGGTCATCAATCCGATGCTGGTCGACGGGCAGATCCACGGCGGCGTGGCCCAGGGCATCGGCGCCGCGCTCATGGAAGAGCTCGTCTATGACGACGCCGGACAGCTCCTGACCCGCACGTTCATGGACTACGCCCTCCCCACCGCCACCTCCATGCCGGAGCCCGTGCTGGAGCACCTGGAGACGCTGTCGCCGCATACGCCCGGTGGCGTGAAGGGCATGTCGGAGGGCGGGACGGT
>JBGPXN010000328.1:0-2077 GCA_041492755.1 Methylomirabilia bacterium | reverse complement strand
TGCGTCATCCCAGGTTGATAACCACGGACTTCACCTCGGTGTACTCCTCGAGGCCCTCGTGGCCGCCCTCGCGGCCGAGCCCGGACTCCTTGAAGCCGCCGAACGGGATCTCGTGCGTGTAGCCGGTGGCGTCATTGGCGCCGACCAGGCCGTACTCGAGCTGCTCGGCCACGCGCATGAGGCGCGCCGTGTTTTTCGTGTAGAAGTAGGCGGCCAGGCCGTAGGTGGTGGCGTTGGCGCGCCGGATGACCTCTTCTTCAGTGTCGAAGAGCAGGACGGGCGCGGCCGGGCCGAAGATCTCCTCGACCGCGATGGGCATGTCGTCGGTCACGTCCAGGAGCACGGCCGGGGCGTAGAAGTTGCCGTTCTTGTACGGGCCGTCGCTGAGATAGTGACCGCCGGTCACGAGGCGCGCCCCTCGCTTCACCGCATCCTCCACGAGGCTGTGGACCTTGGCCCGCGTCTCCTCGTTGATGAGCGGACCGATCTGGGCCCCTGGCTCGAAGCCGGGCGCCACCTTCAGCCGCTTCACCGCCTCGATGAAGGCCGGCACGAAACGGCCGGCGATCGTGCGCTGGACGTAGATGCGGTTGGCGCAGATGCACGACTGGCCGCCCACACGCAGGAACTTCATGGCGGCCGCTCCCTCGACGGCGGCCGGAAGATCGGCGTCGTCGAAGACGATGAACGGCGCGTTGCCGCCCAGCTCGAAGGACAAGCGCTTGACCTGCTGCGCCGCCTTTTCCATGATCCCCTTGCCCACGTCGGTCGAACCCGTGAAGCCGATCTTGCGGATGAGCGGGTGCGTCAGCAGCTCGTCGCCCACGAGGCGCGAGCGCTTGGTGGTGAGCACGTTGAACACGCCCCGTGGCAGCCCGGCGTCCTGCGTGATCTTCGCGATGGCCAGCGCGGTGAGCGGGGTGGCGGAGGCCGGTTTGAGCACCACCGAGCAGCCGGCGGCCAGCGCCGGCGCGATCTTGCGCGTGACCATGGTGGCCGGGAAGTTCCACGGCGTGACGGCCGCCACCGGTCCGATCGGCTGGTGCAGCACGAGATAGCGCTTGCCGGGCGTCGGCGAGGTCACCCACTCCCCGCCATTCCGCCGCGCCTCCTCGGCGAACCAGCCGAAGTAGCCGAGCGAGAACTGAACTTCCTTCTTCGCCTCTTCGAAGGGCTTGCCGTTCTCGAGGGTGACGAGACGTGCCAGCTCGTCGCGCCGCTCCTCCATCAGCGCTTGGATACCGAGCAGGATGCGGCCACGATCTTTCGGCGCCATCCCCGACCACCCGCGGAACGCCGCCTGGGCCGCCTCCACCGCACGATGGATCTCGGGAACCCCGCCGTTGGCGACGGACGCGACGACGGACTGGTCTGCCGGATTGATCACGTCAAAGGTCGCGCCGTCCTGCGCCGCCACCCACTCCCCATCGATGTACATGCGTTCGATCTCGTCGGCCATCCGGGAATCCTCCTCAGACGCGGCACCGTCAGCGCCGCCGAACTCGCAAGAGCCAGAGCCTACGCCGTCAGGTCCCTCAGGGCTAGGCGCATCGCGCCATCGGGGGTCGAACGTCGCACGGCGATCACCCCGCCTCGACCTGGGCCACGAGCCAGTGCGCGGTGCGCAAGAGGCGCGCATCGCCGTACCGCGGGCCAACCAACTGGACGCCGAGCGGCAGGCCATTCGCACCCTGCATCAGCGGGACATTCAGCGCCGGCATCCCGCACAGCGTCCACAGCATGCAGAAGGCCGGATCGCCTGTCGACTCGAGACCTTTCGGTGCGGTGCCGGCGGCCGCGGGGGTCAGGATGGCGTCGTACCTTTGCTCGAACAGCTCGGTGAAGCTCGCGTCCAGCTCGGGAATGCTGGCCCGCGCGCGCAGATAGTCCAACGCGGGCACCGCCCGGCCGCGCTCGATCCGCGCCCGCAGCGACACGGACAACCGGTCGCGCCCGGTCTCCCACTCCCGACGCAGGTTCAGCGCGATCTCCGGTCCCGAGATCGCGTCGTGCCAGGCGAACGCTTCTTCGGCAGCCGGGGAGAGCTGGAGCTCTTCCACGCGCGCGCCGAGGTGAT
>JBGPXN010000098.1:0-16041 GCA_041492755.1 Methylomirabilia bacterium | reverse complement strand
CGCCCCGTCCACGCGAGCGAGGCCCTCCGCATGGGGCTGGTCAACCGCGTGGTGGCGGCCGCGACGCTCGGGGAGATGACGGGGTCGTGGGCGGCCGACATCGCGCGCTCACCGCGCGAAGGCCTGGCCGCCACCAAGGCCGTCGTGGCGGCCATTCGCGCCGGCGGGAGCGGCCGGGAGCCCGAGGCCTACGGCGCCGCGCTCCGGACGAGCGACGCGGCGCGCGCCCGCATCGAAGCCTTCGTCGCCCGCAAGCGCCGTCCCTGACCAGCCGCACGAGACCGAACGCCGCGCCGCCGGCGGCTCAAAACGGTGCAGATGCGCCGTTTTCAGCCGTCGGCTTAAGGGACGCGGCGGCGATTTCGGCGCAGGTCCTGGTCCGCCTCTCGCACGAGCTCCTCGGCCGACTCGGGCGGGACGCGACGGTGGGCGATACCGACGCCGCACTGCACCGGGACGGGCAGGCGGCGGTCGTGGGCGAGGGCGGCGAGACGCACGCCCACGCGGGGAACGACGAGCTCGGCGTCCTTGCGCTCGGCGTCGAGGAGCAGAACGGCGAACTCGTCGCCACCGTAGCGGGCGACGAGGTCGGTGGTGCGGGTGTCTTCCATCAGCGCGTCGGCGATGGTCCTCAAGATCTCGTCGCCCAGGTTGTAGCCGAACTGGTCGTTGATCTCTTTGAGCCCGACCACGTCGAGCGAGATGAGGAGCACGCCGCGCCCGCGGCGCCGGGCGCCCGCGGCCAGCCGCTGATACAGATCGTGGAACGCGCGCCGGCTGGCGAGGCCGGTCAGGGCGTCGGGGGCGTAGCGGGCCAGGCGCCGGTCGGCGTCGTAGAGCCGGCCCGCGAGCAAGCGTAGAAGCGTCACCGACATGTCCGGCGAGTTCCGCAAGGCCTGGATGAAGTTGCGCTGCCGAAGCACGAGACAGCGCGTCCGTTCCACCGCCACCACCGTGGCCGAGCGCGGCCGATCGGTGAGGATCCCCATTTCGCCGAAGATCTCGCCGGGCCCAAGCTCGCCGAGAAACGCTTCCGCGTGCAGATCGGGCAGCGCCTCCACGACGCGCACACGACCACTGAGCACGACGAACAGCAGCTCGGCGATCTCGCCCTGCCCCACCACCGCCTGGCCGGGCGCGTAGATCTGGTCGGCCGCTTCGGCCGTCATCTCGTGAAGCTGTTCGTCGGTGAGCGGCCGGAACAGCGGGATCGAGGCCAGCATGCTGGCGCTGCTCGGGTCGACCGCGGCGCGCTCGATGGCGCCCGGCCCTCGCTCGCCCACCGGCCCGTCGGCGTCGAGCGTCCTGGCCAGCCACGCCCGCACCCGTGAGTGGAGCATCGGCGGGCTGAACGGCTTGGCCAGATAGTCATCGGGCGCCAGTGGCCCTTCCAGCGTCACCGTGGTCTCCGCGTTCGGCGTCAGCAGGAGCACCGGGAAGTGCTTGAGGTCCTTCCGCTCGCGGAGCGCGCGGACGAGGGCGATCCCGTCGCCGTCGGGAAGCCGGGCATCGATGATGGCGAGGTCGGGGAAGACCTCGGGCGCGCGCGTGAGGGCCGACTGCGCGTCGGGCGCGGGAATGAGGACGAGGCCGTCCTCGGCGAGGACCTCTTCGATGGCGGCGATGTCTTCTCGATGCGTGCTGACCACGAGGATGCGGCCCCCCGCGATGGGATGCCGCTGCAAGGCCGACACCTCGGCCACCGCGTGCGCCGTTCCGCGCCCGGTGACCTTGACGCTCACGCCCTCGATGGCCGCGAACACGTCGGTGGTTCCGCCCTTGGCCCTGACGCGCGCCCGGGCCGCCTCCTCCAGCTGCGCCACCATGTCGTCGTCGTGGAGCGGATCGTGATGGAAGAGGGCGAGCTGGCCGACGTTGGCGGCCATCGCCACGTCCGTCACGTACTCGATGCTCGAGTGCCCCCAGCCGATCTTGGTCTTGTACTCGTCGGCGGTGTACTGGGCGTCATGGATGAGAAAGTCGGTGTCGCGCAGAAAGGCCACGTGGCGTTCGTCGCCGGGATGGCGGGACAGCCCGTCGGGCGCGCCCCAGAACGGCTCGTGGTCGGTGGCGTACACCACGGAGGCGCCACCGCTCGTCAGTCGGTACGCAATGGTGGGGGCGGTGTGATTGAGATACTGCGTCTCGACGAGGATGTCGTTGACGCGGAAGAACCCTTCCTCGAGCTCGGTGTAGTGGATGCGGCTGCGCAAATCACGCAGCTTCACGGGGAAGTACGAGTACTCCATCTGCCCCGACATCGCCTCTTCGAGGCTCCGCTGGAATCCGATCGGCGCGTAGATGTTCAGCTCGGCGCCGGGGATGAACGCCGGGACGAAGAAGGGAAAGCCCTGGATGTGGTCCCAGTGCGTGTGCCCGATGAACAGGTGCAGCCGGAGCGGTTGCTTCTCGGTCCGCATGAGATGGAGGCCGAGCTCGCGGATGCCGGTGCCGCAATCGAGGACGATCAGCGTCCCGCCGGGCGACCGGAGCTCGACGCAGGAGGTGTTACCACCGTATTTCGCGGTTCGGGGCCCGGGCGATGCGATCGAGCCCCGGGTTCCCCAGAAACGAACTTCCACGTCGCACCTCTTTGGCTGGGGCTTGCCAGCGGATTTTAGCATCCTACCTCGCAGTTGTCGCAATCTGCGCCGCCCGATCCGCCTCGAGCGCCCGTCCACGGCCAGCGACGCTGTGCCTCCGGCACGTGGGGAGAGCTTCGCCCATTGGTCTGTCCACGTGCGAGGGGGTTGCGCCTATGACTGACGCCTTCTTTACGCGTGCAAGAGGGGCGTCGGATTCGGTTTGCTAAGATGCTGCCCTCCATGCCGGTCGGCCTGTTCAGCGACGAGCACGAACTCCTCCGGAAGACCATCCGCGCCTTCGTCGAGAGGGAGGTGGCGCCTCACGTCGCTGCCTGGGAGACCGCCGGGCGCATCCCGCGCGAGTTCTGGCGGCGCCTCGGCGCGCTCGGTCTCCTCGGCCTCGAATTCCCACCGGAATACGGGGGTAGCGGCGGCGACTTCGTGTCGAGCGTCGTGCTGGGCGAGGAGATGGCACGGTGTCGATCGGGCGGGGTGGCCTTCAGCGTGCTCGTGCATACCGACATGTCGTCGCCGTGGCTGACCCGGTACGGCACGGCAGCGCAGAAGCGCCACTACCTGCCCGGCATCGTGACCGGTGAGACGGTGTGCGCGCTCGCGATCACGGAGCCGGGCACCGGCTCGGACATGGCCGCCATCACCACGCGCGCGGAGCGCCGGGGCGAGCACTATCGTCTGACCGGCGCCAAGATCTTCATCACCAACGGCGTGTACGGAGATCTCTACTTCGTGGCCGCGCGCACGGCGCTCGGCACGCCGGACCGGCGGCACGACGGGATCTCGATGTTCCTGGTCGAGCGCGGCATGCCCGGGTTCACGGTGAGCCGGAAGCTCGACAAGATGGGGATGCTCGCCTCGGACACCGCCGAGCTCGCCTTCGAGGACTGCGCGGTGCCCGCGGACAACCTGCTTGGTGTCGAGGGACGCGGCTTCCAGCAGCTCGCGGCCGGCTTGCAGCGCGAGCGCATCATGGCCGCCGTGCTCGCGTTGTCCGGCGCCGCCCAGGCCCTCGAGGACACCCTGCTCTACCTCGGCCAGCGCACCGCCTTCGGCGAGCCGCTCGCGAGCCGGCAAGTCCTGCGTCACCGCGTGGCGGAGCTGGCCACCGAGGTCGAGGCCGCCCGCCAACTCGTGTATCATGCCGCCGGGTCGTACGCGGCCGGCGCTGACTGCATCCGCCTGGTGTCGATGGCGAAGCTCTTCGCGACGGAGGTCGCCAACCGCGTGGCCTGGCACGCCGTGCAGCTCCACGGAGGGTACGGCTACATGCGCGAGTTTCCCGTCGAGGGCTTCTACCGCGACGTCCGCCTGTGGACGATCGCCTCCGGGACGTCGGAGATGATGCGCGAAATCATCGCCCGCCGGCTGCTGCCGTGACCCCCTCGCTGCCGCTGATTCCGACCCACGTGATGGGAAGCCACGGGTTCCCGGGCTGGTTCTGGACCGCGCTCGACAAGATCAAGTCCGGCGACTACGGCCAGACCGACGTGAAAGAGGCGTTCGACGACGCCACCCAGCTCGCCATCCGCGATCAGGAGCGCGCCGGCATCGACATCGTGTGCGACGGCGAGATGCGCCGCTTCTTCTTCGTGCAGACGTTCTACGGCAAGATGGAGGGCCTGGAGCCGATCGAGCCGCTGCGCAAGACCGGTCTCTACGCCTACGACAGCGCGCCCCGCTACCGGCCTCTGCGGAAGATCGCGATCCCGCGCGGCCTCGGCGTGGTCGACGAGTTCCGCTACCTCACCACGCAGACGGAGCGACCGGTGAAGGTTACCGTGCCGGGACCGGTGACGCTGTCCATCCACATCCAGCTCCGTCCCGGCGACGCCTACCAGGGCGACCGGCTGGCCCTCTGCTGGGACATGGTCCCGGCCGTGAACGCCGAGCTCAAGGCGCTCGTCGACGCGGGCGCCGACTACATCCAGGTCGACGAACCGTCCGCGGCCATCGTGCCCGGCCAGGTCGACGAGTACGTGAAGATGTTCAACGCCTGCGTCGACGGCGTCCGCGCGCGCATCGCGTATCACGTGTGCTTCGGCAATCTGCTGTCCCGCCCCCGCGGCAAGCGCTCGTACCGCTGGATGTTCCCGGCCATCCTGGCCGCGCGGTGCCAGCAGTTCGTGTTCGAGTACGCGAATCGCGAGATGGCCGAGATCGAGGATTGGAAGGCGATCGGCGTCGACCGCGACGTCGCGTGCGGCGTGGTTGACGTCAAGTCGTTCTACATGGAGACAGCGGAGGACGTGGCCGAGCGGCTCGCTCTCTGCGCCAGATTCATTCCGATCGAGCGCCTCTCCGCCGTGCCCGACTGCGGCTTCTTCCCCGTGCCGCGCTGGCTCGCCTTCGAGAAGCTCAAGCGGTTGGTCGCCGGGACGCACCTGGCCCGCCGCCAACTGGGCGTCGCGTGACTTCGAGCGCCGGCCCCGAGCAGGTGAGTGATCGTGCCCGAGCGCCGGCTCCGCCGGCGTAATCCTGATTTTCCGGGGGGAGGCAGCGACGCGGGCCCCGGGCCCGCAGAGCGTCGGAAGGGGGGCGGAGCCCCCCTCCGAGTCAAGCGCAGCCCCCCTCCGAGTAGAGAAAAGGAGACGGTCAATGACGACGCGACGACAGTTCCTCAAGCTCACGGGCGGCGCCGCAGCGGCTACCGCCGGCGTCCGGCTCGGCGCCGCGCCGGCCTTCGCGCAGACCGGTGGGCCGGTGAAGATCGGGATCCTCACCATCCGGGCCGGCATCGCGGCGCCCGTGGGGGCGGCAGGACTGCGCGGCACGGAGTGGTGGGCCGAGCGCGTGAACAAGGCGGGCGGGATCCTCGGGCGGCCCGTGCAGCTGGTGGTGGAAGAAGAGTCCACTCCCAAGGACACGGTCGAGCGTTACCGCAAACTGATCCTCCAGGACAAGGTGGAAGTCGTGATCGGCGGAATCTCCACTGGCGTGACGCTCGCGCTCGCGCCCGTGGCCGAGGACCTCGGCACCCCGTGGCTGTCGTGGGACGGCACGACGCAGAAAGGCGTCGAGGAGACGATGCCCAATCCGAAATGGGCGTTCAAGAGCGTCGACAACGAGGTCGAGGCGATCGTCGGGGGCATCCTGACCGCCAAGTACTTCAAGGGCGTCAAGACCATCGCCGGCATCAACAACGACTACTCGTATGGCCACGACTGCTGGCAGTCCTACCAGGCCGTGCTCAAGAAGTACGGGATGGACGTCAAGCCGGTGATCGAGCTGTTTCCAAAGCTGGGGGTCACCGACTTCACCTCGCACATCGCGACGATCCAGCAGGCCAAGCCGGATTTGCTGATGACGTCGTTCTGGTCGGGGGACGCGACGATCCTCATGAAGCAGGCGACCGCGGTGGGGCTCTTCAAGACCATGAAGGGGGTGTTCACCACCGCGGGCGGCGTGCACGACTCCCTGAAGAAGGAGTTCACGCCCGAGGGCCTGCTGCTCGGCTACAACACGATGTACTTCGACGATCCCAGCGGCTCGGCCCTGCTCAAGCAGTTCGTCCGCGAGTACAAGGCGAAGTACAACGAGTACCCGCCCTACGAGTGCGACCACGCGTACTTCAACGCGGAGTCGTACCGGGCCGCGGTGGAGAAGGCGGCCAGGGGCGGCCGGCAGTGGCCGAGCAAGGCCGACGTGGTCAAGGCGCTGGAGGGCATCGAGGTGGAGTCGCTCTCCGGCAAGCGCTCGTGGCGCGAGGACCACGTACAGATGTGCAACTTCTATCAGGGGATCACGACCCACAAAAACGCGTACGACTTCGTGACCATCAGCCCCCTCGAGGTCGTTTCCACCAAGCAGGCCATGAAGCCGGCGGGGGCCAAGCTGTTCAACTGGATCAACTCCTGGAAGATCTGAGTACATGGGGGGCCCCGACATGGCCCCCCATACCCCCCAACGCTCGGAGCGCCCCGGCGAAGCCGTGCCGCTCCTCGACGTCCCCACAGCTCACTACACGGGCGGCCCCGACACGGCCCCCCATACCTCTCACGCCCGGCTGATGTCGCACCTCGTCAACATCCTGATGGGCGGCATCTTCCACGCGTCCATCCTCTTCCTCGTCGCGGCCGGGCTGCAGGTCGTCTTCGGCGTGCAGCGCATCTTCAACCTCGCGTGCGGGTCGTTCTACGCCCTCGGCGCGTACGTCGGGATCTCGGCCGTCCAGGCGTTCACCAGCGCCGGCGGGCCGCCGGCGTTGTTCATCCTGCCCTTGGCCATCGCCGGGCTGGCCGTGGGGGCCGTCGGCGTGGTGATCGAGCGCGGGCTGCTGGCGTTCGTCTACGACCGCGACGAGACGTTCCAGCTCCTCCTCACCTTCGCCCTCGTCCTCATGATGGAGGACGCGATCCGCATGACCTGGGGCACCGCGCCCCAGTCGACGTCGGCGCTCTATCTCGTTTACGGCCAGGTCCGCTTCCTCGGCGCCACCATTCCCGTCTACAATCTCATCGTCATCGGCGCGAGCCTCGCCATCGCTCTCGGCATCGGCTGGCTCCTCACCCGCACCGCGTTCGGCCGGATCATGCGGGCCACCGCCGACAACCGGGAGATGGCGGAGGCCCTCGGCGTCGACATGCGGCGCGTCTACGCCAAGGTCTTCACGCTCGGCACCGCGCTCGGTACGCTCGGGGGCGCCCTCGTGATTCCGGCCACCGCCGCGATGAGCGAAATGGGGGTCGAGCTCATCGTCGAGGCGTTCGCGGTGGTCGTCATCGGCGGGCTGGGCAGCATGCGGGGCGCGTTCGTCGGCGCGCTCGTGGTCGGCATCCTGCGCGCGGTGGCGATCTTCATCTACCCTGAGCTGGAGATGCTCCTCATCTACCTCATCGTGATCGGCGTCCTCGTGTTACGGCCGCGCGGGCTCTTCGGCGGAGCGGCGGTATGACGGCGCGGCTGGTGCTGGGCGCGGCGCTGCTCGCCGGGCTCGGGGTGCCGTTGGTCGCCCCCGCCTACCACGTGCTGCTCATGCTGCCGTTCATGGCCTACGCGGTGGTGCTCCTGGGCCTCAATCTTCTCTTCGGCTACACCGGGCTCGTGTCCTTCGGCCATGCCCTCTTCATCGGCATCGGCGCCTACACCGGAGCGTTCCTGACCGCCCACACCCCCGTGCGCGCGCTGGAGGTCATGCTGATCCTCGCCGCCGTCGTGGGAGCGCTGGTGGCGGCGCCGGTGGGGGCGCTCTGCGTGCGGTACGTCAAGATCTACTTCGGCATGCTGACGCTCGCATTCGGCATGGTGTTCTACACGTTCGTCCTGAAGTTCTACCGGTTCACCGGCGGCGACGAGGGCATGCCGGTGCAGCGGCCGTCGCTGCTCGGGGTCGCCTTCGAGGCACTGCCGAAGACCGACTATCTCACCGGGCCCTACTACTATTACTCGCTCGCCGTGCTGGTGGTGGCCACGGTGGTGATGTGGCGCATCGTGAGGTCGCCGTTCGGCCTGTGTCTGAGGACGATCCGCGACAACCCGGTGAAGGCCGAGGCCCTCGGCGTCGGGGTGAAACGCTACCGCTGGCTCGCGTTCCTCATCTCGGCCGTGTACGCGTCGGTCGGCGGCGCGTTGCTGGGTCCGCCGATCGGCAACGTGGATCCGACGCTCGCCTACTGGACGCATAGCGGTGACCTCGTCTTCATGACCTTGCTGGGTGGGTTCACCAACTTCTTCGGGCCGCTCCTCGGCGCCTTCGTGTTCATTTTTCTTCAAGATTCGATCAAGTCGGTGTTCCCGTACTGGCGCCTGATCTTCGGCGCCATCCTCGCGTTCATCGTGATCTTCGCGCCCGGCGGATTGATGGGCCTGGTGACCCGGGCGCGGCCGGAACGTCCGGCGCCGGCGTGATCCTCCGCGCCGACAACGTGCGCAAGTTCTACGGCGCCTTCTGCGCGCTGGACGGCGTGAGCCTCGCCGTCGACGCCGGCGAGTTCGTCTCGATCATCGGCCCCAACGGCGCCGGCAAGTCGACCCTGATCAACGTGCTCACCGGCGGCGTCGCGCCGAGCGCCGGGACGGTCGTCTTCCGGAACCGCGACATCGCCGGCATCGGCCCGGTGCGGCTGGCCCGGCTCGGCATGGCGCGGAGCTTTCAGCTCGTGCAGATCTTTCCCGACCTGACCGTGCTCGAGACCCTGCAGGTGGCCGGGCTGTCGCGGCTGGGGAGGGGCACGCGCATGTTCGCCTCGCTCGCCGGCGATCGCGAAGTCCGCGAGGGCGCCGAGGAGGTTGCCGAGTTGTTCGGGTTGGCCGCCCGCGCGCACACCCTCTCGCGCCACCTGGCCCAGGGCGACAAGAAGCTGCTCGACGTCGCCTCCGCCTTCGCGTTGCGCCCGGCGATCATCCTGCTCGACGAGCCGACCAGCGGCGTGAGCACGGCGGACAAGAACGCGATCATGGAGACCATGGTGACGGCCTCCAAGCGCATGGGGCTGCAGGCCATCATCCTGGTCGAGCACGATATGGATATCGTGTTTGCCTACTCCGACCGGATCATCGCGCTCCACCAGGGGCGTGTGCTCGCCGACGCCACCCCGGCCGCCATCCGCGCCGACGCGCGGGTGGTGGACACCGTCCTCGGGCGAAAGGCGGCCGGGCCCTGACCATGCTGAGCGTCACCGATATCGACGTGTACATCCAGGCGAGCCACATCCTGCGCAGGCTGTCGCTGGAGGTCGGTGAGCGCGAAGTGGTGGCGCTGGTGGGTCGCAACGGCGCCGGCAAGACGACGACCCTGCGCACGATCATGGGCTACCTCCGGCCGCGCGCGGGCGCGATCCGCTTCAAGGACGCGCGGATCGACGGCCGGCGGACGCACGAGATCGCGATGCTGGGCCTGGGCTTCGCCCCGGAGGAGAGCGGGATCTTCGCCAACCTCACCGTCGCCGAGAACATCGAGCTCCCGACGTGGACGCGGCCGTCGGACCGCTCCGCGCGCGAGCGCGTGGAGCGCGCGTACGAGGTGTTTCCCCGGCTCCGCGCGTACGCCGGGCGCGGCGGCACGCAGATCTCGGGGGGCGAGCGGAAGATGCTCTCGATCGCGCGGGCGCTCGCCCTCGATCCCGAGATGCTGCTTCTCGACGAGCCGTTCGAGGGGCTGTCGCCGGTGATCATCCCGGCCATCACCGACAGTATTGCCGCGATCACCCGGCTCGGCCACAGCATCCTACTCGCCGAGTCGAACATTCACCACGTGCCCGAGTTCGCGAGCCGGCTCTACGTCATCGAGCGCGGCGAGATCGTGTTCGCGGGGACCCGTCAGGACGCCGACCGCGACCCCGTGGTCCGGCGCATCATCGGAGGAGGATCAGGCTGATGGCTTCACTCCCGCTCATTCCGTCGTCGGTGGTCGGCTCGCACGGCAAGCCGGGCTGGTGGTTCGCGGCCGTGAAGGCGCTGGCGCGCGACGAATTCGGTCCCGCCGACCTCGAGGAGACGTTCGACGACGCCGCGCACGCCGCCATCCGCGACATGGAGACGGCCGGCATCGACGTCATCACCGACGGCGAGGTCCGCCGGCTCGACGGCTACGTCGACTCCTACTACGCCATCATCCAGGGCATCCAGCCCCTGCCCGTCCGGCGGAAGGCGGGTCCGTGGGGCTACGACCAGCAGACCCGCTACCAAGCGGTGGGCCGCATCGAGACGCCGGCGGGCGGCCTCGGCATCGTGAAGGAGTTCGAATTCCTGCGCGCGAACACGCGCCACGCCGTCAAGGCCACCTGTGCGGGGCCGCTCACGTTCGGCTCCCGCATCCATCCCGGCGCCGTCTACAACGGCGTCGTCGACGTGGCGGAGCGGTTCGCCGAAGTCATCAACCAGGAGCTGAAGGCGCTGGTGGCGGCGGGGGCCGACTGGATCCAGATCGACGAGCCGGCGCGCGGCAACGTCAGCGGCGAGGAGATGGCGCGCCTGTTCAACATGGCCACCGAGGGCGTGAAGGCCCGGCTCGGGTTCCACATCTGTTTCGGGAATCGCTTCGGTCGCTCGCGCTTCCCGCGCAGCTATGCTCCCTACTTCCCGGGCGCGCTCACGGCGCGCGCCGATCAGTTCGTGCTCGAGTTCGCGGGCCGCGAGATGTCCGAGGTCGATCTCTGGAAGAAGCACGGCGACGGCCGCGAGCTCGGCGCCGGCGTGATCGACGTGAAGGGGTTCCATCCCGATACCGGCGAAGAGGTTGCCCAGCGCATCCGGCGCGTGCTCGAGGTGTGTCCGGCCGAGAAGCTCACCGTGAACCCCGACTGCGGCTTCGGCTGGAGCCCGCGCTACATGTGCAACCAGAAGCTCCGTGGCCTCGCCGCCGGGGCCGCCCTCGTGCGAAAAGAGCTGACGGGCCGGTCGTAGGCTCGGCTCCGAAGCGTCGGAGTCGCGGCGCCCTCGGCCTTCTCGTCAGCCCGCTCACCCCGGGACCGCGGGTGTCCGGCCTGCCCGCCCAGATCGACGCGTTTCGCAACGCGGTGGCCGACGCGTCGCAGAAGCGGTAACGCGGACGGGTAAAGGGGGGGCCGGGAAGCGGCTACGACGCGCCGCCCGGCCGCAAGGCGTTGGCGGGGGCGGTGCTGGTGGCGGGCGTCAGGTCGAGTACCGTGGGATTGCCCTCGTTGACGACGATCTTCGTGTCCCAGAGCCTGATCGGGCCGACCTGGGCGCTGAGGCGATAGCGGCCGGGCGCGATGCCGGTAATCTCGTAGGGCTCGTTCAGGCGTATCCGGGTCCCGTAGTAGCGGCCCTCGGTCACCGTTTCGTCGCCTTCCATCAGGATCTGAAGCGTCAGGCGCTGCGCCCCACGCTCGAGCTCCGTCCACTGCGTCTTGCCCTGCACGCGCCCGCCCGGACGCGGCGCGTCGGCGCGCTCCGGGGCGGCGGGCTCGGGGACGGGGATCTTCGGCGCCGGCATCGTCCGTACCCCGGCGGAAACGAGCCACTGCCGCGCCACCCGCGACTCCTCGCTGGTCAACGGCGCGTTGTCGACGACCCACAAGAATGCAGTGACCGCTTCGTCCCGGCGATCGAGATGCGAGAGCGCGATCGCGCGGCCGTATCGTACCGCGACGTTCGACGGCTGGTACACGAGCGCCTGGTCGTAGGCCAGGGCTGCGCCCGTCCAGTCTTTTGCGACAAGGCGGGCGTCACCTCCGGCGCGGAGCGCGGCGAAGGTCGGCGACAGCTCCGTCCGCGGCGGCGAGGGAGGTCCCGGCGGCGCTTGCCGGCATCCGGCGGCGACGACGACGAGAACCGCGAAGGCCAGAGCCTTATTCACCGGGCGCAAGATCCTTCCACCCAACGATGGCCGTCAGCTTGCGGTTGTTGAACGCGTTGTCGAGCGCCTCGCAGCTGTAGCGAATCTTCGCGTTCCCCTGCAGCACGCCCTCGAAATAGCCCGGGTCGCTCCGCGTCTCGTTCGAGATGACGGAACCGTACACGTTCTGGGTTTCGCTCGTCGTGCCCAGAAATCCGATGCCCACGTACTGGCCGGTCACGATGATGATGCCGTACCAGTTGAGGTTGCCGTAGACGCGAACGTCGCCGTCTTCCACGATGAGGATGCCGTAGCCGGTCGTCGGGCCATTGAGCCGTAGCGCATTGAAATTCGACGTTGGATCCGGATCACCTTTGATATAGACGATCTTCGGCTGGGCCTGGGTGCCCCAGCAGTTCTGGCTCGCCCAGTTGGCGCAGTTGGAGGACCCGCCGATGCTCCCCATGGTCAGGCCGCTCGGCTGAGCGCTCGTGAGCGTGATGTCGGCCGCGTTCTTGGCCTGATCGATGAAATTCTGAATGTTGGTCGGATTGAGGCCGGCGTCGGACGCGATGGTGTTGTCGCCCTGCCCCGCCTGCAAGGGGTTCTGCTTCTTGCCGAAGACGTTGTCCTTCTGGTTGGGATTGCTCGTCGACAGCGCGTTCTGCACCACCGACTCGTTGGCGCCCGGGTTGGTGGTAGGCAGCGTGCTCGAGACCGCGATCCCCCAGTGGTCGGCGCAGCCGGCATCCAGGCTCCCGTCCATCCTGTAGCCGCGGCCGTCGACCGCGAAGTTGTCGGCGGTAAAGGCGGCCTGCGCCTCGTTGCCGGGGAAGTTCAGGGCTCCGGGCGGCCGGCCGTTGCCCGGAAAGGTCGCCTTCTTGAGCACGGCCCGCACACCCTTGAGCGAGGTTCCGACACCGCCCGTGGACGTCAAGATGAGGACCTTGTTGGCGTCGACGGTCGCGCTGGCCTCGGGCGGAACACCGGTGATGGCCGTGTCCCCGGCCAGCGTGTCATTCCGGACCATCACGGTGAACGTGCCCCGCGCCGCCCCGAGCGTGCCCATCGACGTCCCGGTCGTCATGGTGACCCCGTTGACGCCGGCCCCCGAGAGGAACGTGCTCCAGTTGTCCTGCGGAGCGATCTGGTTGAACGCCCACTCGACGCCCGCTTCCGCTGCGAACCGGGCCTGCGTGGTATCCGCCAGGTTCTTGGAGATGACGGGCTCGAACGCGGCCACCGACACCAGTCCGATGGCGAGCGCGGTCAAGGCGACCATCATCAGCAGCGTGAGGGGCAGCACGATACCTTTTTCGTCGCGCATGGCTGCCTACCGGTTCCGGAGGCGGATCCGGTCGGCCACGGTGGCCTTCCGTTCCGCCCCACCCGTTGTGGAGTTGAGGGTGAGGGTGATTTCGACCGTCCTGACCGCAGCAGCGGTCGCCGTCACGTTGTCGTCGGCATCGTAGTAGGTGAACGCCAGCGAGGTCACGCCGTTCACAAGGGGCGTCTCGCAGGTATAGGCCGGCGGATCCGTGGAACGGCGGAGCTGGTCGCCCACCAGCCGGTACCCGACGTTCTCCGTCGTCGTCGTGACGTCGCAGGGCCCGGCCTGGGCCTCGCCGGGCACACCGTTTCCGTTGTAGTCGGATTGCATGATGAGACTCGTGGCCGTCGCGCTGGTGAGCGCGGCGAAGGTGCCACCGCCCAGGGTGGCGCGCGGATCGTAGCCCGCCCCCCGGATCTCTTGCACCATCCGTTCGAGGACCCAGCGCGCATTCTGCTGAACGTCCGCCTGATCCGATCCCGAGGCCAGAGTGCCGGCCGCGAACTGAAATGCGAGTCCGGCGCCGACGAGTACGATCGACGCCACGGCCATGGCCACCAGCAGCTCGACGAGCGTGAAGCCGGCGGCACCGCGCACGCGCAGCCTCATCGAAACACCAGGAGGGTGGACACCGACACCGATGTTTCCCCGCCCACTCCGGTCGTGCTGACGGGACGGTAGAAGACGAAGACTTCGATCTGCTTGGTGTTCGCCGCGCCGCCGGGATTGTCGGTGATGATGACGGCGCGCCGGTAATCCCCATAGCTCGGAATGCTTGCGTAGGCTTCGGCGGGGAAGTTGGCCGCCGTCACGTTGGCCCAGCCCCGGGTGGCCGCGTCGCTCATCGCAAATGCCTTGATTTGCTCCATGCGCCGTTCGGCCAGAAAGAGCGCTGCGGTCGACCGCCGCGCGCCGTCGAGTCCGGTCACCCCGAAGCCGGTCGCGAAGAGCAGGGCGACCAGAGCGACCGTCAGCACCGTCACGGCGGTCAGCGTTTCCGCCAACGTGAAGCCTGCCTCGGACGCGAAATGCCAGCGTCGCACTGTGACAACTCCTCTGAAGCCGTTCGACGTAGTCATGTCTGCAAAAGGTTCCGCCGGGAAGTGCACGCTGGATGCCATGCATTCTGGGGCATCGATGGCAGGAATTCCACCTATTTGGGCTGCGGAGCGAGTGCCAAATCTCGGCGGGCAACCCAAGCCCGGCAGCTAAGATGACAGCTTGGCCCGAATGGGACTGGTGACATGGGGGCCCCGATATGGCCCCCCATGCCCCCCGAGCGCTCGGAAGCGCCCCGGGGCCCCCGGGGCGCTCCTCGATCTCCGTTTACTCCGACACGAGCCTAGGCTGAGCCTAGACTAGCCGTCCTGGGTCGCCGCGCCACGCGAACGGTCGAAGAGCTCGGCCGCCTGCCGGCGCCGGGCAGCGCGAAGAGCGGCCGGCGACTCGTCGCGCAACAAGTCATAGAGGTGCTCGGCGGCGAGCGCGGGAGGAATCAGAACGTAATCCGCGCCCTCCGAATAGAGTCGCTCGGCCCCGGCCAGCGTGTCGGCAGTGACGATGACGTCAACCGAAGGCGCCAGCCCGCGGATCAGGCGCAGCAGCGTGGAGTTGGTCGTTCCCTTCAGCACCCAGTCCGACAATGCCGACACCACGACACCGGCCTCCGCAATGTGTGCGTGCCGCAGCATCTCGACGTTGGCGATGTCACCGTAGTGGCATTCGACGCCGTCGGCTTGGAGCCGTTCGAGCGTCTCGGGATTGAAGTCGATGGCGACGATCCGCCGCTTCATCTCCGGGCGCTCGCGCTCGAGATGCTGCAGGAACGCGAGCCCCTCCCGGGACACGCCGAGGAGGAACACCTTCCGCCCCTGCGGCGACGGCGCGCTTTCGGCAGGCGGCGCGGCCCGCGCGCGGTCGGCGAGCCAGGCCGGCGCGCCCGCGCGCGACAGGAGCCGCGCGATCGCGGTGGCGATCTCGTGGTTCCCGCGGATGCCATACGTCGAGATCAGTGACGTCAGGAGCAAGGTGTAGAGCACGAGCGGCGCCACCTCGGGTCCGACGTGGCCGTAGTCCGTGCCGAGGGCGACGATCACCAGCGAGAACTCGCTGACCTGCGCGAGGTTGACGGCGGTGACGCCGGCGGTGCGCAGATCCAGTCGCAGGAACGCGAAGATCGGATAGACGACCAGGAACCGGCTCAGGACCACGAACACCGACGCCACCACCGCCAGCAGGAGCAAGCGCGTCGACGGCCACGGGATCTGCAAACCAAGGGCGACGAAGAACAGCGTGATGAAGAAGTCGCGAACGCCGGACAGACGCGAGATGACCTCGGTGCCGTAGGGAAACGCGGCGATCACCATCCCCGCCACCAGCGCCCCCATGGCCGTGGACAGACCCGCGCGCGCGGCCACCGCCGCCACCAGGAAGCACCACGCCATGGAGGTCACCAGCATGAGCTCGGTCGAGGTCGCGATGGCGCGGAACAGGGTGGAGAGCACGTACTTGGACATGAGGATGGCGGCGAAGACGAGCGCGGCGCCGAGCGCCAGCGAGCGCAGCAGTGGCGCCGGCTGCAGGTTGTCCAGGTTCGGCTGCAGCGCCAGGAAGCCGATGGCCCACAGATCCTGAAAGACCAGGATGCCGACGGTGACGCGGCCGCCGAACGTGCTCATCTCCTGCTTGTCGTAGAGCAGCTTCACCACGATCAACGTCGACGACAGGCTGAGCGCCACCGCGACGTACAGCCGGTCGAAGCGGCCGGGATCGGCGGTGGTGATGCCGGCGAAGAGCAGCCACGCGAGCACTGCGCAGAGCGGCGGCTCGAGCAGCCCGCTCACGCTGATGGTGCGGCCGGCCTGCATCAATTG
>JBGPXN010000228.1:0-6177 GCA_041492755.1 Methylomirabilia bacterium | reverse complement strand
TCGCGGTACGTCCCGCGCAGCGGCGCGTCCCAGCGCGAGCGCTGCTCGACGAAGTCGCGCGCGGCGAAGAACCCGCCGTGCTCCCGCGCATAGCGGCACGCCTCCGCCGCGACCGGCCCCGCGTAGAAGCCGGCACGCCCACGCTCGGCGACGGCTTCGAGCGTCCGGGCCAGATCGGGGTTGCGTAGACGTTGTCCCGGGCGGGGCACGCTTCCGCCGGGGAGAAAGATCGCCGCGGCGGGAGGATTCTTCGCGAGGATCTCCGCCGACCGGGCGATGGAGGGCGCGACCCGCTCGGTGACGGTGAAGCCGTCGCGCGCGCACTCCACCGCGGCCGCCAGGTCCTGGGCGAATGGTCGCCGGCCATACGCCGCATGCGCCTCGCACCAGCCATCGACGGCGCCGGGCACGGTCAGCGTCGCGGGGAGGATTCCCTTGAGCGGAATCTGCGTCATGCCGCGCGCGCGGAACCAGTCGAGCGACGCCGCCGACGCCGCGCGGCCGGCCGCGCTCAGACCGCGGACGGAGCGATTCTGCGCGTCGTAGACGAGCCAGAACGCGTCGCCGCCCACGCTGGTCATGTGCGGGTACACCACGGCGAGCACCGCGTGCGCCGCGATTGCGGCGTCCACCGCCGATCCGCCCGCCCGCAGCACGTCGGCGCCGGCGCTCGACGCCAGCGCGTGCGGGGACGTCACCATGCCGTTCACCGCGCGCGTGAGGGGTCGGCCGGCGTGGGGAGCTTCGGGGGCCCGCTGTCCGTCGGAGGGCTCGAGTGGCATGGCGAGATTGTAGAACGCTTGTGCGTCACCCGCCGCGTGTGGCAACGTGGGGCGCCGCCCGCGGACGCCGGCGGCGGAGGGGCTCTCATGCGGCGCGGAGACGAGTACGTCGCGAGCCTGCGCGACGGGCGCGCGGTGTTCCTGGACGGCGAGCGGGTGAAGGACGTCACCCGGCACCCGGCCTTCGCGGCGCCGATCCGGCGCATCGCCGAGACCTACGACCGTGCCCGCGACGCCGCCAACCTCGACGTGACGACCGCTGTCGATCCCGCCACCGGCGAGCGCATCGGCGCGATGTGGCTGATCCCGCGCACATCGGACGATCTGGTCGCGCGCCGCCGTCTCCACCGCTTCTGGGCCGAGCCGTCCTACGGCCTCATGGGGCGCACCCCGGATCACGTCGCCTGCGTGATCACGGCGCTGGCCGCCGCCCGCGACTTCTTCGCGCGGGGCGGGGCGCAGTACGGCGATCACGTCGTGCGCTTCTACGCGAAAGCGCGCGCCGAGGATCTGTACCTGTCGTACGCGATCGTGCCGCCGCAGATCGATCGCGGCCTGCCGGCACATCGCCACCCCGAGCCCTTCCTGCACCCGGGCGTGGTGCGTGAGCGCGACGACGGCATCGTCCTGCGCGGCTGCCAGGCCATCGCCACCTCCGCGATCATGTCCGACTGGCTGTTCCTGTCGTACATCACGCCGCTGGCCAAGGGTGACGACGACTACGCGATCTCGGTCGTCATGCCGATCGCGGCCGAGGGTGTCCGGCTCTACCCGCGGCGACCGTTCGCGGCGCAGGCGACCAGCGTCTACGACTACCCGCTCTCCGCGCGCTTCGACGAGGTGGACGCCACCGTCGTGCTGAACGACGTCTTCGTGCCGTGGGAGCAGGTCTTCATCTACAAGAACGTCGAGCTGGTAAACCTCCAGTTCCACGACACCCCGTCGCACACGCTCGCCAACTTCCAGTCGCTCGTGCGCTTCGCGGTGAAGCTCGAGTTCCTGGCCGGGCTCGCGCTCAAGCTCGTCGAAGTCCAGGGCGCGGCGGCCGATCCCGCGATACAGGCCACCCTCGGCGGTGACATTGCGACGGTGGCGGCCACGTTCGACGCGATCATGCACGCGGCGGAGCGCTTTCCCCTCGTGAAGGACGGCGTCGCCCGGCCGCATCCGCGCTACATCTACGCCGGCATGAGCCTGCAGCGCCGATTGATCGGCGACCTCATGAAGACGCTCCGCGAGCTGGCCGGCGGCGCCTTCCAGGCGGTGCCATCCTCGGAAGAGGCGTTCCTGTCGCCGGAGACGCGCGCCGACACCGAGCGCTACTACCGCTCGGCGACGGTGCCGGCGCGCGAGCGGATCAAGCTCATCAAGCTGATCTGGGACTTCGTGGGCACCGAGTTCGCGGGCCGGCAGCTCCAGTACGAGATGTTCTACTCGGCCTCCCAGCCGGTCGTGAACCGCCGGATGTACCGCAGCTACGACTGGGACGCGGTGCGCGCCATGGTCGACCGCTGCCTGGAGGAGTATTGACCGCCATGCCGACCCTCGCCCTCGTCAACATCGGCACGCTGGTCAGCGGCGACCTCGCCACGCCGACGCTCGCCGCCGACGCCATCCGCGTGCGTGATGGCCGCATCGAGGCGATCGGCTCGCGCGCGGGGGTGGGCGCCGCCGCCGCCGAGGTGATCGTCGACTGCCGCGGGACGACGGTCATTCCCGGGCTCATCGACAGTCACTGCCACGTCGTGCTCGGCGACTACACGCCGCGCCAGAAGCAGGTCGACTTCCTCGACTCCTACGTGCACGGCGGCATCACGAGCGTGGTCTCTGCGGGCGAGGGCGTGCACGCGCCCGGCCGGCCGCACGATCCCGTCGCCGCCAAGGCGCTCGCCATCGCCGCCGCGAAGTGCTTCGCCGGCTTTCATCCCAACGGCATGAAGGTGAACGCCGGCTCGGTGATCCTCGAGCCCGGCCTCACCGACGCGGATTTCGCGGAGATGGCACGGCACGGCGTCCGCCACGCCAAGTACGGCTTCGGCGGCTACCAGCAGCCGCGCGACGGCGAGCCGGAAGTGCGGATGGCGCAGAAGCACGGCCTCTGCGTCATGTCCCACAGCGGCGGCACTTCGATCCCGGGATCAAGCCCCATCGATCACGACACGCTGCTCCACCTGCGCCCCGACGTGGCCGGCCACGTCAACGGCGGGACGACCGCGCTCGCCGACGACGGCGTGCGCCGCCTCGTGACCGAGAGCACGATGACGCTCCAGCTCGTTCAGGCAGGCAATCTGCGGTCGTCGCTGCTCATCTTGAAGATCGCGCGCGAGGCCGGCGCGCTCGCCCGCGTCTGCGTCGCCAGCGATACGCCGACGGGCACGGGCGTGATGCCGATGGGCGTGATCAAGACGGTGTGCGAGCTCGCCTCACTCGGCGATCTGCCGCCGGCCGAGTCAATCGCGCTGGCGACGGGCAACAACGCGCGCGCGTTCCGGCTGGAGACTGGTGTGATCGCGGTGGGGCGTCCGGCTGATCTCGTCGTCTGCGACGCGCCGGTCGGCTCATCGGCCCGCGACGCCCTCGGCGCCATCGCGCGCGGCGACATTCCGGGGATCTCGTGCGTGGTGATCGACGGCCAGGTCCACGTCGGGCGCAGCCGCAACACGCCCCTGGCCCAGCGCCTCGCCGCCATCTCCGGAGCGGCGGTCGCCGCCGGCGGTCACTAGGCTAGGGCCGGGATAGCGCCTGCCGCTTCACTCCTCGGCGAGGCCAAAATCCTCCGGCGAAATACCGGCCGGCATGCCCAAGCTGAGAACCACCTCGCGCTCCAGACGAAGACTCTCGGCGGCTGAAGGCAGGTCGACGAGCTTGGCGGTCTCGCCCGTACCGCGACGCAGATAGACGAGCTTCACCCGGAGTTCCGGGATTCGAATCGTCTGTTTGGTGTACTAGGCGGCGTCAGGCGGCGCTACGCGCAGTTCGGGTGGCGGAACGACAAACCCGTTGCTTCTCACCCCCCGGACGTTGCTCGTGTCAGCCGAGAGAGGAATCTTCGAACGTTTGAACAGGTCCCAATACTTCCGCGGCGCCGGCCGCAGAGCTTGGAATGGCCGCTGGTTGTGATGGAGACGTACCGCGATGTGACCAACGATGAGCCGGTTCAGATTCCTGTAAAGCTGAGCAAGCGTCCGCCCCTGCGTTGCCAGGTCGTATTCCAAGCACCGCACGGAGAGCCAGTCACCTTCCTGAAAGACGACACCCCGGATCGGGATTTTTCGGGGGATCCGCTGCTTGGCCTTCATGCTGGATGAAGACTAGCACTGAGGCGGCGCCCTTCCCGTGTCCCCGCCTCCGGTCCGGAACCCGAGCAATCCGGTGATGTGGTGATGACCCGCATGAACAGCGGCGTCTCACCGCTTCTGCATCGAGCACGATTGCTCAGTGCCGAAGGCGATGCACTCGGCGCGCTAGCGCGCGGCGATATTCCTGGAATGTCGTGCGTGGTGATCGACGGTCAGGTCCGTGTCGGCCGCAGCCGCAACCCGCCGCTCGCTCAGCGCCTGGCGTCGCCTGCCTGCCCGAGGACGTTCCCTCCGTGCAGGACTTGATCCCGGCCGCGGGCCGCGCGCGCTCTACATGGCCAAGGACGCGGGCCGCAACCGCGTCGGCGTGCTCGGCGACTGACGCGCCCTCAGAATCGCCGGGCGATCCCGCCCAGCACCGAGCGCGGATGGCCCGGCGTGAAGTGCACGTCGGGCACCCCCTCCAGTGGCTCGCCGCGCAGCCGCGACACGAAGAAGAACTGGGCCTCTCGCCAGACGTCCGTGAGGTTCTCGAGGCTGACGAACGCCTCCCAGTCCCGCCAGCGATACCGGCCGGTCAGGTCGAACAGCGTGTAGCCGCGCGCCGTCTGCGTCCGGTCCTCGCTGGCGAACCGGTCGACCAGGTGCCGCATGGCCAGGCTCGCGGAGACGCCTCCCGGGCCGCGCGCGGTGAGATCGGCACGCGCGGTCAGCCTCGGCGCCAGCGGCACCAGCCTCCCCGCTCTCGAATTCGGCCCGGCTCACCGTGACGTCGCCGGAGAACGTGAGCCAGTCGAGCAGCCGCACGCGGGTCGCCACTTCGACGCCGCGCCGCCGGCTCGGGCCGCGGGCCTCGGTGGTGCCGTCGTCACCGGCGAACACCAGCTCGGACTCGAGGTCCAGCGTGGGCAGACGAACCAGGGCCGCTGGCCTCCGAAGTGGCAGGCCGTCCATCTGTTGGTATCCCTCTATCGCGGGTATCTCGGTTCGATCCGCCCCGGACCACCGCCCTTGGGGTTCTTCTTGGGTTTCAGGTCCTTGATCTGGGCGCCCTTGCTCTTCTTTGAGACGCGGGTTTTCTTCGGTGGTCCGCTCGATCGGAAGCGACCTCCACATGGACTACACCGCCGTCGGCCAGACCACGCACCTCGCCGCCCGTATGGAGCAGATGGCGAAGCCCGGCTCCAGCCTCTTGACGCCAGGGCCCCTTCGACGGCGGCACGCTCTTCCTGGACGAGATCGCCGACATGAGCCCCACCGCGCAGGCCAAGATCCTGCGTGCCATCGAGTACGGCGAGTTCGAGAAGCTCGGGTCGGAGACGCTCCAGCGCGCTGACGTCCGCGTCGTCTCGGCCACGCACTGGCCGCTCGGCCGGTTCGTGGCATCCGAGCGGTTCCGCAAGGATCTCTTCGACCGGGTCAGCGGCATCACGCTGGCGATCCCTCCCCTACGGGATCGGCCCTCCGACCTGGGCGCGCTGATCGCCTCCGAGATCACGCTGGCCAGCCAGAAGGAGGGCAAAACGGTCACCGGGCTAGACCGGCGCGCGGCCGCCCGATCGAACTCCTTGCGACCTACCCTCTGCGGCCTCCGGGGGCCGCTGCTCATCGTGTGGACGGCTTGGAGGTGCTGCCGCCCCCCGTCGGGCTCGACAATCACCAGGCTCCCGAGCCTGCCCCACCCTTGTCGTAGGCGATCGGTCGATCCATGGGTCGTCCCTTCCCGGACTGAACCATACTTTAATGGGTGCGCGCGTCGGCCCATCGTGATCACCAGGATCGGTCGATCGTGATCAAGAAAATCGGCCTCGTGATCACCGGGATCGGAGGATCGTGATCAGGGCGATGGCCGCAGCGTAGCGACGCGGGACCGGCCGGCCGGACCGTCCGCCCCCCCGAAAGGGGAGGGATGGCCACCGAGCGACTGTCCATGCGCCAGCCCCGCAACACGAAGCGAAGGTGGCTCTCATTAAGAACTTGGGGGTCTGACGAGTCCCGAGTTCGCCTGCGATGGCTAGCCCGTCCTGCGGTTCAGCGCGTGGCTCGCCATGGGCGAGATCACGATACCTCGTCGTTGCGCGATCGGATCCAGCCGG
>JBGPXN010000291.1:0-3399 GCA_041492755.1 Methylomirabilia bacterium | reverse complement strand
TACGCCACGGGCCGTCGAAATTCCAAATCGTGCCGCTTGCGAGCGGCCCCGACGCCTTCCAGGACTGGGTGGCGGTAGGTCTTTACCCTCCGCGAGGTGAACGGGACACGGGCCGCGGTCGCGCCAATCCTGGCGGACGGCTACGCGGCTTGCCCGCGGCGGGCGGGCCGTGCATGCTGGGTTCATGCGCCGATACCTTGTGCTCGCTGGGCTGTTGGGGGGGCTCGTGGGCACCGCTGCCGGTGTCGAGCCACCGTACGGCGCCTGGCAGGCCCCTCTCGAACAGGACCATCCCCTGACCGGCCGGATCCGCGACGTCCGCGGCGACCGGTTCATCGAGCCGTCCGAGCTGACGGCGCGCCTGGCTGGGGCCCGGTACGTGCTGCTCGGCGAAAAGCACGACAACCCCGACCACCACCGGCTGCAGGCCTATCTGCTGCGCGCGCTGATCACCGCCGGCCGCCGGCCGGCGGTCGCCTTCGAGATGTTCGACGCCGACCAGGCGCCGACCATCGAGCGCCATCTCGCGGCCCATCCCACCGACGCCACCGGGCTTGCGGACGCCGTGAACTGGAAAGCGTCGGGCTGGCCCGACTGGGCGATGTACCAACCGATCGTCGACACGGCGCTCGGGGCCGGACGACCCATCGTGGCCGCCAACCTGGCGCGCGACACGCTCACCCTGCTGCGGCGCGGTGGCGCGCTCGACCCCGCGCTAGCCGCCCGCTGGCGCCTGAACGAGGCTCCCCCCGCCGAGGTCCGCGAATCGCTCGCGCGCGAGATCCGCGACGCGCACTGCGGCCACGGCTCGGACGCCATGGTCGACCGCATGGTCGCCATCCAGCGGGCGCGCGACGCCAGCATGGCGGCCGCGATGGCCGACGCGTCCGGCGACGGCGCGGTGCTCATCGCCGGTGCCGGCCATACGCGTACGGACCGCGGTGTCCCGGCCGCGTTGCGGGCGCGCGCACCCGCGTCTTCGATCGCCAGCGTCGCGTTCGTCGAAGTCGCCCCCGACGGGACGACGCCGGAGGCGTACACGGCGCGGTATGGGGCGGCATCCACGCCGTTCGACTACGTCTGGTACACGCCACGCGTCGACAGCGTGGATCCATGCGACAAGTTCAAGAAGTCGTTGGAGGGGATCCGCCAGAGGCAGTAATCTACTCGCGGCCGGGTCGTCGCGGCCGAAACGGGACGGGGAGAGGGTGGATGTCCGACACGCGGCATACTTTCGGGCTTTTCCCTCGGGCAGGCTGGCAGGCCCGGGGTGTGCGGTGGGTCCTCGTGGTCGCCGCGTCGGCGATCGCGCTTCTGGTCGCCACGGCCGCGCACGCGCAAAACTTCCGTGTGACGTTCGACGTCGACCGCGGCAACCCCTCCCAGGTTCGGCTCAACGGCGTCGTGGTGAACGACGGACGGAGCGACGTGCTCGACGTGTACGTCACCGCCGAAGCCCTCGACAGCGCCGGCAAGGTCGTCGGCCGCGGGATCACGTTCGTGAGCCCGTCGATCCCGGCCGGTGGCCGTGCGACGTTCGCCGCCAGCGTCCCGGCGGTGCCCGGCGCGGTGCGTTACCGCGTGAACGTGTCGTCCTTCCGCGTCGGCTTCGGGTCGCAATCCGGGTAAGACTCGGAGGGGGGCTCTGCCCCCCTCCGACGGTCGTGCCCGGGCCTGGCGGCCCGCACTTCGGTCTGCCTCCCCCCATCGATCGCGCGGGCGAAGCCCGCGCGCGAAGCGTTGTTCTTCACACGTTGTGTCTGAAACGGCTTTCTCTGCGACAGGCTCTCTCTTTGACTGGCGCTCTCTGCGACGCGCTGTCCTTGCGGAGCGGGGTCGCGGGGTCTGCTGAGCGTTCAGTCGTCGGGTGGCGTCAGGTGGCTTGGGGGGGAGCGTTCGTCAGGCGGTGGGCAAGGGCCTGGAGTTGGGCGATCAACGCGCCGTCGGGGGTGGTGACGGTGACGTCGTAGAAGGCGGTGCGGGTGCCGCGCTTGCGCTCGCGGGCCTCGGCTATGAGGCGGGCGGCCGGCGGGGCGGCGGCGAGGTAATTGATCGTCATGCTGAGGGCAACCGCGTCGTCGCCGTACGAGTTGCAGGCGGCTCCGAAGGCGGCGTCGGCGAGCGAGAAGATCACCCCGCCGTGCGGCGAGCCCTGGAAGTTGACCATGTGGGGTTGCAGGGCGAGACCGACGCGGCAATAGCCAGGCTCGAGAGCGAGGTACTCGACCCCCAGCGATTCGGCCCACGGATCGCTCTCGAGTCGAGCCCGCAGGTCGGCGGGGAGGGTCATTGCATGCCGATTACGGCGAAATTTTGGGCACACGCACCGGGAGTCCACGAGAGCAGCACGGCGAGCACGGCGAGGGCGAGGGCTTGTTTCAATCGAGACCTCCATCGGGACGACTCCTGTGCGCAATATATGGCGCGACGATAGCTGTCAGGGGCTGCTCCGCGACCGGCGTGTCGCGCCGGACTTGACATCCACCCGCCACCGCCGAAGAATCTTTGGCACTCGTCTTGAACGCAACGGACGCAGGAGGACCGACCATGAAAATTTTTGCCTGGTCCCTGTGTGTCGTCGCGCTGTTGGCTGGCTGCGCGACCGGGTCTACCAGTGCGGTGACGTCGTCGCCGGCCAGCACGCATACCGGCGAGGTCTGGACCTGGGACGAACAGCTCAATACGATCACCCTCAACCAGAACGGGCGGATCATTCGCGTGAAGGTCACGCCCGATCAGTTCGTCGGTCTGCAGCTGCACCGGATCTCGACGATCCGCGGTGAGATCGCCGGCCCGGCCGAGCTTCCGGTGGTGATGCTGCCGACTGGTGTCGTTACTCCCAAGGGCCCTGCCGAGGACGTGGAGGCGCGTGGGACCATCAGCACCGTCGATCCGTCCGGCAAGGTGACCGTCACCACGGATCGTGGGCCCATGCAGGTGTGGGTGGCGACGCCGGGGACGAGCTTCAAGAGCGGCGACAACGTTCGCGTAAAGGTCCGCGTGCAGCCGATGGAGGTGCGTCCGGCGATCGGCTCGACGCCCGCGCCCGCAGCCGCCGCGATGCCGGAGCCGGCGGCGGCCATCCCATCGGATCCGGGCGACTACGCCGTCGTCCGCGGTCAGGTCCTCGCCACGGATCCGAGCGGGCGCATCACGGTCTCCTCGCCACGCGGTCCGATCCAGATCATGGTCGCCGGCGCGAACCGCTATCGCGTTGCCGACGTGGTCGAGGTGCATACCTCCGTCCACCCCGCGCCCTGACTCCGTCCCGTCGCGCCGCGAATCGGGTCGCGCCCTGGGCATCGGGTATACTGGCGACGCTGACCCCGTCGTCTAGCCTGGCCCAGGACGCGACCCTTTCAAGGTCGAGATCGCGGGTTCGAATCCCGCCGGGGTCAC
>JBGPXN010000069.1:0-21768 GCA_041492755.1 Methylomirabilia bacterium | reverse complement strand
TGGGAGAGATGCCGCCCGACCGGACGGCCTGGGGGATCGTCGACGGCGACGCCTTGCCACTAGATCCCGATCGATGGGCAGAAGAACGCCAGTACCTGCGCAACGATACCGGGCTGGCGCTTGCGGCCCTCCGCCGCCGACGCCAGGAGACCCTGGCTGTTCTGGGACGGTTGGCGCCGGAACAGTGGCAACGCGGGAGTGTTCATGTCACCTTGGGGCGCATGACGTTTGCGGACTGGGTTGCGCTGATCGCGGCGCACGACGACAAGCATCTCGCCCAGCTCCGCCGCGCCCTGGAAGGGCGTCCCTGAGCCCTACCGCCGAGGGCTACGGGCCGCGCCGCCGGGCCGACAACGAACACGATTATGGTGAGCTATCGAGTAGGATCGACCCGAAGGAGTCGAACGATGCGCACCTTCAACATCGTGGTTGAGCGAGATCCCGACACGGGCCTGTACGTGGGCTACGTGCCGGGCTGGCCGGGTGCTCACGGTCAAGGGGAGGGCCTCGACGAACTTCGGCGGAATCTTCAAGAAGTCGTTGAGATGCTCCTCGAAGATGGCGAGCCGAAACTCGAGTCTGAATTCGTCGGTATCCAAACGATCCGAGTAGCGTAGCGGTCCAACTTCGGCGGCCTGGTGCTCGGGTCACCACGACACCTCGTCGACGCCCGGGACGACCACCCGGTTGTAGCGCTCCCTCGACTCCCCCAGCGGGACGGTTGCGTCGAAACCCATCTTCGACGAGTGGCGATGCACGGGCGCTGACGGGTCCAGCGGCGCGCCCACCATCAACGGGAAGATGATCGCGTCCTGATCCGGCTGCACCCGGGTGTACAGCGCCCACAAGACCTGGTTGATGTCCCGGACGTTCACGTCGGGGTCCACGACGATGCAGTACTTGGCCTGAGGGGCCCCGGCGGTCGGGCCCAGGACGCTGAGGATGACGTTGCGGGCTTCGTACGCCAGCCGCTTCCGGATCGAGACGATCGCGATGTAGTAGGGGCCGATGGCGTGCACGTCGACGACCTCGGGGCACGCCTGCTGCGCCATGCGCTTGATCGATTCGCAGATGGCCGGCCAGCCCTGCACGTGGTTGTCCGTCGTCGGCATGCCGGTGAGCGCCGTCTGGTACATCGCGTCCTTGCGCATCGTGATGGCGCTGACCTCGAAGACGTGGCGGTTGCCCAGGAGGCCGTAGGTGCCCGCGACCTCGCCGAACGGCCCTTCGGGCTCGCGCGCCTTGGGCACGAAGTGCCCCTCGATGACGATCTCCGCGTCGGCGGGGACGTCGGCGTCGACCGTCTCGCAGGGCAGCATCTCGATGGGGTGTCCGGCCAGGGCGCCGGCCACGCCGAGCTTCTCCTGCGTGTGCGGGATCTTCGCTTGCGAGGCGAGGTCGACGTACGGCCCGGCGCCGAGCACCACCGCGACGCCGAACCGCTCGTTGCGATCCTCGGCCTTGAGCGCCGCGCGCCCCACCCGCCGCTCGGCCGGCATGTTCACGCCGAACCGCCGCGGCCCTTTGAGCTGCATGCGCTGCAAGCCCACGCCCAGGATTCCGGTGTCGGGATCACGGCCGAACATGACGCCGGCCGTGAGGTAGCGGCCGGCGTCCAGCTCGGAGTGCACGACGATCGGCAACGTCGTGCAATCGGCCTGGTCGCCCTTCAGGACGACCTCGCGACACCGGCCGTCCTTCACGAGCCGCGGTGGAATCGGTGTGCGGACGGCGGCGCCGTACCGGTCGACGACCTGATCCATCGCGCACCCGAGGGCGATCGGCAGGCGGGCCATCGTCCCGTACAGACCGGCCGCAAGCCGCCAGCCGGGATGCCCTTTCACGTTCTCGAACACGAACGCCGGCCCCTCCGTATCGGACGACTTGCGAACGTACGCCGCGACCTCGAACTCCGGGCTCACTTCTTTCGTGACGTGAACGAGCTGCCCGGCTTTTTCGAGGTTCTCTAAGTATTGGCGGAAGTCAGACACCGCTGAGCCTCCATTGGCTGCTACAGTCCGGCGTCCCCGGCCAGCGCAGCCACGTCGGGCACGCCCTCGAGGTCGAGCACGCGGTCGTAGAGAGTCTCCGCCCGCCCGCGACCCCACACCGGCACGGCCAGGTCGAGGAACTTTCGCCGCACGGCGTCGGGCGGGTGCGGGTGCTCGGCCTCGCCCCGGTGATAGTCCGCGCGTTCCGACATCTCCGTGCCGTCGGCGAGCACTACGGTCACCTCGGTCGGCTGGCGCGCGGGGAAGGCGCGGGTGAAGTCGGGATCCTCCGCGACCTCCACGCGGCGGGCCAGCGCTTTGAGCCGCGGATCGGCCACGGCGGCCGCGTCGTAGTTGTCGAGGCCCGAGCGGCCGTGACAGAGGAGCGACGCCACGGCAAAGGGCAGCGAGAACCGCGCACCGAACTCCGACCGGACCTCCGTGTGGCCGAGGCTCGCCGCCATGGCGTAGGTCCGTACACGGATGGCCTTGATGGACTCCGGCGAGAGCGGGCGCCGCGCCATCAGAATCTCGATGCAATCGAGCGCCCCGTGGATGTAGCGCCCGCACGCGTGGACCTTGATGAACCCGCGCGGCAGCAGGAACTCTTCGCCGAGCCCGGCCACCGCCGCCTCCGGGTCGAAGCGATCGGCGTAGATCGCGCCGTACACGGACGCGACGGCGTCGGGCTCGCCCGTGAACCCGCTCTGCACCAGGGTGTGCGCGAGCCATCCCATCGAGCCGCTGAGACCGGTGTAGACGTTGCGCACGGTGGCGCCGGTCGTGAGCGCGCGGCGGCTGGCGGCCACGCCGAGCGTGGCGCTCACGTTGATGATCTCGCGAGTGGCGAGGGGGCCGTAGCCGAGCAGGCGGGCGAGCGCCACGGCCGCGCCGATGGTGCCGAAGGTGCCGTGGGGGTGGACGGCCAGGCGCGTGGCCGACGCCCGCTTGATGCGCGCGCTCACCTCGTAGCCGACGACGAAGGCGGCAAGCAGGTCGCGCCCCGCCCTGCCCTCCTGCTCGGCGAGCGCCCACGCGAGCGGGACGACCTGGATGCCGGGATGGCCGTTCGCGTGCAGGTTGCCCTCGTTCATGTCGATCCAGGTGCCGGCCGTGCCGTTGAGCAGCGCGGCGCTCGCGGGATCGGCGCGCCGGCGGGCGCCGATCACCGACGCTCGGCCCGGCCGTCCGTCACCAAGGTGGCGCGCGACGAACTCGCGCATCTCGGAGGTCTGCATGCCGTGGGCGGTCACACCCAGGCTGTCGGCGATCACCAGGCACGCGCGCTCGCGCACGGCGGGCGGCAGCGCGTCGAGCGGCGTGGTGGCGGCCCACGCGGCGAGGCGGTCCAGGTAGTCCACGCTCAGACGGACGGCGCGCGCCGCGTCTCGCGACGCTCGAGCTTGGCCAGAATGTGCTCGCCGGCCAGGATCGGCGCGTAGCGCGGCGGGTGGTCTGCGTCGGTGCAGGTCGGCAGGCACGCCACCCTGGCGTCGTAGTTGGGGTGGAGGAAGAATCCAACCGTCTGCCGGCGGCGGCCCCTGGCCTGCTCGCGTGGCGGGTTGACGACGCGATGGACGGTGGACTTCCACCGATCGTTCGTCCAGCGTCCCATCATGCCCCCACGGCCTCGACACCGCGCTTCGTGCCGGCGGGATCGCCAGCCCGGTACGGCCCGATGTCGATGACGGGAATCGCGGGCTCGGTCATGACCGCATCCTCTCCAGTGCGCGCGCCAACGGATGTGGCGCAGCACCGCGCGCATTGTAGTGCGTCTTGGCCTGTCGTTGACACCCGCGACACGGCGGGCGATCTCCGCGTCGGGCGTCAACGGCCAGATCGTGATCGACGCGGGCAAGCGCACCGGGGTGCTGGCCAGGCGCGCGCTGCGCCGCGGCCGCGCGGGTACTTGAGTGGGGGCCCTGAAATGGCCCCCACGCCCCCCGACGCTCGGTAGCGCCCCGGCAAAGCCGGGGCACTCCTCGACACCCGTCCGCCGACCGGCACGCAGTACCGCGCGGCGCGGGCTATCGCGTCCGCGGACCGCGCAGCGTGGTGACGGTGAGACCCGGGTCGACCCGGATTTCTTGCTCGGTGAACCGGACGTCCCTCCATCGCTTCGCGGCAAAGAGCTCGGTTTGCTCCCAGAACCGCGGCGCTTCCGGATCGCCGGTCTGGCCCGACACGAGCAGCGCGCGGGCCCGCGGGCCGCGATCGGTGAACTCCAGCACCATGATGAAGCTCGTTCCGCCGGTGATCGGATAGCCCTCGCTGGTGAGCAGGCGGCTGCCGGCCACGAGCCGCCCCGCCGGCGGCTCGGGCTCGAGGGTCGTCGCGTGCGGGCGGAAGTTGACGAAGTTCGGAACGCCTTCCCAGAAGCCGTGGCCGCCGTGGACGGCCACCTTTCGGCCGCCGCGGTTGGCGCGCTGGACCTGTCCCAGCGGGACGTCGACCGGCAGGCCGGCGCGCTCCATCACACGGACGGCCTGGGCCAGCGCCTCGAGGATCTGATCGCGTTCGCCTCGTGCCGGGGCCAGCCCCCGCGGGGTGTCGACCGGACGCTCGGGATCGAAATCTTCGGCAAACAGCGGCCCGGCTCGGAACTGGTCGCGCGGCTCGAACCGCGTGATGAACTCGCGCCAGAGCACGGCGCCCCGGCTATCCAGGTTGAGCCGCCCGCCCCACCCCGCCAGCGCGCGGCACGCCGGGGCGAGATCGACGGTGACGTCCTCGACGCGCACCTGGGATCGCGCCGTGCAGCGTTCCACCAACGGCCGGCGCAGCAGCTCGCTGGCCAGGCCGCGGTTGTCGAAGGCGACCTCGGCCAGCTCGTCAAGGGAGAACTTTCCGTCGGCACCCGCCGGTCCGGTAGGGCTCGTGTCGGCCAGCAGCCGGGCGTTCATCCGTGTGCGCAGAGAGCGGGCCGTCCGCTCGCGCCCGAGAACCGCCGAGAAGCCGGCGAGACGCGCGGTGGCGTGCGGCATCCAGGCGCTGTCGTTCGCGTTGAAGACGTAGTCGCGGCGCTCGAGCTGGGGTGCTCGGGCGAACGGCACGAGCCCGGGGCCGCGCGGGTCGGGCTCGCGCGACCACTCGGAACGCGACCTGCTTCCGTCGAGAAGGATCGCGCCGCGCGCGTCGGCCGCGCGGCTGGCCGCGTCGGTCTGAAGCCGCCCCAGCCAATCGGCGATCACGTCCGGGGCGAGGTCGGGCGCCGCCGACGCGTCGGCGTACCAGGCCCGCCCGTCGTCGCTGGCGGCGATCGTGTTCACCGCGGACGGTCCGCCGTGCTCGGCGTGCGCCTGCTTGAAGGCGTCGAGGCTCCGTGCCCGCCCCAGGGCCAGGTGGAGCGTGTACGGGCGGAGGTTCGCGGCGTAGACGTCGCGGTAGGCCACGGCACGCTGTTCGGTCCAGCCCACGCCCGGCAGGTTGAGGACCGGCCCGTAGTGGGTGAAATAGACGGTCCGCGTGACCGTGGTCAACGACCCGTCCGGTTGCCGCACGTCCAGAACCAGCGGGGATTAGCCAGGAGCATCCCGCGCCCGCCGGCCGAGCGCTCGGCACCGAGCGCCCAGGCGTTGCTGGCGGTCGTCACGGGCTCGCTCTCCGCGGCCTCGGCGACGGGCGGTGCCGTCGTCGCCCCACGCGGTGTGGCGCCGGGCGGCGCCGCGGTGGCGATCTCGGTGACGAACGGCGGGCCAGCCCCCCGGGCGACCACCTCGACCGCGGTGATCGACCGCACCCAGGGCTGCCCCCGGCACCAGCCCGGGATCCGCTCGACCGGGGTGTCCGCGAGATAGCGGTTGTAGCCGGCCGCATAGCCACCGATCCACGCCCGCATCTCCGCCGGCGCGCTCTCGAACACGCGTCGGGCGCCGTCCATGGCGTCGAGCGCGCGGTTGGCGACGTCGCTGTTGAGGTGCGCGTCCCGCTCGCCACGCCCGAAGTAGCGGGCGCGCTCGCCGCGGGCCCGGACGACCAGATCGGCCAGCGTGCACGCGTGGTCCTGGGCGAAGGCGTACCCCTCGCCGTAGCCGAGGCTGCCGAAGTCCGCGGCGACGATGTGCGGGACGCCGTGGCCGTCGCGGCGGATGGTGACCTCGTAGCTGTCGGCGCCGGCTCCGTCGGGCCGGCCCTGGTGCGTGCAGGCGGTCGCGAGGAGCAGCAGGAGCGGCAGCATCCCACGGCGGCGGGATCGCTGGAGCGCGGGCCGGTCCGTCATGCGGTTCTCCTGGGGGCGTCGGTTCAGGCCATCGGCAACAACGGCTGCTGATCTGGATGCGGCTGCTGATCGACGGCATCGAGGATGACGGCCGTCATGGCGTAGTTCCCCATGAGGGCGGCCAGGTTCACCACCCCTTCTTGCCCGAAGGTCGCAACGGCCCGGGCGAACGTGTCGGAGCTGACTTTCCTTTTGCGGAATACTTCACGACCAAAGCGGATGATCAGCGCCTCTTTCGTCGCCAATCGCGACACCGGCTTGCGATGCTTCACGATGTCGATGATCCTGGCCTCGAGGCCTTCGCTCAGCGCGGCCGGCTCGTGCGCGGTCCACTCGAACTGGTTGTCGATCTCCCGCGCCGTGACCAGAATGGCCAGCTCCGTGAGGCGCCGGTCCAGGCCGGTTTCGTAGCGAAGATACTGATTCGCCGCGCGGACGTGCTCGGCCAGTCTCGGGCTGTGCAACCAGATCCCGCTCGGCCCCCGCAAGCCGGCCAGCGTCCGGCTCTGCGGGCTGACCACCGCGTCGTAGAACCGCTTTCCCTGCTCATCCATCTCCTCGCGCTTGACGAGGGGGAGGCGGGACAATGACCCCGGGTCGACATCCTTGGGCAGCGCCGGTGGTTCCGGCGCCGCCGAACGCCGTGCGCTCATCTCGTCCCTCCTGCCTCACCGCTCATGTCGCAACACTGTAAATCGCCCGGCGTGGCTGATGGCGCCGGGCTTTGTCGCCGCCCGCCGGCGCCTCTCCGCCCGATGGCCCGTGTCCCGATGGCGTCTATAATGACCGCGCGCGGTGATTCCCGCGCGATCTGGCCCAACTTCCACGGACCGTGGAAGTTGAGCTGGTCAGCAGGGCGAGCGAGCAGGAGGGGCACGGCATGAAGCTCACGTCGGCACAGCTGGAGCAGTTCGACCGCGACGGGTACCTCTTCTTTCCGAGCGTGTTCACGCCCCAGGAGATCGAGGTCCTCACGGACGAAGTGCCAGCCCTCTGTGCCCAGCGCCGGCCCGAGAACGTGCGCGAGAGAACGGGCGACGTCGTGCGGACGAACTTCGCCGCGCACATGTACAGCGCCCCCTTCGCGCGGCTCGCCCGTCACCCGCGGATGATCGAGCCCGTGGTCCAGGTCTTCGGCGAGCCGGTGTACATGCACCAGTTCAAGATCAACGGCAAGATGGCCTTCGACGGCGACCTCTGGCAGTGGCACCAGGACTTCGGCACATGGCTCAACGACGACCAGATGCCCGAGGCACGCGCCATGAACGTCGCGATCTTCCTGGACGAGGTGAACGAGTTCAACGGGCCGCTCATGTTCATCCCGGGCAGCCACACGCTCGGCGTGCTCGAGGCCGGGCACGACACCACCACGACCAGCTATCCGCTGTGGACGATCGACCACGCGACGATCACGAAGCTCGTGGCGCGCGGCGGCCTGGTGGCGCCCAAGGGGCCGGCGGGCTCGATGATCATGTTCCACTCGTGCCTGGTCCACGCCTCGACCGCGAACCTCTCGCCCTGGAACCGGGTGAGCGTGTACCTGAGCCTGTGCGCGGTGTCGAACCACATTCGTCGCTTCAAGCGGCCCGCGTACATCGCCCACCGCGACTTCACGCCGATCGAGTGCCTGCCCGACGACTGCCTGCTCCGTCCGTGCGAGGTCGCCCTGCCCTGGAAGGACGGCACGCCGGAATCGGCCCTCCGCTCGGGCGCGGCGGCCTGAGCGAGGCCCAGGTCACCGCCCATGGACAAGACGACCGAAGCGCTCGCTCGTTACGTCACGTCGCTGCGCTCCGAGGACCTCAGCCCGGGCACGGTCCACGAGGCCAAGCGCCACCTCATCGACTCGCTCGGCTGCGCCATGGGTGGCTATGGCAGCGAGCCGGCCGTCATCGCTCGCCGCGTCGCTCCGACCACGAGCGGCGGGCCAACGGCGCGGCTCCTGGGCGAGGGCCGGCCGACCACCCCCGAAGCGGCGGCGTTCGCCACCTCCGCGATGATCCGCTTTCTGGACGCCAACGACACGTATATCGCGCGCGGCTCCGGTCATCCCAGCGACATGCTCGGCGCCCTCCTGGCCGCGGCCGAGGCGCAAGACGCGTCGGGCCGGCAGCTCCTCCTGGCGACGGTCGCGGGGTACGAGGTCTTCGGAGCGCTCGCCGACCAGGTGTCGTTGCGCGACCGCGGCTGGGACCAGGCGGTCTTCATCGCGCCCGCCTCGGCGGCCGGCGCCGGGCTCCTGCTCGGCCTGTCGGCCGAGCAGATGGGTGACGCCCTCGCGATCGCGGCCACGGCGAACGTGGCCACGCGCCAGACTCGCGCCGGAGAGCTGTCGATGTGGAAGGGCTGCGCGACGGCGGTGGCCGCCAAGGCCGGGCTCTTCGCCGCTCAGCTCGCCCGGGAAGGCATGACCGGGCCCACGGAGGCCTTCGAGGGGCGCCACGGCCTCTGGGAGCAGGCCACCGGGCCTTTCGAGCTCGATGCGCTCGGTGGACACGGCCGTCCCTTTGCCATCGAGCGCACGAACTTCAAGTTCTTCGCCGCGGAGTACCACGCCCAGGCGCCGCTGGCCCTCGCCCTCGGTCTGCGCGCGAAGGTGAAGGTCGAAGAGATCGAGGCCATCGACGTGCAGATCTACGCAATGGCCTACAGCGAGATCGGGAGCGAGCCCGCCAAGTGGGATCCTCGGACGCGGGAGACGGCCGACCACAGTCTCCCGTACATGCTCGCGGTCGCGCTCGAGGACGGTCGCATCACCCCCGCCAGCTTCGAGCCCCACCGCTATCTCGATCCGCGCCTCCGACCGCTGATGAACCGCATCCGCGTCTCGGAGAACCCGGAGTTCACCGGTCGCTTCCCCCAAGAGCTGCTCTCGCAGATCCAGGTGGTCACGCGATCAGGTCAGCGTCTGATCGAGCGGGCCGAGTATCCGAAGGGCCACGCCAGAAACCCGATGACCGACGCCGACGTGGAGAAGAAGTTTCGCGACCTGTCGTCCGGCGTCCTCGCCTCCGATCAGATCGACGCCGCGCTGGGGGCGCTCTGGCGGCTGGAGGACGCGGATCGCATCGGTCCGATCGTCGACGTCTTCACGCGCAAGCGGGTGACCGACGCATGACGACGCTCTCGACCGACCCCTGTCGTCCTGGGCGCGGGACGGAATCGCCATCCGCCCCGGCGAACGGCGAGACGGCACACGGTAATGAAATGAGCCAGAGCCGTGTGCCGTAGCCGTTCGTCTTCAATGTGCTCACCGATCAATGGCAAAGCCAAACACCACCAGAAAGAAATAGCGAGGAGGTCTGGAAGCAACCCGCGGGCCACATTTCGGATGCGCAATGCGACGTGCTTTTCGGGCTATTCCGCGGCCACCCTGTGGAGTCCGCTCCACAGCGTGCGTGGTAGGTTCATCGAGTATGAAGCGCGCTTGCACAGGCGGCCGCCACCCGTCGGTCTGCGATCGCGACGGCGTCTCCGTCGTGCCGCCCCGGCTGCGAAAACCCGCGCCTGGTGCCGAATTTTCGGCGCCTGCACAGGAACTTGCCCGGGGACGGCGAATCGGGCGATGATAGCCGATCAAGGCCGGTACGAACACCCACGAATTGACGCGGGAGGACAGCATGGCCAGTGTGCTCGAACAGCTCAACAAGATGACGGTCACGGTCGCCGACACCGGCGACATCCACTCGATCGAAAAGTTCAAGCCGCGTGATGCGACGACGAATCCGTCGCTGATCACGGCGGCCGCCCAGATGAAGGAGTATGCGGACGTCGTCACCGAAGGCCTGCGGTGGGCGGAGCGCGAAGCCGGTCCCAACGCGACCGAGGACAAGGTGGTCAAGCTCGCCCTGGACCGCCTCGCCGTCGAGTTCGGTCTGCGCATCCTGAAGGTGGTGCCTGGGCGCGTCTCGACCGAGGTCGACGCGCGACTGTCCTACAACACCCAGGCCTCCATCGAGAAGGGGCGGTACCTCATCGGCCAGTACAAGGCGGCGGGCATCGGCCCCGAGCGGGTGCTCATCAAGATCGCCTCGACCTGGGAGGGCATCAAGGCCGCGGAAGTGCTCGAAAAGGAAGGCACTCACTGCAACCTGACCCTGCTGTTCGGCATGCATCAGGCCGTGGCCTGCGCCGAGGCCAACGTCACGCTGATCTCCCCCTTCGTGGGGCGCATTCTCGACTGGCACAAGAAGGCCGAGAAGCGCGACAGCTACCCGCCGGCCGAGGATCCGGGCGTCGTGTCCGTCACCAAGATCTACAACTACTACAAGAAGTTCGGGCACAAGACCGAGGTCATGGGGGCGAGCTTCCGCAACAGCGACGAGATCGTCGAGCTGGCCGGCTCGGATCTGCTCACGATCGCGCCCAAGCTGCTCGACGAGCTCAGGAGCGCCACCGCGACGCTCGTGCGCAAGCTCGATCCGGTCAAGGCCAAGACCATGCCCATCGAGCGGATCAAGATGGACGAGCAGATCTTCCGGGCGATGCACGCCAAGGATCTTATGGCCAAGGAGAAGCTCGACGAGGGCATCGTCGGATTCTCGAAGGCCATCGAGGCCCTGGAGAAGCTGCTGACCGAGCGCTACCACGCGATGCACAACCGGGTCGTCGTGGGAGACGCCGCGCGCTCGTTCTTCAAGGCCTACGACCTGGACGGTGATGGTCACATCACCCGTGAGGAGTGGGCCGGCGCCGCCGCCGTCTTCGAGGTGCTGGACACCAACCACGACGGCAGCATCACGGTCGAGGAGCTGGCGGCCGGCCTGGGTGGTGCTCACCACCTATGAGATAGGACCCGCGGTGTCTCGGGGGTCTCGTCGGGCCAGAAGCTGACCGACGGCCCCCGGGAAGGTCACGGGGCGGTACGTGGGCGCGCCCGGAGGTCGGGCGCGCCCACGGTTTTTATGGCCGGTTTTTATGGGCGGTCGACTAGCCCAGGCGCCGGCGGAGACGCTCCACGAACTCGTCAGGGCGATCGGGCGAGAGGCCGATCAAGCCGCCGTCGGTCGACAGCCAGACGACACCGTCGGTGTTGGTCAGGTAGAGGGTGTAAGAGCCGACGCTGGAGTTCCAGAAGCGGCCGAATCGGCCGAAGATCCCCTTCGACGCGGTCACGCTCATTCCCTGCCAGGGCCGCGGCTCGCGGTCAACCGTGCGGATCCGCCGGTACGGAATGACCTTGGCGCCCGCCCTCCGCTCGACGTGCACGCCATCGGGAGCCAGCCGATACCCATTCGGCGCGTAGTGCCCCGCCCCGAACAGGATGATGGCGAACGGCAGCGGAACGAACAGCCACCTCGGCTCGCCGGTCCTCACCGTCATCACGATGCCGAGCGCGCTCAGACCCACGATCGTGAAGCCGACGGCGGCGATGGTCGACCATCGCTCGCGCGTGCCGAGGGTGGCGCCGAACTGCTCGGCGCTCAGCGCGGACAGAGCTCGCGGGCGTTGAAGAAGTAGGGGATCTCGAAGGCGGCCGTCTCCGGCGCGTCCGAGCCGTGGGCGGCGTTGGCCTCGATGGAAGATGCGAAATCGGCGCGGATGGTCCCGGGGGCCGCCTTTCGGAAATCGGTCGCCCCCATGAGGTCGCGCCAGCGCTGGATGGCGTTATCGCCCTCGAGCACCATGGGCAGGCACGGCCCCTGCGTCATGAAGGCGCAGAGGCTGCCGAAGAACGGCTTGTCCTGGTGGACGGCGTAGAAGCCTTCCGCTTCCGGCTTCGTGAGCCGGACGAGCTTGGCCGCGACGACTTTCAACCCGGCCTGCTCGATCCGGCTGATGATGGCGCCGATCGCGTTCTTGGCGACCGCGTCGGGCTTGATGATGGCGAGCGTTCGCTGCGTGGCCACGCTCACCGGGCGATCACCTTGGCCACGGTCTCCCCCATGTCGGCCGGGCTGCGCACCAGCGTCGCGCCCGCGCCTTCGAGCGCCTTCATCTTTTCAGCCGCCGTGCCCCGTCCCCCCGCGATGATCGCGCCGGCGTGCCCCATGCGACGGCCGGGCGGCGCCGTCTGGCCGCAGATGAACGCGACCACCGGCTTCTTCACGCGCTCGGCGATGTACGCGGCCGCCTCTTCCTCCGCGGTGCCGCCGATCTCGCCGATCATCATGATCGCGCGCGTCTCGGGATCGTCGTTGAAGAGCCGGAGCACGTCCACGAAGCTCGTGCCGTTGACCGGATCACCGCCGATGCCCACGCACGTGGACTGGCCGATGTCCCGTCCGGTGAGCTGTCCGACGACTTCGTAGGTCAACGTGCCGCTGCGGGAGACGACACCGACCGGCCCCGGCCGGTGGATGTGTCCGGGCATGATCCCGATCTTCGCCTGCCCCGGCGTGATGATCCCGGGGCAGTTCGGACCGATGAGCCGGCTCGGGGTACCGGCCACGAAATGCTTCACGCGGACCATGTCGCCGACGGGCACGCCCTCGGTGATACACACCACCAGCGGCACGCCGGCCGACGCGGCTTCCATGATCGCGTCGGCGGCCGCCGGAGGCGGCACGAAGATGAGCGCACAGGTCACGCCCTCCGCCGCGACCGCCTCGGCCACGGTGTTCCAGACCGGAAAGCCCTCGTGACGGGTGCCGCCCTTGCCGGGCGTGACGCCACCGACGACGGTCGTACCGTATTCCCGGCAGCGCGCGGCGTGGAAGGCGCCTTCGCGCCCCGTGATGCCTTGCACCAGCACCCGCGTGAGCCGATCGACGAGGATGCTCATTCTTCGGCGGGGGCCGGCGCTCGGAACGCGGCCGGGTTCACGCGGCGCCCCGCGCAGCGGCGACGGCTTTCCGCGCGCCGTCGCCCATGTCGTCGGCGTTGGTGAGCAGGAGGCCGGATTCGGCGAGCATCTTCTTGCCCAGTTCCACGTTGGTGCCTTCCATGCGGACGACGACCGGCAAGCGCAGACCGAGCTTCTTGATCGCGGCGATAACGCCCTCGGCGAGGCGGTCGCAGCGCAGGATCCCGCCGAAGACGTTGATGAAGACCGCCTTCACACTGGGATCCGAGGACAGGATGCGGAAGGCATTCTCGATCTGCCCGGGGGAGGCGCCGCCGCCGACGTCGAGGAAGTTCGCGGGCGCGCCGCCGGCGAGCTTGACAATGTCCATGGTGGCCATGGCGAGGCCGGCCCCGTTGACCATGCAGCCGACGTTGCCGTCGAGCTTGATGTAGTTGAGGCCGTACTTCGACGCCTCGACGTCGAGCGGGGCCTCTTCGCGCACGTCCCGGAGCGCGGCGACGTCCTGGTGGCGAAACAGTGCGTTGTCGTCGAAGTTCACCTTCGCGTCGAGCGCCAGCACCCGCCCGTCCTTCGTCACCACCAGCGGGTTCACCTCGACCAGCGAGCAGTCCTTGGCCACGTAGAGGCGGAAGAGGTTCCGGATCAGCGCGACGCCCTGCTTGAGCTGGTCGCCAGCGAGGCCGAGCGCGAACGCGAGCCGGCGCGCCTGGAAGTCGGCCAAGCCGAGGGCCGGATGCGTCCACTCGCGGAAGATCTTCTCGGGCGTCCGCGCCGCGACTTCCTCGATGTCCATGCCCCCGGCCGCCGAGGCCATGACGACGTCGGTGCTGCGCGCGCGGTCGAGGGTGATCGAGACGTACAGCTCGCGCTCGATCGCGGAGGCTTCCTCCACCAGCACACTGTGGACCTCGATACCTTCGGGCGGCGTCTGCGGCGTCTTGAGCCGCATGCCGATGATCTGCTCCGCAGCGGCTTCCGCACCCGCCGCGTCGGCGGCGAGCTTGATACCGCCCCCCTTGCCGCGCCCGCCCGCGTGCACCTGCGCCTTGACGACCACGCGTCCGCCCATCCGTTCCGCGACCGTGCGCGCCTGGGCGGCGGTCTCGGCCACCTCGCCGCGCGGCACGCCGACGGCGAACTCACGCAGCAGTGCCTTGGCCTGGTACTCGTGGACTTTCATGCGAGCCGGCTCACAGCATCAACGGCATCGGCTTCAGCTCGCGACGGATGGGATCGAGTGACAGACCGAGCGCTTCGAGGCTGAGCGCGCCGAGCAAGACGGCGTCGCCCTCCCCGCCGAAGATCACGTCCGCGACGCCGACGTAATCACGAAACTTGAACACCGCCCCGCCCTTGCGGCGGACGATGGTCGTTCCATTCGCGAGACGGAACGTCTCACGCTTGAGCGGCCGGATCCCGAGCTTGCGAAGGACTGGGGCGGGAACGACAGAGTAGACGGCACCCGAGTCCACGATGAACTCGAGACTCTCCGTGACGGATGGTGTCGCGGGATTCGCGACCTCGATCACGAGCGACGTAATCCCCATGGCGATCGGTCTCCTCGATGACGCGTTCGGCGTCCGCTTCGGCGACCCGTGTCGCCGCCGCTTGATCGTGGAGGCGAACCACGACTCCGGCAAGAGTGTTCGAAGAGATACGGCGGAGCCAGGGCTCACGCCGATGGCTTCCCCGCACCGCGCAGCTTGCGCACCACCCACAGCACGGGGTCGAACTCGTCGACCATGCGCTCCTTCATGGGGATGATGCCGTTGTCGGTGATGTGGATGTGCTCGGGGCAGACCTCGGTACAGCACTTGGTGATGTTGCAGAGGCCGACGCCGGCCTGCTTGCGCACGAACTCGGGCCGGTCCTCGCGGGTGTCGAGCGGATGCATGTCGAGGCCCGCCACCTTGATGAAGAAGCGCGGGCCCGCGAACGAGCCCTTGAGCTCCTCGTGGTCGCGGATGACGTGGCAGACGTCCTGGCAGAGGAAGCACTCGATGCACTTGTGGAACTCCTGGATGCGATCGATGTCCTCCTGCATCATCCGGTAGGTGCCGTCGGGCTCCGGGGGCTTGGGCCGCAGCGGCGGGATGCTCCTGGCCTTCTCGTAGTTGTAGGACACGTCGGTGACGAGGTCCTTGATGAGCGGGAAGGTCCGCATGGGCGCCACCGTGATCGTCTCGCCGGGCTTGAAGATGTCCATGCGGGTCATGCACATCAGCCGCGGCTTGCCGTCGATCTCCGCCGAGCACGAGCCGCACTTGCCCGCCTTGCAGTTCCAGCGACAGGCCAGGTCGGGGGCCTGCGTGGCCTGGATGCGGTGGATGAGGTCGAGCACGACCATTCCCACGCCGGACTCCACTTTGTACTCCCGGAAGTCGCCGCCCTTGGGGTCGCCGCGGAACACGCGCATGGTGACGGTGGCCATCACTTTCGCTCCTGGACAAGCGCCCGTAGCTCGGCTGGCATCTCCGGCAGCGGCTCGCGAGAGAGGCGGATACCGCCGTCGCGCAGCCGGACGACGACGTTCACCTTGCCCCACTGGTCGTCGGTGTACGGGTGGTCGTCACGGGTGTGGCCGCCGCGGCTCTCCGTGCGCTCGAGCGCGGCCCGGGTCACGCACTCGGCCACCGTGAGGAGCGAGCTGAGGTCGAGCGCGGTGTGCCAGCCCGGGTTGTAGGTGCGGCCGCCCTCGACCCGCACCTTCCGGGCCCGGTCCTTGAAGACGGCGATCCGCGTGATCGCCTCCTTCAGCTCGCTCTCGGTCCGGATGATCCCGACGAGCGTGTGCATCGTGTCTTGCAGCTCGGCCTGGAGCGCGTAGGGATTCTCGCCGCCGGTACGGGTGAGCGGCTCCAGGGCTTCGCGCGCGAGATCCTCCAGGCGGCCGGCGCTCACGGAGAGCTGGCCACCGAAGTTCTTCGCGTACAGCCCGGCGTGCAGGCCGGCCCGGCGGCCGAAGACGATGAGGTCGGACAGCGAGTTGCCGCCCAGGCGATTGGAGCCGTGCATGCCACCGGCAACCTCGCCGGCGGCGAAGAGCCCGGGGACGGTGGCGGCGGTGGTATCAGCGTCCACGCGCACACCGCCCATCATGTAGTGGCAGGTCGGGCCCACCTCCATCGGCTCCTTCGTGATGTCGACGCCGGCCAGCTCCTTGAACTGATGGTACATGCTGGGCAGGCGCTTGCGGATGTAGTCGGCCGGCCGGCGGCTGGCGATGTCGAGGAACACGCCGCCGTGCGGGCTTCCCCGCCCCGCCTTCACCTCGGTGTTGATGGCGCGGGCCACCTCGTCACGCGGGAGCAGGTCGGGGGTGCGCCGGTTCGACTTGTCCTCGTACCAGCGGTCCGCCTCTTCGATATTGTCGGCCGTCTCGGACTTGAAGAACTCGGGAATGTAATTGAACATGAAGCGCTCGCCGGCCTTGTTCTTCAGCGTGCCGCCGTCCCCGCGCACCCCCTCGGTGACGAGAAGCCCGGCGACCGACGGCGGCCAGACCATCCCGGTCGGATGGAATTGGACGAACTCCATGTCGATGAGGTCGGCACCCGCCCACGCCGCGAGCGAATGGCCGTCGCCCGTGGACTCCCACGAGTTCGAGGTGATCCTCCACGCCTTGCCGATGCCCCCGGTGGCCAGCACCACCGCCTTCGCCTTGAACACCACGAACTGGCCGGTGTTGCGCCAGTAGCCGAAGGCGCCCACGACGCGTCCGTTGTCGTCCTGGAGCAGCCGCTCCAGCTTGCACTCCATGTACACGTCGATGCTCTGGTGGATCGCGTGGTACTGGAGCGTGCGGATCATCTCGAGGCCGGTGCGGTCACCCACGTGGGCCAGCCGGGCGTACCGGTGGCCGCCGAAGTCGCGCTGGAGGATGCGCCCGTCCTTGGTGCGATCGAACAGCGCGCCCCAGCGCTCGAGCTCGAGCACCCGGTCCGGCGCCTCCTGGGCGTGGAGCTGGGCCATGCGCCAGTTGTTGAGCATCTTGCCGCCACGCATGGTGTCGCGGAAGTGGACCTGCCAGTTGTCCTCCGGGTACACGTTGCCCAGGGCGGCCGCGACGCCGCCCTCCGCCATCACGGTGTGGGCCTTGCCGAGGAGCGACTTGCAGATCAGGCCGACCGACACGCCCTGGGCCGCCGCCTCGATGGCCGCCCGCAGTCCGGCGCCGCCCGCCCCAATGATGATGACGTCGTGCTCGTGCGTCTCGTAGCCGCCCGCTGTCGCCATCACACGTTCCTCTCGGACTGCGCTGTCCGTCGGCACATCAGAGAATCCTCACATCGCGGATCACGCCCATGGAGACCAGGCGGATGTAGAGATCGGTCAGCCCCACGCTGAACAGCGACAGCCACGCGTACATCGGGTGCCGCTCGTTGAGCCGGCTGAAGAAGTGCCACAGCCGGTAGCGGGTCGGCGCCTTGGAGAAGACGTCGACGTGGCCGCCGCACACGTGCCGGCAGGAGTGACAGGAAAACGTGTATCCGGCGAGCAGGATCACGTTGATCCACATCACGATGGTGCCGACGCCGATCCCGAAGCCGTTCGGGAACCGAAACGCGAGGATGGCGTCCCACGTCAGCAGGACGATGAAGATCACCGCGACGTACCACAGGTAGCGGTGGAAGTTCTGGAAGAAGAGCGGAAAGCGCGTCTCGCCGCGGTAGCCGCCCTTGACGTCGCGCACCGCGCAGGCGGCGGGCGCCAGCCAGAACGAGCGGTAGTACGCCTTGCGGTAGTAGTAGCAGGTCAACCGGAAGAGCCCCGGTCCCCACAGGATCAGCAAGGCCGGCGACACGATGCCGATGATCGGGAAGGTGAAGTCGGGCAGCCCGAAGCCGAACGTCGAATGCAGACAGGATTTCGAGATGCACGGGGAATAGAAGGGCGACAGGTACGGCGGGGCGAAGTAGTGGGCGTTCTGCAATGCCGCCCACGTCGAGTAGACGATGAAGGAGCCGAGCACGAGCACGACCGCGACCGGCAGGGCCCACCACGTGTCCTTGCGCAGCGTCGGCGCCGCAATCGGCGCGCGCGCCTGCCCCATGACGTGTCCGCGTTGATCAGTGAAAACCGCCCGGAGGCGTTCTGTCATGCACCCTCCCTCGCGTATTGCTTCCGACCGTCCTCGTACAGGTCACCGCCGTGGCAATCGTTGATCACGATCGCGGGAAACCGATCGACCTCCAGCCGTCGAATCGCCTCGGTGCCAAGGTCCTCATAGGCGACGATCTGGAGCTTCTTGACGTGCTCGGAGAGCACCGCGCCCGCGCCACCGATCGCGCCGAAGTACACGCCCTTATACTGCTTGAGCGCGTCCTTGACCGCCGCCCCGCGGTACCCCTTGCCGATCGTGCCCTTGAGCCCGAGCTTCAGCAGCGCCGGCGTGAACGTGTCCATCCGGCTCGCCGTCGTCGGCCCGATCGAGCCGACCACGTCGCCCGGACGCGCTGGCGACGGCCCGGTGTAGTAGATGATGCTGCCCTTGACGTCGATCGGCAGCTTCTCGCCCTTCTCGATGAGCGGGAACAGCCGGCCGTGGGCGGCATCGCGCGCGGTGTAGATCACCCCGCTGATGCGGACGCGATCGCCGGCCTTGAGCGACTCGACGTCCGCGTCACTCAGCGGCGTCCGGACGTCCTTGATCCCATCCGCCCCCGTGACCACGCTCACGACAGCTCTCCGGACGCGGACCGGCCGCGGCCCGCCGTTTTCACAGCGTGACCTCTTTGTGCCGGTGGGCGTGGCACTCGATGGTGACGGCGACCGGGAGCGACGTGATGTGGCACGGGTACGTCAGGATGTGGATGCCGAACGACGTCGTATCGCCACCGTAGCCCTGGGGCCCGATGCCGAGCCGGTTGGCGCGGTCCAGCAACTCCTTCTCGAGCGCGTCCACCATGGGATCGGGGTTCGGCGAGCCGAGCTCGCGGAAGAGCGCCTTCTTCGACAGGATCGCGGCCTTCTCGAAGGTGCCGCCCACGCCGACGCCCAGGATCAACGGCGGGCAGGCGTCCGGGCCCGCCGTGCGCACGCACTCGATGATCCACTCCTTCACGCCGTCGACGCCCTCGGCCGGCGTCAGCATCTTGTACTTCGAGCGGTTCTCGCAGCCACCGCCCTTGGCCATCAGCATGATCTTCATCTCGGCGCCGGGCACGATGTCGACGTGGATCACCGCCGGCGTGTTGTCGCCGGTGTTCACCCGGTCGAACGGCGAGCGCACGATGGAGGCGCGCAGGAAGCCCTCGGTGTAGCCCTGGTGGACGCCCTGGTTGATCGCGTCGGTCAGGCCGCCGCCGGTGACGTGGACGTCCTGGCCCAGATCGACGAAGCAGATGACCATGCCCGTGTCCTGGCAGTACGGGATGCGGCGCGTCTTCGCCATCTCGGCGTTCTGCTTGAGGGTCTGCAGCACCTGCTTGCCCGCGGGCGAGCGCTCGGTGGTCAGCGCACGATCGAAGGCGCGCAGCATGTCCGGCTCGAGGTTCCAGTTGGCGTCCATGCACAGCTTCTTGATCGCGTCGGTGATGGCAGTGACGTGGATGTCTCTCATCGTCGGTCTCGTCGGCCTCCGAAACGGCGCCCAGTACTCATGCCCGAACGAAGTCGCGAACATGCAGAATCTCGCCACGCGCAATCGGTCTGACATCGCCAGCATCGAGCGTCAGGAGCGCGACCGTTCGGCCCTCCGCCGTGACGAACTCCACTTCGAACGCCTTGCCGTCTGCATAGACGTGTACGACGGCCCCGACGTCTCCCCGCCTCAAGTGCTGATCTTCGACGTCACATGTCAGCACGACCGTGTCGAGTTCGCGGATCATCGCTTACAGGTCCACGCGGGCAGGGTACGCGGTGACGAAACGCGGTGCAGTCTGTCCCGCATCGACAATCCATACCGTCCGAACGAGTGTAGTCTCTCCGCTCGGCGTTGGCAGTCTCCCATCGATGACGTATCGGGTGCCATGCCGTGACGAAAGGGCCTCACCAACCTCCTCGGTGTGAGCAATCGCGATCAAGCCTTGCTCCAGCATGTCCGCAGTTGAGTCATCGAACCCAAGCGCCCGCAACCACCTGGCCTTCGAGTGACCAATCGGGTGAGTAAGCGACAACAAGTACCCGGTCACCTTTCCGGTCGGAACGTAGGCCTCTTCCCGATTGGGAAGTTGCATTCATCCTGGGCTACTTCTTGCCCGCCGCCATCTGGGCCATGAACTCGCGGCCGCGGCGCTGCATCTCGGCCGGCGGCACGTCTTCCTTGTGCGTGGCCATGCTCCACTCGTGGCCGAACGGATCGACGACCTTGCCGAAGCGGTCGCCCCAGAACATGTCCGTGAGCGGCATCGCCGGCTTGGCGCCGGCCTCGACGGCGCGCTTGTAGGCGGCGTCGACGTCCGGCACGTAGAGGAAGACCGACGCCGAGGTGCCACCCAGCGACTGCGGCGAGCGGCAATTGCCGCCCGGAAACTCGTCGCTCAGCATGACGATGGAATCGCCGAACTCGAGCTCCGCGTGCATGACCGACGTGCCGTCCGGGCCCGACATCCGCTCCTTTTCCTTCGCGCCGAACGCCTTCTTGTAGAACTCGATCGCCTGCGCGGCGCCCTTCACCGTGAGATAGGGTGTGACCGTTCGATATCCGTCGGGAACCGGCTTGGCCATGATGCGCCTCCCGCTCAGAGCTTGAGCTTTTCGACCAGCTCGCGGACGGCGCCCACCGATTTCTCGAAGGCCGCCTTCTCGTCCGCGGTCAGCTTGATTTCGATGATCTTCTCCACGCCCCGCCGCCCGAGCTTGACCGGCACGCCCACGTAGAGGCCGCGGACACCGTACTGGCCGTCGAGGTAGGCCGCGCAAGGCAGGATCTTCTTCTTGTCCTTCAGGATCGCCTCCACCATCTCCACGGCCGAAGCCGCGGGGGCATAATACGCGCTCCCCGTCTTGAGAAAGTTGACGATCTCGGCGCCGCCGTTGGCGGTGCGGGTGACCAGGGCCTGCACGCGCTCCGGCGACAGCAGCTCGGTGATCGGGATGCCGGCCACGGTGGAATAGCGCGGCAGCGGCACCATCGTGTCGCCGTGGCCGCCGAGCACGAAGGCGGTCACGTTCTCCACCGACACGTCGAGCTCCTGCGCGATGAAGGTGCGGAACCGGGCGGAGTCGAGCACGCCCGCCATCCCGATCACGCGCTCGGCCGGGAAGCCCGACTTCTTCCACGCGAGCTGGACCATGGCGTCGAGCGGATTGGTGACGAGGATCAGGATGGCGCCGCGCGAGCGGCGGGTGATCTGCTCCACCACGCCGCCCACGATCTCGGCGTTCTTGAAGAGCAGGTCGTCGCGCGTCATGCCGGGTTTGCGGGCCAGGCCGGCGGTGATCACCACGATGTCGGAGTTGGCGGTCTCGTCGTAGCCGTTGCTGCCGGCGAGCGCTGCGTCGTATCCGTGAATCGGCCCGGCCTGGGCCAGATCCAGCGCCTTCCCCTGCGGGATGCCCTCGATGACGTCCACCAGGACGACGTCGCCGAGCTCCTTCTCGACCACGTATTGCGCCACGGTGGCCCCGACGTTGCCGGCGCCCACCACGGTGATCTTGGGACGGCGGTTGACGACGCTCAGCGGCTCGGCGCGGCCGACTGGCATCGTTGTCATCAGACGTCCTTCCCTGGTTCAACCGTGGACATCGGGACCTCCTCGGCCGGGCGCACGCAAAAGTTCGCCTCCCCTGCCCAGCGGCGGGGAGGCGCTCGAAAGCGAAATTACACTAACGCGGCGCAGGGTTAGCGTCAAGGAAGAGCCGCCTCC
>JBGPXN010000056.1:0-26433 GCA_041492755.1 Methylomirabilia bacterium | reverse complement strand
CGATCGAGCCAGGCGACCATCAAGCGTCCGCCGTAGTCGAGGCCGAAGTTCGGCCCGAAGTTCTTGACGTACGGCTCCCAGGCCGCGACCGCGTTCACGGAGGGGCCGTAGAGGATGTACGCCTTCTCCGCGAGATAGCGCTGGATGTCGTAGATGATCTCGCGCCGCTTGGGCACGTCGGCGGTCCGCCGCTGGAGGCGGATCATGTCCACGACTTTGGGGTCGTTGATGCCCCCCGCGTTGAAGATCTGCCCCGGCATGTAGTAGCGGTACAGGTAGGCGTCGGGATCCGTCCACAGTCCGAACAGCCCGGCGGCGGTTTTCTCGAACCGGCCGAAGATCGTGCTGGCGACGTAGGCGCCGTACTCCTTGAGCCGCAGCTCAGCGTCCACGCCGGCGGCCTTCCAGTTCTTCAGCCCGATCTGGACGGCGTCCAGGTAGTCGGGGCCGTACCCCGAAGTCGTCTCGAGGGGGAACTTGAGGCCGGAATGGCCGGACTCGGCGAGAAGCTTTCTGGCCTCCGCGGGGTTGTGCTCGTAGAGACGCCGACCCTCCGGCGTGAGCTGATCGATCGGGATCGCCCATTCCTTGAAGGCGGCCGGGACCGCCGGGTTCGGCACACCGTGGCCTTGCGACCACGCGTTGGTCTCGAGGATCTCCCGCCAGTTACCGGCGATGGCGAGCGCGCGCCGTACCCGTTGGTCCTTGAAGGGCTCCTGCTCGACCTTCAGCCACGTGATCCCGCCGAACACGGTCGTGAAGTCTCCAGTCTGCAGACCGGGTTTGCGCTGGCGCGCCAGCGGCAGGTCGAGTCGGCGCACCACCATACCGGCCTCGGGCGCGAAGTCGTACCTGCCAGCGAGCCACGCGGCGAGGCGCGACGACGGATCGTCGTCGATGGTCACCTCGATCCCGTCGGCGTACGGCAGCCCCGGGAGGAAGTAATTGGGATTGCGTACGAAGGTCAGGCGCACGTTCGGCTCGTAGCGTTCGAGCATCCACGGGCCGGTTCCGATGCACGCCTCGGGCTTCTTCAGATCGCCGTACTGTTCCACCGCCTCCTTGGCGATCACCCAGGTCGAGGTCGAGGCCAGGTTGTCGAGGAACCAGGCGTGCGGCTCCTTGAGCGTGAAGCGGACGGTATGACGGTCGATGGCGTCGATCCTGTCGATCTGCTCGAGGACGCCGCGGTTGTTGTTGCCCTTGACCGTGAGAAACCTGTCGTACGTGTACTTGATGTCCTCCGCCGTCAGCTCGCGGCCGTTGACGGGCGGCTTCGGGTGCCAGCGCACGCCCCGACGGAGCTTGAAGACATAGGTCGTCTCGTTCGGCTGCGTCCACGACTCGGCGAGGTCGCCCTCGAGCGGGGTCGTGCCCGCACGGACCGCCGAGCCGGCCTTCACCTTCAGGAGCCGGCTGTGGGTGAACGACAGGTTCACCATCGTCTTGAAGGACGTCGTCTGCTGCGGATCGAAGCCGAGCGGATCCTCGCCGCGGATGCGGAAGATCCCGCCGCGCTTCGGCGTCTGCGCCTCGGCCGGGGCGGATAGAACGTGGACGCCGACGACACCGCCTGCGACGCCGATACCACCCAGCTTCAAGAGCTCACGGCGGCTGAGCTGTGACGTGTCCCCCATTCCGATCCTCCTTTGAGCGCCGTCCAACCGGCGGTCACGAACGTGGGCCGACTGAGTCACCTCGGCCGCGTTTTCCGCGATGGGTCGTTCACCGCGGCTCACGAATCGCCAAGTCGTCGTCGGGTTTTCCCCGGCCCGGGACTCGCGGATATCGTGCGCCGTGCGGTGGGGAGAGTAGTGCCGCCCCCAAGCGCGGTCAAGCGAGCTGAAGCGCTGTGCTGCCGTCCGCGGCTCGCCGGCCGGGAGCTTACGGGTCGGCGGGCGGGGCCGCGCAGCGAAAGCCCAGCAGGATGTCGGGGCTGTCGGAGTCGCGGGCGAGTCGGCGGGCAGGGCGGCACGCGCCGGGCGGGTCGTCCCACGCGCAGCCCTTGACCACCCGGCGATTGGCGTCGAGCGCGGTCGCCGTCCATTGATAGACGTTGCCGACGGCGTCGAACATTCCGTGGAAGCTCGCGCCCGCCGGGTACCGGTCGATCGCCGTGGTGCCGCGGTGGCCGCCGCCGGCGCTGTTGAGCCGATTCGCCGACCAGCGGTTGCCCCACGGAAACACCCAGCCGCCATCACCCCGCGCGGCGCGCTCCCACTGCGCTTCCGTCGGAAGGCGAAAGGAGAAGTGCCGCCACCGGCAGTACGCCTCGGCGTCGGCGGCGCGGACGAGCACGACGGGGTGCTGGCTCCGGCTGTCCGGCGGCTCGCCGCGGTGCCACAGGTACCGCGCAATCTGTTGATCGGACTCCTCGGGCTTGCGGTCGGGGCGGAGCGAGGGGCCGGGACCCGCCGCGGGCCGGGGATGGCGGGTGGCCGTGACGAAGGCGGCGTACTCGGCGTGGGTGACGAGAAAGCGATCGATGCAGTACGCCGGCAGGCTGAGGCGCTGGCGTGGGCGCTCGGCCCGGAGCCAGTCGGCCCGCGCCGCCAGGCTGGCGGCGAGCGTGCGCTCGGTGCGGTCGCTTCCCATCCAGAACCGGCCGGCCGGCACGAACGCCATGCGATCGGCGTCGAGGCAGGGTGGGTCCGCCACCGCCGGCGCGGTGGTGAGGGTCGCGAGGAGGAGGAGGCTGGCAATCATGAAGTGACCATGTTAAAAGAGGCCGAGCCCCAGCGCGCAGCGGGGCGTTCGTCCGTCAGGTGTGGGAATGCCATCGATTGCAGACACCGCGGTCGAGATGATCCACTGGGTGTTCCCCGAGTATGCCGGGGCGCCCGGACAGATCCACGGTGGCCGGATGGTGCAGTGGATCATTCGCCGATCTACACGCACGAGGTGGTGACCTTCAAGGCCGGGCTCAACCACGTGGGCACCTCGTCCCTCGAGGTGGGGGTCAAGGTCCTGGCGGAAGTCCCGTCCACCGGAGAGGTGCGGCATGCGTGCACGGCGTTCCAGGTGTACGTCCACCTGGGCGCCGACCGCGGACGCTTGCATCCGCAGCCATGCCCGACGTTTACCCCGCAAACGCCGGGCGAGGTGCGGCGCTGGGGCGTCGCGAGGCCAGGCTGGAACGGGTGAAGCGGTTGCGGGCGACGATCACGGGCGAGGGGGGATAGGCGATGTCAGGGCATTCGCGATGGTCGCAGATCAAGCGGAAGAAGGGCAAGACGGACGTCCAGCGCGGGAAGCTCTTCTCGAAGATCCTGCGCGAGATCACCGTGGCCGCGCGCAATGGCGGCGGTGACGCCAAGGCCAACATGCGCCTGAAGGCGGCGATGGAGTCGGCCAAGGAAGCGAACATGCCGCAAGAGAACATCAAGCGCGCGATCCAGAAGGGCACGGGTGAGCTGCCCGGAGAGTCCTACGAAGAGATCACCTACGAGGGCTACGCGCCCGGTGGGGTCGCCCTCCTGATCCAGGTGCTCACCGACAACCGCAACCGCACCGCCCCCGAGATCCGGCACGTCTTCGAGAAGCACGGCGGCAACATGGGCGCGTCGGGCTCGGTCGCCTGGATGTTCGAGCGCAAGGGCGTCATTCTGGTGGACGCCGAGAAAGTGAGCGAGGACGATGTGCTCGGCGTCGCGCTCGAGGCGGGCGCCACCGACATGCGGCGGGTCGAAAAAGCTTTCGAGATCACGACCACGCCTGCTGAAATGGACGCGGTGCGGAGCGCGCTGGCCACCAAGCGCGTCCCCGTGCTCGAGGCAGAGGTGACGTTCGTCCCCCAGTCCACGGTGCGGGTGGAGGGTAAGGACGCGCCTCAGGTCTTGCGGTTGGTAGAGGCGCTCGAGGAGCTGGACGACGTCCAGGCGGTCAACGCGAACTACGACATCCCCGACGAGGTCATCGAGGCCATCTCGGCTGCCTGAGGTTCCCGCCTCCGGCGCCCGCATTCTCGGCGTCGACCCCGGCCTCGTCGCCACCGGCTATGGGCTGGTCGAATCGGCCGGCAGTCGGTTCGCTGCCACCGACTGGGGCACCATCGAGACGAGCCCGACCCTGTCTCTCGAAGAACGGCTGCACGTCCTGCACGAAGGGCTGGCGCGCCTGGTGAACACGCATCAGCCGGCGGCCATGATCCTCGAAGACCTCTACACCGAGTACGCGTTTCCGCGCACCGCGCTCCTGATGGCCCACGCCCGCGGCGTGATCTGCCTCGCCGCCCGGCAAGGCCGTGTTCCCGTGGTCTCGCTCGCGCCCGCCGAGGTCAAGCGCGTGGTGACGGCCAACGGGCGCGCCGGCAAGGAGCAGGTTGCCCGTTGCGTGCAGCGCCTGCTCGGCCTGCCGGACACGCCGCATCCCTCGCACGTCGCCGACGCGCTCGCGCTGGCGGTCACCGGCCTGCTCCGGATGCGTCGATGATCTCGTCGCTACGTGGCCGGCTGCGGCGCCGGCTCGACGATCGGATCGTGCTCGAGTGTGGCGGCATCGGCTACGAGGTGTTCGTGCCGCCGGTGGCCATGCGGCAATTGTCCGAGCTGACCGCGGGCGATGGAGACAAGGCCGACGAGGTGGTGCTGGTGACCTACTACCACGCCACTCGGGACCAGCCCCGGCCCGTGCTCATCGGCTTCACGTCCGAGCTCGACCGCGAGTTCTTCGAGAAGCTCATCACGGTGAAGGACATGGGGCCGATGGTGGCCGCGCGCTCGCTGGCCACGAGCGTGGGGGAGATCGCGGCGGCCATCGCGCGTCAGGACGAGAAGTATCTGCGCTCGCTCCCCGGCATCGGACCCCAGAAGGCGAAGAACATGGTGGCCCAGTTGCAGGGAAAGGTCTCCAAGTTCGCCCTCGCCCGCGACGGTGCCGTCCCGGCCGCGGTGGTGTCGCCGACGGTGAGCGCGCCGGGCCCGGAGGCACTCCGCGAGATGGTGTGGGAGGTGCTCGTCAAGCAGCTCGGCCACCGCCCGAGCGAGGCGTCGCAGCTCATCGCGGATGCCTTCAAGCGCCGGCCCGAGCTCGACACGGCCGAGGCGCTGTTCGACGAGATCTACCGGAGCGCAAAGCCGTGACGCCGGCGGACGAAGGCCCGATCACGGGACACACGGCCGCCCCGGAAGAGGCGCAGTTCGAGCGCCAGCTCCGGCCGCGATCGTTCGCGGAATACGTCGGCCAGGAAGAAGCGGTGGCGAGCCTGCGCGTGTCGGTGGAGGCGGCCCGACTCCGCGGCGAATGCGTGGATCACGTGTTGCTTTATGGCCCGCCGGGACTCGGCAAGACGACGCTGGCCGGCGTCATCGCCAACGAGATGACGACGAACCTCGTCACGACCTCCGGCCCGGCCATCGAGCGCGGCGCCGATCTGATGGGTATTCTCACGAACCTGAGCGAGGACGACGTGCTCTTCATCGACGAGGTGCACCGGCTGCCGCGGGTGGTGGAGGAGCTGTTGTACCCGGCGATGGAGGACTTCACCGTCCACTTCGTGATGGACCGCGGGATGAACGCGCGGTCCTTGCAGTACAAGCTCAAGAAGTTCACCCTCGTCGCCGCCACCACCCGGCCCGGCATGCTGTCGGCCCCGCTGCGCGAGCGCTTCGGCATCTTTCACCACCTGGATTTCTACGCGGAGCCCGAGCTGGCGCGGATCGTCACGCGCTCGGCGTCCATCCTCGACGCGGTCATGGACGATGCGGGGGCGGTGGAGATCGCGCGGCGCGCGCGGGGCACGCCACGCATCGTGAACCGCTTGCTGCGCCGCGTCCGCGACTACGCGCAGGTGAAGGGCGACGGGCGGATCACCCGCGAGATCGCCCGGGACGCGCTCGACCGTGAAGGCGTGGACACGCGCGGCCTCGACCGGCTCGACCGCCGGTTCCTCACGGCCGTCATCGATCACTACGGCGGCGGGCCCGTGGGTATCGAAGCGGTGGCGGCCACGATCAACGACGAGGCGGAGTCGCTCGTCGAGCTGGTGGAACCGTACTTGCTCAAGATCGGGTTCGTGGTGCGCACGCCGGCCGGCCGGCGCGTGACGCGCGAGGCCTTCCTGCACCTCGGACGCACGCCGGCGGCTTCGACCGGCACGCCGGGGGGCCAGACCGGGCTCTTCCAGTGACGGACGCGAGGGATGACGGACATCGCGAAGCTCGTGATCACCGTCGGGATCCTGGTCACGCTGGTGGGAGTCGTGCTTCTGCTGGTGGGGCGGGTGCCGTGGCTCGGCCGCCTACCCGGCGACGTCTACGTCGAGCGGGGGAATTGGCGCTTCTACTTCCCGCTTGCCACCAGCCTGCTCGTCAGCGTGGTGCTGAGCCTTCTGGTGTGGTTGCTCGGGCGGCGCTGATCGCCGCTCGCCTGATCCTCGCCGCCCTCGCCGTCCTCCTGGGAACCGTTTCCCCCGCCGCTGCCTCCGGTCTCATCCGCGTCGCGGTCGTGGAGAACACGCGGTCGGCCGAGCTGCGTGGCGTCGGCCTCGCGGTCGTCGAGCTCGGGGGGTGTGCGGGGTGCGTGCGTCAGCCGTGGCGCACGGACGCCGTGCGCGCGGTCGCCGCCAATGGCGCGATCGAGATCGACGGCCGGCGCGCCGCCGGCTTTCGCCTCCGCGGGGAGCGCGCGATCCGGGTCAACGGCCGCGACTATCCCGGCGTCATCGAGCTCGTGCGCAACGGCGACGCGATGGCCATCGTCAACGAGCTGCCGCTGGAAGACTACCTGGTCGGCGTGCTCCGGGCCGAGAGCAGTGACCGCTGGCCGCAGGAGGCGCTCCGCGCCCAGGCCATCGTCGCCCGCACGTACGCCGCCTACCATCGCACCCTCAACGCCGGCAAGCCGTACCACCTGGTGGCGTCCACCGCGCACCAGCAGTACGCCGGCCTCGTGCCGGCGTCTTCGCCGGCCTGGACCGCCGTGCAGGAAACACACGGCCAGGTGCTGTTCTGGGAAGGCGAGCTGTTCCCGGCTTTCTATCACACCGAGAGCGGCGGCTACACCGAGGATCCACGCCTGGTCTTCGCGGCGCGCAATCTCCCCGCGCTCCGTCCCGTCGTCTGCCCGTTCTCCGCCGGCTCTCCGCACTTCTACTGGAACCTCGACGTGAAGCTCGCCGACCTGTCCGAGCTGCTGCGCCGGAACGCCACCGCCGTCGGGACGGTGACGGCCATCCAGGTGTCCGAGCGGACGCGATCGCTGCGCGCGACCGTCGTCACCGTGACCGGGACGCGCGGCACCGTGCGGCTGCGCGGCAACGATTTTCGTCGCATCGTCGGCTACGACGTGCTCAAGAGCACGCTCTTCGCCGTCGCCGTGGACGGGCAGACGGCGCGGTTCGCCGGCCGCGGCTACGGCCACGGGGTCGGCATGTGTCAGTGGGGCAGCAAGGGCATGGCGGAGCAGGGCTACCGCGCGCGTCAGATCCTCGAGTACTACTATCCGGGTGCCGTTTTCGGAACGCTCAGCCCGGTCCTGACTCGGCGCTGATCCCGCCCGTCAGCCGCGACCCGTGAGCGTCCAACGAGGCGGGCGAGGTGATCCTACTCCGTCCCGATCAGCCCGTTACGCCGGGCTCCAAGATCGGTTGACCCGCTGGGCACCTCGGTCATTTTCGACGCTGCCGGTAGGCGGCGAGCGCCTCATTGATCACGCCCGACGTGCCGAGTCCGTTTGCGGCGGTCCAGTTGCAGTTGGTAGCGCTGGGTGGTGGCGGGCACAGCATGGCCCGGGCTTCGGTCCCGCCGTCGTGCCGCATTGCCGCGCCGGGCGCCGACCGGGCTGGCGTGGCGGCGCGCCCGGTCGGGACGAGAGGCGTCAGGTACACTGACCGGCGGTGCGGCTCGAAGACTTCGACTACTCGCTGCCTGCCTCCGCGATCGCCCAGCATCCGGCGGCCATCCGGGACGCTGCGCGACTACTCGTGATCAACCGTGCCCGCGGCGCGCTTTCCGATCACGGCTTCGCCGACTTGCCCGACTTGCTCCGTCGAGGTGACTGCCTCGTCGTGAACGATTCGCGCGTGCTTCCGGCGCGGATCCTGGGCCGCGATGCCGGCGGGCGCGCGGTGGAACTGCTCTTCGTCGAGCCCGTGACCGACACGCGCTGGCGGGCACTGGTGCGACCGGGTAGGCGATTCCGACCGCGCGCGCTCATCGAAGCCGGCGGGGGGGCGCGGCTGTCGGTCGTCGCCGTGGCCGAGGATGGATTGCGTGAGATCGAGCGCCTCGACGGCACCGTTCTCGATCTCATGGAGCGCCACGGACTGCCGCCGCTGCCACCGTACATCGCACACTTCGCCGCGCCGGCGCCGGAGGACCGCGAGCGGTATCAGACCGTCTATGCCGGCCCGCCCGGCTCAGTCGCGGCGCCGACGGCAGGTCTGCACTTCAGCCCCGCGATGCTGGACGCACTGCGCGGTCGCGGCGTCGAGGTGCACGCGGTGACGCTGCACGTGGGGCCGGCCACGTTCCGGCCGATCAAGGCCGCCGATGTGCGCGAACACGTCCTGGGACCCGAGCGTGTCACGATTTCGCCTGCGGTGGCCGACGCCGTGAATGCGGCGAAGCGCGCCGGGCGTCGCATCGTCGCGGTCGGCACCACCACCACGCGGGCGCTCGAGGGCGCCGTCGTCGGCGGGCGGGTGGAGCCGCGATCCGGCACGGTGGACCTTTACATCATGCCGGGTCACTCCTTTCAGGTCGTGGACGCGCTGCTCACCAACTTTCACCTGCCGCGCTCGTCGCTCCTCGTGCTGGTGGCCGCGTTCGCCGGGCGCGAGCTCGTGCACAAGGCGTACGCGCATGCCGTCCACGCCGGCTATCGGTTCTACTCGTACGGCGACGCGACGCTGATCGTATGACGCGACGCTGCGCGTGGCTCGACGTTGAGGGCATGATCCATCCCGTGGCCGCGTGAAGTTCGAGCTGCTCCGTTCCGACGGCGCCGCCCGCCGCGGGCGTTTGCACACGGCCCGCGGCGTGGTCGACACGCCGACGTTCATGCCGGTCGGCACGCTGGGGACGGTCAGGAGCGTGACGCCCGACGAGCTGCGCGAGGCGGGCGTCCAGATCGTGCTCGCGAACACGTACCACCTCATGCTGCGGCCCGGACACGAGCTCGTCCGGGAGCTCGGCGGGCTTCACCGCTTCATGGCGTGGGACGGCCCGATCCTGACCGACTCCGGCGGCTTCCAGGTCTTCAGCCTCGCGCGGCTTCGCAAGATCAGCGAGGCCGGCGTAGAGTTCCGGTCGCCGCAGGATGGCTCCACGCATTTTCTGTCGCCCGAGCTGTCCATCGAGGTCCAGCAGGCGCTCGGCTCCGACGTCATCCATCCGCTCGACGAATGTCTGGCCAATCCGGCCGATCACGCCACCGCCGCGCGCTCGCTGGAGCTCACGATGCGCTGGGCGGAGCGCGCCAAGGCGGCGCACGCCCGAGGTCCGGGCGGACAGGCGCTCTTCGGCATCGTTCAGGGCGGCACGTGGGCCGATCTGCGCGAGCGGGCAGCCGCGGCCGTGGTCGGGCTCGGCTTCGATGGCTACGCGATCGGCGGGATGGCGGTCGGCGAACCCAAGCCCGTCATGTACGACCTCACCGAGGCGGTGGCGACGCGGCTGCCCGCGACACAGCCACGCTATCTCATGGGCGTGGGCAAGCCGGAGGACCTGGTGGAGGCGGTCGCGCGCGGCGTCGACCTCTTCGACTGCGTGCTGCCCACGCGCAACGCGCGGAACGGGCAGTGCTTCACCGCGGACGGACCCGTCACGATCAAGCAGGCGCGCTACCGGCGCGACGCGCGCCCACTCCAGGAGGACTGCGCGTGCTACGCGTGCCGGCGCTTCACGCGCGCCTACCTGCGCCACCTGTTCATGGCCGAGGAGCTGCTCGCGTACCGGCTCTTCACGGTGCACAACCTCCACTTCTTCCTCGGGCTCATGGCGGCGATGCGGGACGCGATCGCACGAGGCGACTTTGCGGCATTTCGCGCTGGGTTTCTCGCACGTTATGCAGTACCATCCGAGGTCGTCCCTGATGACGTCTCCCCCGGCCCTCGATAATTTCGACAGGAGGTCAGCGCTTCCATGATCGCCGCCCATGCTGCCGACGTCGTGCTCGCGGGCGCTTTTCCGCCGGGCGGTGGCGGCACGGGCGCGCTGATGACGCAGGTCGTCTTCTTCGTCGCCATCTTCGCCATCTTCTACTTCCTCATGATCCGGCCGCAGCAGAAGACGAAGCGCGATCGCGAAGACATGCTGCGCGCCATCAAGAAGGGCGACCGGGTGGTGACGACCGGCGGACTGCACGGCACCGTCACCGGGCTGTCCGAGCACACCGTGACCCTTCGCGTGGCCGATCAGGTCAAGATGGAGTTCGACCGGCCGGCCATCGGCCGGATCGTCGTCGAGGGCCAGGGCGACAAGGATGCCTAGACGGCTCTGGGTCCGGACCGCCCTCGTCCTGATCGTCGTGGTGGGGTCGATCTGGTATCTGTATCCGCCGGGCAAGACGATCAACCTGGGCCTCGACCTCCAGGGTGGCATCCACCTCGTCCTCGGCGTGGAAGCCGACAAGGCCATCGCCGCCCAGACCGACCGCGCCGCCGAGGATTTCAAGGCCGCGCTGGAGCGCAAAGGCATCGCCGCGCGCGGCCTCACGCGCGAGGGACCGGCGGGCTTCACCGTGCAGCTTGCCTCACCCCAGAGCTGGAACGATGCGCTGACGGTGGCGAACGAGTTCGGCTCCTTCGAGCGCAAGCAGGAGGACCAGGCGGCCGGCCGCTTCACGCTCACGCTGGCGCCGCGCGAGGTCGAGCGCCTGCGCGACCTCGCCGTGCGCCAGGCGGTGGAGACGATCCGCAACCGCGTCGACCAGTTCGGCGTGGCCGAGGCGACCATCACCCGGCAGGGCAACGACCGCGTCCTCATCCAGCTCCCGGGGTTGCAAGATCCGCAAAGGGCCAAGAACCTCATCGGCAAGACGGCCCTGCTGGAGTTTCGCCTGCTCGACGAGCGGACGTCGGTGGAGGACGCGCTGGCCGGGCGGTTGCCCGAGGGCTCGACGGTTCTCTACCAGCGGCGGGTCGACAAGGACACCAAGACCGAGCGCAAGGTGCCGTACGTCGTGCAGAAGCGGACGCTGCTCACGGGCGCGGAGCTGAACCGGGCGGAGGTCCAGGCCGACCCGAACTCGCCCGGGAACTGGCAGGTCTCCATCGAGTTCAACCCGGTCGGAACCCGGGTCTTCGGCGAGGTCACCGAACAGAACGTCGGACGCCAGCTGGCGATTATTCTCGACGGCAATGTCTACTCCGCGCCCCGCATCAACGAGCGCATTCCGGGCGGCCGCGCGGTGATCACCGGGACGTTCACCATCGAGGACGCCCGCGATCTGGCGATCGTCCTGCGCGCGGGCGCGTTGCCCGCGCCAGTGACGATCCTGGAGGAGCGGACCGTCGGCCCGTCGCTGGGCGCCGACTCCGTCCGCCAGGGCGTCATCGCGATCGTCGCGTCCACCGCCATCGTGTTCGCCTTCATGGTGTTCTACTACCGGCTGTCGGGGCTGATCGCCGACGTGGCCCTCATCCTGAACCTCCTGATCCTGCTCGCGGCCATGGCCGCCTTCGGCGCCACCCTCACGCTGCCGGGCCTGGCCGGCATCGCCCTGACCGTCGGCATGGCCGTCGACACCAACGTGCTCATCTTCGAGCGCATCCGGGAGGAGTTGCGCGTGGGCAAGACGCCGCGCTCCGCGATCGAGGCGGGGTTTAACCGCGCCTTCCGTACCATCATCGACACCCACGTGACGGTGCTGGTGACGGCCGCCATCCTCTACAATTTCGGCACCGGTCCCGTGAAGGGCTTCGCGGTGTCGCTCTTCGTCGGCCTTACCGCCAGCCTCTTCACCGCCGTCTTCTTCACGCGCTTGCTCTTCGACGTCGTCTACATGGGCCGTCGCCGGCTGCAGACGGTCTCGATATGATCGAGCTGTTCCGCACCCCCAACTACGACTTCGTCGGCAAGCGCAAATGGGCCTACGTGATGTCGGTGATCTTCATCGCCATCGGGCTCACGTCGCTCATCGCCAAGGGCGGTCTCCGCTACGACATCGACTTCGCCGGCGGCACGCTCGTCCAGGTGCGCTTCGAGCAGCCGCCGGCCATCGAGCGGATCCGAAGTGGCTTGGCCCGGATCGGCCTCGGGGAGAGCGTGATCCAGGAGTTTGGCGATCCGCGGGAGTTCATCATCCGTCTCCCGCTGACGGCCACCACGGCTGAGGACGTCTCCAAGCGGGTGCAAGATGCGCTCGCCGGCGAAACGACACTCGGCAAGTTCGAGATCCGCCGGGTGGAGTTCGTGGGGCCGCAGGTCGGCCGTGATCTCCAGATCCAGGCGTTGTGGGCGGTTCTGGCCGGGATGGTGGGCATCCTGATCTACATCGCCATCCGCTTCGACCTCAAGGGCGGCGTGGCGGCCATCGCGGCGGTGGTACACGACGTGCTCGTGTCGCTGGGCGCGCTGTCGCTCACCAATCGCGACTTCTCGCTGCCCGTCCTCGCAGCGATCCTCACCATCATCGGCTACTCGGTGAACGACACCATCGTGGCCTACGACCGGATCCGCGAGAACCGCGGCAAGTTCGGCTCGCAGCGGGGGCTGACGTTCGCTCAGCAGATCAACATGGCGATCAACCAGACGCTGTCGCGAACGATCCTGACCGCGCTCACCGTGTTCTTCTCCACCGCCATCCTCCTCTTCTTCGGTGGCAAGGTGCTGGAGGACTTCGCGTTCGCGCTGTTCGTGGGCGTCGTCACCGGCACGTACTCGACGGTCTACATCGCGGGCGCCCTCATCGTCGACTGGACGACCTACGTGGAGGGACGGATTCGCCGGCCCAAAAAAGCCGTCGCCAAGGCCTGATTCGGGCGTAAAATCGCCTAATTAGCCGGAGGCTTTCGCTGCGTGGTCGAACTGCAGACCCTGCTGGAGGAGATCCCCAAGTACCAACCCGGCGCCGAGCTGGACGTGCTCGCCCGGGCCTACGAGTACTCTGCCGCCTCCCACCAGGGCCAGCAGCGCGCCTCCGGTGAGCCGTACCTGTCGCACCCCCTCGAGGTCGCCCACCTGCTCGTCGCCTTCAAGATGGACGTCACCACCGTCACGGCCGGGCTCCTGCACGACGTGCTCGAGGACACGAACGCCACCAAGGAAGACCTCGAGCGCCAGTTCGGCAAGGAGATCGCGGAGCTCGTCGATGGCGTCACCAAGCTGAGCAAGCTCGCCTTCTCCTCGCGCGAGGAGCGGCAGGCCGAGAACTTCCGCAAGATGCTGGTGGCGATGGCGCGGGATCTGCGCGTCATCATGATCAAGCTCGCCGACCGGCTGCACAACATGCGGACGCTCGATTACCTGCCGGGCGACAAGGCACGCAAGATCGCCCAGGAGACGCTCGACATCTACGCTCCGCTCGCCCACCGCCTCGGGATGGCGAAGGTCAAGGCGGAGCTCGAGGACCTGGGGCTCCGCACCCTTCATCCCGACGCCTACGTCGATCTGCAGCGCCGGGTGGCCAAGCGCCGCCTCGAGCGCGAGGCCGACATCAATCACGTCATCGCCATCATCGACACGAAGCTCGCCGAGGTGGGGATCGAGGCGCAGATCCGAGGCCGGCCCAAGCACTTCTACTCGATCTGGACGAAGATGCACGACCAGGGCCGCGAGTTCGACGAGATCTACGACCTCACGGCCGTCCGCGTCATCACGAGCAGCGTGCGCGACTGCTACGGCGCGCTCGGCGTCATCCACTCGCTGTGGAAGCCCGTGCCCGGCCGCTTCAAAGACTTCATCGCGATGCCCAAGGTCAACATGTACCAGTCGCTCCACACGACGGTCATCGGCCCCAAGGGCGACCCGGTGGAGATTCAGATCCGGACGTGGGAGATGCATCGCATCGCAGAGGAAGGCATCGCCGCCCACTACCTCTACAAGGAGAAGCGGAGCGGCAAGGACAAGTTCGACGAGTCGCTCCTGTGGCTGCGCCAGCTCATGGAGACGCAGCAGGAGCTGAAGGACCCCCGCGAGTTCCTGGACACGGTCCGGGTCGACCTGTTTCCCGACGAGGTCTACGTCTTCACCCCCAAGGGCGACGTCAAGGCGCTGCCCGAGGGCTCGACGCCGATCGATTTCGCCTACGGCGTGCACACCAAGGTCGGTGAGCACTGCGTGGGCGCCAAGGTCAACGGCAAGCTGGTGCCGCTGCGCTACGTCTTGCACCAGGGCGACATCGTCGAGATCGTCACCTCGCCCAACCAGCACCCGAGCCGCGACTGGCTCAAGTTCGTCAAGTCGACGCGCGCGCGCGCGAAGATCAATCAGTGGCTCAAGGTCGAGGAGCGCGCGCGGTCCATCGAGCTCGGACGGGAGATGTTCGAGCGCGAGGCGAAGAAATACCGCCTGAATCCCACCGCGCTGCTCGGTGGTGACGAGTTGAAGAAGATCGTCGCCGATTCTGGATTTTCGACGGTGGACGATATGCTCGCCTCCATCGGGTACGGGCGCAGCTCGGTCCACCAGCTCCTGAACAAGCTGGTTCCCGGTGGTCTCCTCGAACCCGCCGAGCGCCCGCGATCGTCGGCGGCCGCGACGCGCCCCAAGGCCGAGCAGGGGGTCAGGATCCGCGGTGTCGACGACCTGCTCGTCCGTTTCGCCAAATGCTGCAACCCGCTCCCCGGCGATCAGATCGTCGGCTTCATCACGCGCGGCCGTGGGCTCACCGTGCACGCCCGCGACTGCCTGACCGTGGCCAAGAGCGTGCTGGACCGCGAGCGTCTCATCAACGTCGAGTGGGACGTGGACGAGCCCGCCACCCGCCCCGTGCGCATCGCCGTCTACATTGGCAAGGACCGCCCCGGCCTCCTGTCGGAGATCACCGGCGCCATCTCCTCGCAGAATGGCAACATCACCAAGGCCGAAGTCACCGTCACCGACGATCGCCGGGGCATCAACAACTTCGTGGTCGAAGTCGCCGACCTGCAGCAGCTGCAAGGCATCATGGGCGCCATCCGCGACGTTCCTGACGTCATCAACGTCGAGCGCGTCCGCGGGCTGTAGCCTGCGGTTGTCCCTCACCATCCCCCGGCGAGGCTCGGTGGTGGAGAGGCCTCACGCGACCACGAGGTGTGCGTTCGCGCCGCCCGCTGTGGCTGGGCTCCATCTGACGCGCGGCTCTCGCATTGTCCTCGCCGGGAAACGGGTCTCGTGAGGCCTCTCCACCACCGAGCCTCGCCGGCCGCGGCGGCGGCTACCGCACGCCTTGCCTCGTCGCGCTGCGCGCGATGTTGGCGACTCGGCGCCGCACCGTTCGCCTCGTGGCGGCGCGCGCGGCGTTGGGGAACGGCCGCCTCACGGGCTGCCTTGTTGGGCTGGGCGCGGCGTTGGCGGCTGGCCAGTTCTCGATGACCCGGCGGCAGTTCGAGGCGCTCGTGGAGCGGGCGTTGCGGAAGTTGCCGCGGCGGTTCAAGGAGCAGCTGGCGAACATCGTGGTGGTGGTGGAGGACTGGGCGGATGACGAAACCCTGGAGGAGATGGGGATCGAGCCGCCGGATACGCTGTACGGGCTCTACCGCGGCGTCGACATCACGCATCGGGACTCGCAGTACGGGAACGTGTTGCCCGACACGGTGACGATCTACCGGGGGCCGATCGAGGAGGACTGTGAAGACGAGGAGGAGATGGCGGAGATCGTGCGCGACACGGTCATGCACGAGCTCGGGCATTACTTCGGCCTCGATGACGAGACGATGCACCGCATCGAAGACGGAGACGAGCCCGAACGCTGACGGACCGACTCGCCGGTAGGCGATCCGCGGCTCGTACCGCGCAGGTCAACGGTCCCCCGCCAGCAGGGCGGGCAGGCGCTCCATCGACGCGAACACGCCACCGGCCGCGTGACGCAGGCGCTCCGCCGGCGTCATCCGACAGAAGCCGAAGGCCACATCACGAGATCGAAACGCGCACGCGCCATCGCCGCGATTCTCTCCCATCCACTCGCGCCGGGCCTCTCGCATGCGCGCGTTCGGCGCCGTTGTCAGGGTGTAGGCGCCGCACCCGTTCGGGGCCCGCCTGCCCTACGCGTGGGGTCCGCGCGCGGCGAACACCCCGTGCCTGCCACTCGCTCGCTGCCCTCCGCGCGAGCATTTCTCTTCACGGGGGGCCGCTGTAAGGTCCACTTCGACATTGTTCTAGTAAGGGATTGCAAGTTTTTACTTGACAGGGACTTTCATTAGTTCTTATGGTTTCAGCAGATGCTGAAAGAGCCGGAGCAAGCGAAACATGCTCAAATCCGCGGACATTCATCGGCAGGCCGCACAGCGGCTTCGGGAGCTCTTCCCGAAAGCGAAAGGCTGGGTCGAGTCGTCCGTCGTCCGAACCGGCAACCAGACCGCGGGCTTGGTGAAGTTTCGCCTCGGCGAGCAGGAGCATGCGATGGTCGTTGAGGTCTGCTCGCTGGGCCAACCGCGACAGATCCGCGCGGCTATCACTCGCCTGGGTGAGATCCGTCGCGAGATGCCGGATGCCTACCCGCTGGCGGCGGCGGTCTACATCGGCCCACAAAGCGCCCGGCTGCTCAAGAACAACAACCTGGGCTACGTCGACCTGGCTGGCAACTGCTACCTGGCGTTCGGGAACGTCCTCATCGAGAAGGAAGGCAAGCGGAACGACCGGCCCTCGACCCGGCCGCTCCGCTCACTCTTCGCCCCGCGCGCGACCCGCGTCGTCCGGGTCTTGCTCACCGATGTGGCTCGAACCTGGCGGCTCGAAGAGCTGGCGAAGGCGGCCCAGGTCAGTCTTGGGCACGCCCACAACGTGGTGAAGCGCCTGGTGGACCTGAGCTGGGTCGACCGCGACGATACTCAGCGCATCCACCTCGCCAAGCCGGCCGATCTCCTCGAGGGCTGGGCCGAGTCCTACACGTATCGCGAGAACGAGGTCGCGTCCTTCTTCGCGCCCGAGCGCATCGGCCGCAAGTTCATGGCCGAGATTGCGCGGGCGGCGGTGGCGGAGGGGCGGCGCTACGGGTTCACGCTCAACGCCGGATTGTCGCTGGTCGGGCCCAATCTGCGCACGCCGGCCATCCATTGCTATCTCGAAGGCGACCCGAAGTCGGTGGCGGCCGCGCTGGGATTGCGCCCGGCCACGGAGGCGGAAGGCGCGCTGCACCTGCTGCTCCCGTACGACCCGGGTGTTTTCCACGGAATGCTGGAAAAGGGTGGCCTCGCGGTGGTGTCGCTGCCACAGCTCTACGTCGACCTCGTCCACTACGAGCGCCGGGGCGCCGAGCAGGCGGAGCATCTCCGGCGCGAGGCGATGGGATTCTGACCACGCGTCAGGAAGGGAGGTGATTCATCCATGGCGAAGAAGAAGGCGGCCAAGAAGAAAAAGAAGTAGGACGGCTTCGATAGCGGCGACTACTTCACCAACGGGAGGAGGTGAGATCCTCAATGGCGAAGAAGAAGGCGGCCAAGAAGAAGAAGAAGTAAGGTAGCGAAGGTGCCGTTATCACGGTGGGGGGTGGCGGCCTCCCACCTCGAAACGCATGACGGGAGGGGGAAAGTTCCCCCTCCCGCTTGTGCTCAAATGATTTTCGTGACCTTGCCCGCCTTGAGGCAATGCGTGCACACGCGCACGCGCTGGGCTCGACCCGCGATGAGGGCCCGAATCGAAACGAGGTTGGGTAGCCAGCGCCGCTTGGTGAGCTTGTGGGCGTGGCTGACCGTATGACCGACGCTGGGGCCTTTTCCGCAAACGTCACACCGCTGCGCCATGACCGCTCCTTGGGAATGAATCAGACCTTCAGGGACAATCTCGGTTTATAACACAGCGCGTCGCATGAGGCAAACCAAGGCCCCCACCCCGTCCGTCGCGCCGACGCTCGACACTCCGCTCCAGTACCTCAAGGGCGTGGGGCCGCAGCGGGCCGCCCTCCTCGCCAAGAAGGGGCTGGCCATCGTCGCCGACGCCCTGTTCTTCGTCCCCATCCGCCACGAGGACCGGACGCGATTGACGTCGCTGCGCTCGTTGCAGTTCGGACAGACGGCAACCTCGGGCGGTACCGTTTACGGGGTCGCGCCACCCCCGCCGCGCACGCGGCAGCCGTTCCGCGTCACCCTTCGCGACGACAGTGGCTACTTCACCGTGGGATGGTTTCATGGCGGGTACCTGTCGCGCGTGTTCAAGCGGGGCCAGCATGTGGTGATCCACGGGAAGGTGTCGAGCTTCGGCGGTCACTTGACCATGAACAACCCGGACTACGAGATCGTCGAGGCCGACGAGGACGAGCGCCTCCACACCGGTCGCCTGGTGCCGGTGTACTCGACCACCGAGGGATTGCTGCAACGCCCGTTGCGCCGGATCATGCATGACATCGTCGAGCGCTTCGCCGCCGAGGTGACGGAGACGTTGCCCGACGGCGCGCGCGCGCGCCGCGGTCTGCCGCCGCTCGCGGAGGCGATCCGCCACGCGCACTTTCCCCAGACCGATGCGGTGGCGTCGTCGGCGCGGCGCCGTCTCGCCTTCGACGACTTCCTGCTCCTCCAGCTCGGCCTGGCCATCCTGCGCTCACGGACGACCCGCACGCGCGGGATCAGCATGCAACCGCCCGGCGCGCTGGTGTCTGGCCTGCGCGCCGGCCTGGCCTACACGCTGACGGCAGCTCAAGATAGGGTCTGGGACGAAATCCGTCGCGACATGGCGGCGCCGTTTCCGATGCACCGCCTCCTTCAGGGCGACGTCGGATCCGGCAAGACGATCGTGGCCGCCCTGGCCGTGCTCACGGCGGTGGAGTCCGGCTACCAGGCGGCGATCATGGCGCCCACCGAGATCCTGGCCGAGCAGCATTTCATGACGCTCCGCCAGCTGCTGGGGCCGCTCGGGGTCGGAGTGACGGTGCTGACCTCGTCGCTGAAGGCGCGCGAGCGCGAGACGCGGCGCGCCGCCGTCGCCGCCGGCGAGCTGTCGTGTGTGATCGGCACGCATGCCCTCGTGCAGGAGGGCGTGCGGTTCCGGCGGCTCGGCCTGTGCGTGATCGACGAGCAGCATCGCTTCGGCGTCGCGCAGCGGGCGCGCCTGCGCGCCAAGGGCGAGCAGCCCGACATGCTGGTGATGACGGCCACGCCGATCCCGCGCACGCTCTCGCTCACCGTCTACGGTGATCTCGACGTGAGCGTGCTCGACGAGCTCCCCCCCGGGCGGAGGCCCGTGAAGACGGTGGCGCGCACCGACGAACGGAGGACGCAGATCTACCAGTTCCTGCGCGAGCAGATCGCGGAGGGGCGCCAAGTCTACATCGTCTATCCGCTGGTGGAGGAGTCGGAGGCGATGGACCTCAAGGCCGCCACCGACATGGCCCAGCACCTTCAGCGTGACGTGTTCCCCGATCTCACCATCGGGCTCCTCCACGGCCGGCTGGGCGTCGAAGACAAAGACGCGATGATGGCGCGCTTCAAGGCCGGGGAGATCCACGTGCTCGTCTCCACGACGGTGATCGAGGTCGGCATCGACGTGCCGAACGCCTCGGTGATGCTGATCGAGCACGCCGAGCGCTTCGGTCTCTCGCAGCTCCACCAGCTCCGTGGCCGCGTGGGCCGCGGGCCGTTCCGGTCCTACTGCATCCTGCTCCATGGCCGTCGGCCCAGCGAGGACGCGCAGCGGCGGCTGCAGACGCTGGTCGACACCAACGACGGTTTCCGCATCGCCGAGGTCGACCTCGAGCTCCGCGGCCCCGGCGAGTTCTTCGGCACGCGCCAGTCGGGACTGCCGGAGTTCCGCGTCGCCGACCTGCTCCGCGACGCCGCCCTCCTCGAGGACGCGCGCGCCGAGGCCCAGAGCATCATCGCGACCGACCCCGAGCTCCGCGCCCCCGTCCATCGCGGCCTGCGCGAGCAGCTGCTGGCACGATGGCGCGGCAAACTGGGCTTGGCGAGCGCTGGATGAGCACGAATAGTCCAGGTTAGAGGAATGCGAGTGATTGCCGGCACCTTGAAGGGCCGACGGTTGGTCACCCCCCGCGGGCGGGAGACGCGGCCGACGGCGGATCAGGTGCGCATTGCGCTCATGGACACGCTGATGCCGTATCTCGCGGGCGCGCGCTTCCTCGATCTGTACGCGGGGGCGGGGGCGGTGGGCCTCGAAGCGCTGTCGCGGGGCGCCGCGCACGCTACCTTCGTCGAGCGCGATCCGCGCGCGGTGGCCGCGCTCCGGGACAACATCGGTGCGCTCGGCTTGCGAGCGCAGACGCGCCTGCTGCCCACCGGGGTGGCCGGTGGCCTCGAGCGCCTCGCCGGCGAGGGCGCGCGCTTCGATCTCGTCTTCCTGGATCCGCCCTACGACCTGAATTCGACGCCGGCGCTGGAGCGTGTGGAAGCGGGCGGGCTGGCGCCGCCGCCGGCGCGCGTGATCCTCCAGCATCTGACCAAGCAGCCTCCGCCCGAGGCCGTGGGGGCCTTGCGCGCCTACCGGACGCGCCGGTTCGGGGAGACCATGTTGACTTTCTTTCGCAGCGGAGACTACGATCCCGAGTCCTAGGGGGGCATCCGCGTGGGCAAGCGCGCCGTTTATCCCGGCATGTTCGATCCGATCCACAACGGGCACCTCGACCTCATCGAGCGCAGCCTGCGCATCTTCGACGAGCTGATCGTCGCGGTGGTGGCGAATCCCTCGAAGGAGCCGCTGTTCACGGTACAGAAGCGGCTCGAGCTCATCGACGAGGCCACCGTCGACCTCCAGAGCATCCGTATCGTCGCCTTCGACGGTCTCCTGATCGACCTCGTGGCGCGTGAGCGGGCCGACTGTATCGTACGCGGCCTGCGCGCCGTCTCGGACTTCGAGTACGAGTTCCAGATGGCGCTCATGAACCGCAAGCTGAGCAGCGCCGTCGAGACGGTGTTCATGATGCCCCACGAGAAGTACACCTATGCCTCGTCTCGGCTCATCAAAGAGGTGGCCAGCCTGGGGGCGTCGGTGTCGGGGCTGGTCCCGCCCGGCGTCGAGAAGGGGCTGGCCGAGAAGTTCCCGCCGCGGTCGTCGGCCGCGTCGTAGCCGGCAGGCCGGCGAGTTCGATCGGCGGCGGCGGCTCATCGTCGAGGGACTCAACGCGCTGCCCGGCGTCCGCTGCGTCATGCCGCGTGGCGCCTTCTACGCGTTCGCCAACGTATCGGGCCTGCTCGGCCGGCGTCTTGCCGGGAGCGAGCCGCTGGAGACGTCGACCGACGTGACGGCCTTCCTGCTCGAGCACGCACGCGTGGCCGTGGTCCCTGGCGTCGACTTCGGTTCCGACGACCACGTCCGGCTGTCGTACGCGACGAGCGACGCGCTCATTCGCGAGGGTCTCAGCCGGATGGCCGCCGCGATCCGCCGCCTCGCCTGAGGCCGGGCCGCGGCCGCCGTCGTGGGCGATCCGCCGGCGGCTGCGCTGCCGCCCGAGTGGCAGCCGGCGCTCCCCGCCGTTCGCGCGGCCCGGGTGACCATCGTCATCGGCGCGTCCGACGCGGGCAAGACGACGCTCCTCGGGCTCCTGGCTCGACGGCTTGCCCGCGAAGAGCGCGTGGCCGTGGTCGACGCGGACCTCGGGCAGTCCGAGATCGGTCCACCGGGGACCGTCGGCCTCGCCGAGATCCGCGACCCCGATGCGCCCGTGAGCGCCGCCGCCGTGCGCGCGCTCGCGTTCGTCGGCGTGAGCACGCCGGCGCAGGACGTGAGCGGCACGATCGCGGCCACCGGTCGGATGGTCGCGCGCGCGCGGCACGAGGACTTCGCCCGCGTGCTCGTCGACACGAGCGGTCTGGTGGCGGGCGGTCTCGGCCGCGCGCTGAAGTCGGCGAAGATCGCCGCCGCTGATGCCGACCTCGTGCTCTGTCTCCAACGAGGCGACGAGTGCGAGCACATCCTCGCGCGGTACGCCGCGCAACCCCGTCCGGCCGTGGTGCGACTACCCGCGCTCGGCAGCCGCCGCGGCCGGAGCGCGGGGGCGCGCCGCCTCCACCGTCAACGATCACTGGCCGCCTACTTTGTGTCCGCGCGGCCGGTGTCGCTCGATCTCGATCACGTCGTGCTGCGACGGCCGTCGCTGGGACGCGGCGCCCCGCTGTCCCCGGCGGAGCGTGCCGACATCGCCACGACGCTCGAGGTGGTGCTGGTGTGGGCCGAGCGGCAGCGTGATCACGTCGCGCTCGTGACCGGGACGGCCGCGGACGAGACGCGGCTCACGGAGCTGGAGCGACGGCTGCGCGCGCCCGTGAAGGCGTGGGCGCGCGACGCGCTCGAGGGGGCGCTCGCCGGTCTGGAATCAGTGGACGGCGAGACGATCGCGGTCGGCGTGGTGCGGCGGCTCGATCTCGAACACGGCCGTCTCGACGTCCTCACGACCGCGCCGGCGCATACCATCGACGGCATCAGCATCGGACGTGTGCGCGCGCAGACCGGGTAGCAATGGCCACCGGGCGCTCGCTTGACAGGGTCGGTGGCATTCTCTATCGTCGCGAGCCTCAGGGCCGTTCAGACTGTAGGAGGACTGCGATGAAACTCGAAGGCGCTCACGACATCAAGGCGCCCCGCCAGAAAGTGTGGGACGCCTTTCTCGATCCCGGGGTGCTGCGCCAGGGGATCCCCGGGTGCGAGAAGCTCGAGGCCATTGGCAACGACGAGTTCAAAGCGACCATGAAAATCGGCGTCGCGGCCGTGAAGGGGACGTTCGAAGGCAAAGTGCGTTTGCTCGACAGGAAGCCGCCGGATTCCTACAAGCTCGCCGTCGACGGCAGCGGTAGTCCGGGATTCGTGCGCGGCGAGACGCTGATCACGCTCACGGACATCGAGGGCGGCACCCGCGTGAGCTACAGCGCCGACGTGCAGGTGGGGGGACTCATCGCCGGCGTCGGTCAGCGCATGCTCGGTGGTGTGTCCAAGATGATGGCCGATCAGTTCTTCAACCGCATGGGCGAGCTGCTGACGGCCACGGCGTGAACGAGCCGCGGGCGGCCCGGACATGAACGGACGCACGATCACGAGAGCGCCGGCGCGCGCATGAGAGCCGCGTTCTTCAAGGAGCACGGCGGCGCCGACAAGATCATTTACGGAGAGTATCCGGATCCGGTGCCGACCGCGGCCGACGTCGTCGTCCGCGTCAAGGCGTGCGCGCTCAACCAGGTCGACATGCTCCTGCTCGATGGTCGGTTCCCGCCGCCGGAAGGCCTGCCCCACGTCAACGGCTGCGAAGTCACGGGCACGGTGGAAACGACGGGCGACGCCGTCCGGGGCGTGACCCGGGGCCAACGCGTGATCGTGTTTCCCGGGTTCTCCTGCGGCACGTGCGAGTACTGCCTGCGGGGCGAGCGCACCGTCTGTATTCGTTACGGGTACCTCGGCGCGGCCAAGGACGGCGGCTACGCGGAGCTCGTCAAGGTTCCGGCGGCCAACGTGCTGCCGTTGCCGGAGGCGATTTCCTTCGAGGCGGGAGCGGCGGTGCCGCTGGCGATGCTCACCTCGTGGCACGCGTTGATCGCTCAGGTCGATCTCCGCCCCGGTCAGACGGTCCTGGTCCAGGCGGCCGGCAGCGGGGTGGGCAGCGCGGCGATCCAGATCGCCCGGCTCGCGGGCGCCCGCGTCATGACCACCGTGGGTAGCGATGACAAGATCGAGTTCGCGCGCGAGCTCGGTGCCGAGCACGTCGTCAACTATCGCCGGCAGGACTTCGTGGAAGAGGCCAAGGCGTGGACCGGCAAGCGGGGCGTGGACGTCGTCGTCGAGCACATCGGCGGCGACACGTTCGAGCGCAGCGTCTACGCGCTCACCCGCCTCGGCAAGCTGGTGACGATCGGCTCCCACGACACCCACTGGGGGCGGCTCGACCTCCGCCACGTGTACTCGAAGAACTTGAAGATCATCGGCACCAACCTCGGCTCCATCACCGAGCTGCGCACCGTCCTCGACTACCTCGTCACCGGCCAGCTGCGTCCCGTCGTGGACCGGACCTTTCCGCTCAGCAACGCGCGGGCGGCCGTGCAATACGTGCTCGACCGCAAGAACAAGGGCAAGGTCCTCCTCGTCCCGGCCTGAGTCCCGCATGACGCTGGCCCGGCTCCTCGACCGCGCGGCGCTGCGCTGGCCGCAGGCGGAAGCGCTGGTGGACGGCGCCACCCGCCTGGACTGGTCCGCGTTGTCGCGCCGCGCCCATGCCGTCGCCGGCGGGCTCGCGCGGCTGGGCGTTGGCCGCGGCGATCGCGTGCTCATCGTCCTCCGCAACCGGGTCGAGCACGTGCTCACGTACTGGGCCGCGCAGACGATCGGCGCGGTCGCCGTGCCCGTGAGCTTCCGGCTGGCCGCGGCGGAGCTCGCGTACCTGGTCGAGGACTCAGGTGGCGCGCTCGCTTCGTTCAAGCGCCCGCGGCGCGTGGTGTTCGTTCGCGAGATTCCCAAGACGGCCTCCGGCAAGATTCTGCGCCGGCTGCTGCGCGAGGGGCAGTACACGGAGGTCACACCATGAGCGAGTTCGTGCGCGTGGAGCGTGGCGGGGCCACGGCCACGGTCTGGATCGATCGCCAGCCGAAGATGAACACGCTGACGGTCGCCATGCGGGGGGAGTTTCCCGGCATCTTCCGTGATCTCGACGGCGACGACGCCGTCCGCGTTATCGTCGTGCGCGGCGCGGGCGGCAAGGCGTTCAGCGCCGGCGGCGACGTGGCCGAGTTCCTGACGCTCGCCCCCGCCGATCTCGAGCAATGGGGCGATACCGTCAGCGCGCCCGAGCGCTGCCGGAAGCCCGTCATCGCCGCCATCGACGGGTATACGATGGGGGCCGGCCTCGAGCTGGCGGTGGCGTGCGACTTCCGCATCGCCACCCTGCGATCGGAGTTCGCGTTTCCCGAGGTGCGGCTGGGGATGATCCCGGGCAGTGGTGGCTCCCAGCGCGCGCTGCGCTTGATCGGGATGACACGGGCGAAGCTGTTCATGCTCACCGGACAGCGGATCGGCGCGGAACGGGCGGAGGCGTGGGGGCTCATCACCCAAGCGGTGGCGAACGATGGACTCGACCAGGCGGTCAGCGCGCTGGCTACCGAGCTGGCGGAGCGGCCGCCGCTCGCCTTGCGCACGCTGAAGACCGTCATCAACCGCGGGGCGGAGGCGCCGCTGGAGACCGCGCTCGAGCTCGAACGCAAGGCGTACGCGTGGCTGCGTTCCACGCACGACTACACGGAGGGCGTGCAGGCCTTCCTGGACAAGCGTCCGCCGAAGTTCGAGGGCCGATGAGCGGCCCGGTGATCGAGGGGCGCCACGGCTTCGCCGGGGCGCCCCGAGAGTTGGGGGGTGTGGGCGGCCATGTCGGGGCCCCCCATGCGGTCAGTTTCGGCCTCGTCCTCGCCAACCGCGCCGTCGTCATCGGCGCGCTCACCCCCCGCGACCTCGTCGACATCACGGTCGAGGCCGAGCGGTCCGGCGCGTTCGACGCGGTGTGGGCGGGCGACAGCCTCCTGGCCAAGCCGCGGCTGGAGTCCGTCACGCTGCTGGCGGCCCTCGCCGGCGTCACCTCGCGTGTGCGCCTGGCCGTGGGGTGCATGGCGACCTTCGTCCACCGCCACCCCGTGATGCTCGCGCACCAGTGGGCGAGTCTCGACGTGTTGTCGGGCGGGCGCGCCTGGCTCGCCGTGTGTCTCGGCGGGCCGGACGAAGCGGGCGCCGCCCAGGCGCGTGAGCACGCGGCGATGGGCATCGCCTCCAGCGAGCGCGTCCGTCGGCTCGAAGAGGGCATCGTCATCATGCGCCGGCTCCTGCACGAGAAGGCGGTGACCCACGAGGGCGAGTTCTACCGGTTCCAGGACGTCACCATCGAGCCGCGCCCGGTGCAGAATCCCTGCCCGATCTGGATCGCCAGCAATCCGACCGCGCTTACGTGGCGGGGCGGCGCCAGCGCGGCGCCGCCGGCGGTCGAGCGGGGCTTCCGCCGGGTCGCCCGCTTCGCCGACGGCTGGATGACGAACAAGCTGAGCCCGGGGGAGCTGGGCCAGCAGTTCGGCCGGATCCGCGCGATGGCGCGTGAAGAAGGACGGGACCCCGACCGGCTCGGCTCGGCCCTCTACCACAACATCAACATCACCGAGGACCGGGCGCGCGGGCTCGAGGAGAGCAAGGCGTTTCTCGACACCTACTACACGGCGAAGTTCACGCCGGCCTTCGTGCAGGCGTGGACGATCTCGGGCCGCCCGGGCCAGTGCATCGAGGAGCTACGCGCGTACTTCGACGCCGGTCTCGGCCACATGGCGCTACGGCTGGCGTCCTGGGACCAGCGCGGCCAGCTCAAGCGCTTCCTGGAAGAGGTCGCGCCGGCCTTCGCGTGAAGACGTCTTCCGACTTCCGGCTCTGAAACCGACAAGGTCTGAAACCGACAAGG
>JBGPXN010000035.1:0-34180 GCA_041492755.1 Methylomirabilia bacterium | reverse complement strand
CCGCCCTCAAGGCGTACTACCCGCGGGCGCTGGAGGTCGTGGACGACCTCAAGAGCCGGTGGGGCCAGGCCTTCCTGCGGGACTATCCGACGCCGGACGCGCTGACGCCCCTGACGGAGCGCCCGTGGCAGCGGTGGGCGCGCGCGCATCGGCTCCGGGCCGAGCGGACCACAGAGCTGTGGGCCCTGATCCAGCGCCCGCAGTTGCCGGTCCCGGCCCATGTCGTGCGGGTCCACACGCGGCTCGTGGGGGCACGGCTCGAGCAGCTCGGCGTCACGGTGGCCGCCGTCGACACCTATCGCGAGGTCATTGCCGATTTTTTCGCCCGCATGCCGGCGGCTGAGTGGGCGACCTCCCTGCCGGGCGGCCGGAGCGGGACGACCGTGCCGCGGCTGTACGCCGAGCTCGGCGACGCCGCCGGCCGCTGGGAGAGCTTCCAGCATCTCCAGGGCCATGCCGGCGCCGTGCCGGTCACGGACCGGAGCGGCAAGCAGCTGATCGTCCGGTTCCGCTTTGCCTGCAACGCCCACCTGCGCGACGCCATGCAGCAGTTCGCCCTGCACTCGCTGACGACCAGCGAGTGGGCCCGCGCCGCCTACGATCGGTGCCGCCAGCGCGGCCATCATCATCACCACGCCCTCCGCGTGCTCGCCGCCAAGTGGCTCAAGATCATTTTCGCGCTGTGGCGCCGCCGGGTCGCCTACGACGAGACCTACCATCTGGCGACCATGGCGCGGCAGCATCTGCGGCAGACGGCGTGAGCGGGCTCCGAAAAATGCTTGACGAGCCCATAGGAGGTCCCCACGCTCGGAGCGCCCCGGGGAACCCGTGACGCTCCTCGATACCCCCCCGCGCTCGGCGCGCCCCGGCGGAGCCGTGGCGCGCCTCGAATTCCCTCACACCCACTGAGGCGAGCGGGTGCGGAGGCTGGCTGGCAGAGGCCACACCGGTGACAGGACCCGCGGTCCGGCGAGCGGCGTGCACGAGTGCTCGACCCGCTACCCTCCGGACTGCTGCAGGAGCTTGGCGACCAGGCCGGTCCAGCCCGTCTGGTGGCTGGCGCCGATGCCGGCGCCGTTGTCGCCGTGGAAGTACTCGTAGAAGAGGATCAGGTCACGCCAGTGCGGGTCGTTCTGGAACTTGTCGGCCGACCCGTGGACGGGCCGGTGGCCGTCGACGTCGCGGAGGAAGATCCGCGTCAGGCGCCGGGAGACCTCGGCCGCCACGTCCCACAGGGTGAGAAGCTTCCCGGAGCCGGTCGGGTACTCGACCTGGAAGCGCTGGCCGTAGAAGTGATCGAACTTCTGCAGCGCTTCCACGAGCAGGAAGTTGACCGGGAACCAGATGGGACCCCGCCAGTTGGAGTTGCCGCCGAAGAGGCCGGTCGACGACTCCGCCGGCTCGTAGTCGACCCGGTGCTCGTGACCGTCGACGCGCAGGATGTACGGGTTGTCCCGGTGAATGCGCGACATGGCCCGGATGCCGTACGCGGAGAGGAACTCGTTCTCGTCGAGCATGTAGCGGAGCGCGCTCGCCAACCGCGGGCCGTTGATGAGCGAGAGTAGCCGGCGCACGTCCCCCTCCGGCGTCGATTGCTTCACCACGTTGTTCTGCAGCTCGGGCCGGTTCTCCAGGAACCAGGCCAGGCGCCGCGAGAACTTGGGCAGGGTCTTCATGACCTCGGGCTCGAGGATCTCCACCGCGAACAGCGGGATGAGGCCGACCATCGAGCGCAGGCGCAGGGGATGGATGCGGCCGTCGCTGAGGTGCAGGACGTCGTAGAAAAAGCCGTCCTCCCGGTTCCACAGCTCCACGCCCTCGCCCGCGATGTTGTTGCTCGCGTGCGCGATGTAGGCGAAGTGCTCGAAGAACTTGGACGCCACGTCGTCGTAGACCGGGTTCTCCTTGGCCAGCTCGAGGGCGATGGCGAGCATGTTCAGGCAGAACATCCCCACCCACGCGGTGCCGTCCGACTGGGTGATGTAGCCGCCGGTCGGCAGCGGGGCGCTGCGGTCGAACACGCCGATGTTGTCCAGGCCGAGGAAGCCACCCTGGAAGACGTTCTTGCCCTCGGGGTCCTTGCGGTTGACCCACCAGGTGAAGTTGAGCAGCAGCTTGTGGAACGATCGCTCGAGGAAGGCACGGTCGGCCTTGCCGCTCACGCGCTTGTCGATCTTGTAGACGCGCCAGGCCGCCCAGGCGTGCACGGGCGGGTTGACGTCGCCGAACGCCCACTCGTAGGCGGGGATCTGCCCGTTCGGGTGCATGTACCACTCGCGCAGGAACAGCGCGAGCTGCTCCTTCGCGAAGTCGGGATCCATGATCGCGAACGTGACCATGTGGAAGGCGAGGTCCCACGCCGCATACCACGGGTACTCCCACTTGTCCGGCATCGAGATGACGTCCTCGTTGTAGAGGTGCGTCCAGTCCCGGTTCCGGCCCCGCTTGCGCGCCGCCGGCGGCGGCGGCTGGGTGGGGTCGCCTTCCAGCCAGCGACGGACGTCGTAGTGGAACCACTGCTTGGACCACAGCATGCCGGCCAGGGCCTGCCGCATGACGAGCTTCTCGTCGTCGGAGAGCTTGGTCGGGATGACGGTGTCGAAGAACTCGTCGGCTTCCTGGATGCGCTGCTCGAAGATGCGGTCGAAGCCGGCGCCGAAGGGCGGGGTGTCCCCTTCGCGGTCGGTCAGGCGTAGGCGGATGACCCGCGCCTCGCCGGGCTCGAGGTCGAACCGGTAGTGGGCGGCGGCCTTGGTGCCTTCGGGAACGGGATTGACGGCGACCACGCTGCCGTTGATGACGTAGTCGTGGAAGCCGTCCTTGACGAACATGTGCGTGTTCTCGATGTTGTAGAGTCGGCGCAGGTTCGTCTCGTTGTCGGTGAAGAGCAGCGCGGGGTCGCCCTCGCAGTAGAGCCGGCGCGGGCGGCCCAGCCCCTCGTGCTCGGCGCGGAGGAAGACCTCGCCGGCAACTTTACCGCCGCGGGTGATGAGCGGCGCCTGCGTGCCCTTGTCCCAGCCCCACGTGTTGCGGAACCACAACGTCGGCAGCACCTCGAGCTTCGCGCGCTCGGGACCCCGGTTGACCGCGGTGATACGGACAAAAATGTCTTCGGGCGTCGCCTTGGCGTACTCGACGAACACGTCGAAGTAGCGGTCGTCGTCGAACACGCCCGTCTCCAGCAGCTCGAACTCCGGCTGCCGGCGGTCGCGGGTCCGGTTCTCCTGCGCGATCCGGCCGTACGGGAACTCCGCCTGCGGATACTTGTACAGCGCCTTCATGTAGGAGTGCGTCGGCGTGGAGTCGAGGTAGAAGTAGTACTCCTTGACGTCCTCGCCGTGGTTGCCCTCGGAACCGGAGAGCCCGAACAGCCGCTCCTTGAGGATCCCGTCCTTGCCGTTCCAGAGCGCCAGCGAGAAGCAGAGGCGCTGATGGTTGTCGGAGATTCCGAGCAGGCCGTCCTCGCCCCATCGGTACACGCGCGAGCGGGCGTGGTCGTGCGGGAAGTAGTCCCAGGCGGTGCCGTAGTCCGAGTAGTCCTCGCGCACCGTGCCCCACTGTCGATCCGACAGGTACGGTCCCCATCGCTTCCAGTGGACGGTCCGCGTCTCCGCTTCCGCCAGCCGCTTTTGCTCTTCTGTCATGGCACCGCCTCTGACTGCCTGGGGTTTAGGGGGCTGTTTGCCTGGAGCCGGCGACTTCGGCCGACTCGCGGTCGAGCGCGATTTACCCGCCATGGGCGAACTCCGGATAGAGGGTCATCCCGCCGTCCACGCACATGGTCTGTCCGGTCATGTAGTCGGCGTCGTCGGACGCCAGCCACGCGGCCGTGCGCCCGATGTCCTCGGGCACCCCGATGCGGCCGTACGGGATGAGCTTCAGAAGTTGGTCGCGCGCGGCGGCGGTTTTCCAGGCGTCGCGGTTGATCGAGGTCTGGATGGCGCCGGGCGCGATCGAGTTCACCCGGATGCGCCGGGGCGCCAGCTCCTGGGCAAGCGACTGCATGAACATACGCACGCCGCCCTTGGAGGCCGCGTAGTTGACGTGGCCGGCCCACGGAATCAGCTCGTGCACCGACGAGATGCAGATGATCTTGCCCGCCGCCCGCGACACCTCGGGCCGGACGCCGCGGCGGAGCATCTCGCGCACCGCCGCGCGCGTGCACAGGAACATGCTGGTGAGGTTCACGCTCATGACGGTGTTCCACTGCGCCAGCGTCATCTCGGTAAACGCCGCGTCCTGCTGCACGCCGGCGTTGTTGACCAGGATGTCGATCGTGCCCCACGCCCCCAGGACGGTGGCGAACATCGCCTCCACCTGGTCTTCCCGGGACACGTCGGCGGCGACGGCGATCGCCGCGACCTCGTGCTTGCGAATCTCTTCCGCGATCCGTTCGGCCGCCTCGGGCTGCGAGCGGTAGTTGACGACGACGGCGGCGCCGGCAGCGCCGAGCGAGCGGGCGATGCCTTCGCCGATCCCGGAGGAAGCGCCCGTCACCAGGGCCCGCTGGCCCTCGAGGGGCCGGCGGCTCATCCGGACGTTCCCACCGTCAACCCGCCTTGTCCGTGGTCGGCGCCGGCGGGGACGACGGCCGCTGGGAGCGCTCGTCGATCATGCGCTGGAACATCGAGCGCAGCGGCGGCAGGTGGGCAAAGAGCTGCTCGAACGCCGGGCGGTCGACGGTGAGGACGTTCAGGCTCGAGCGGCTGCGGACCGTCGCATTGCGCGGACGGTCTTCCACCAGCGCGACCTCGCCGAAGCAGGCGCCCGGACCGAGCGTCGCCAGGTGCGATTCGCGTTGGCCGTCGACCTCCCGCACCACGTCGACCTCGCCCTCGACGATGATGTACAGGCGGTCGCCGCGATCACCTTCGTGGAAGACGACCTCGTCCTTGTCGAAGTGTTCCCGCCGCACGCCCGGCGCCTGCTCCGTCTTGAGCTGCACGATGTCCGGGTGCAGGAAGAAGTCGAGGAACCAGTCGACGGCGACCCGGATCTTGCGATCGAGGCCGGGCATCTTCGACCAGTAGATCGTGCGCCACATGAACCAGGCGACCAGCCCCGACATCTTGACCCCGAGGATCTCGGCGACGGCGGACCGCTGGCCGAGCCCGGCCAGCTTCCCGAGGGTCTTGAACGCGAAAACCCGCTTCGGCTGGTTCCGGATGGTCGCCACGATGTTGTCGGCCACGCAGACGCCCTGGCGAATGGCATGCTGCGCGGTGGGCGGACACGTCTCGCCCGACGTGCCGTCCGGGACGGCGGCGCAGTCGCCGAGCGCCCACACGCCGTCGAAGCCCTGCACGTGCAGATACTGATCGACGACGATCCGGCCTCCGCGGTCACGCTCGATGGGCAGCTCGGCCACGATGGGATGCGCCGCCGACGGCACCGTGCTCACCAACGTCTTGGTCGCGATCCGATCACCGTTCTTGAAGATCGCGTAGTCGGCGGTCGCCTCGGCGAGCCGGGAATTGAAGCGGATCTCGACCCCGCGCCGTTGCAGCTGGGCCTGGGCGAAGCGCGCGAGCGGCTCGGGAAGCTCCGGGAGAATCAGGTCCCGGCTGTGCAGCAGGATCACCTTGATCTCGTTCCGGTCGATGTTCCGGAAGCTCTTGGCGATGCTCCGGACGAAGTCGTTGACCTCGGCCACCGCCTCGACACCCGAGAACCCGCCACCCGCCACCACGAACGTGAGCAGGGCCCGGCGGATCTCCGGGTCCTTCTCGATGTCGGCTTCCTCCATGGCATGGATGACGCGGTTACGGAGCGCGAGCGCGTCGCCCAGGTACTTGAAGGGCAGCGCGTGCTCCTGCAGCCCGGGCTGGCCGGCGAAGCTCGTGATGGTGCCGAGCGCGACGACGAGATGATCGTAGTGCAGCGAGTACGGCCGCGGCCGGAAGCCGGAGCTGGTGGTGACGACCTTCTCTTTGAGGTCGATGGTCTCCACGGCCCGGTTGTAGAGATTCGTGTGCGGGCAGAGCCGCCGGATCGGCGTGATCGTGTCGAGGATGCCGATGCTGCCCGAGATCACTTCCGGGAGCATGGGCTGGAAGACGAGGTAGTTTTCCTTGCTGACGAGGCCGACTTCGACGCTCGGGTCACGCCCGAGCAGCTTCTCCAACCGCATGGCGGTGTACACGCCGCCGAAGCCGCCGCCGAGAATCAGAATTCGCGTGCGCCGCGACTCAGCCATCATTTCCCACGAGCGCGAAGCGCCAATACTTCAAGACGCGTCACTCTAGCCGAACCGCGCCGCGAACGTCAAACTCCGCGCACCACCGGCCAGCGCGCCGGCGGTCCGAAGGGTAGGCCCGAGACGACGAAGCTCCCCCAACGCGCCGCCGGAAACGGACGAGGGCGGGGTGCGGCAGGCCCCGGGGGCCAACTATTCGCCCCGGACCCTGCCCCACCCCGCCCTCGGCGGGATTCTCGGTCGCTACTTCGGCAGCGCGCCGCCGACCGCTTTCAAGTCGGCCGCGTATTTCCCGGCGTCGTACTTCTTGGGGTCTTCGATGCCGGCGAACAGCTTGTCGAGGGCCGTATTCACGGCCTTGTCTGGCTTGCCGGCGGCGTAGGCCGAGTACATGCGGTCGAGCGCCATGGCGGCTTGGTTGGCGCCCTGGTAGCCGGACTTCGACACCGCTTCGGCGTCGGTGGCGATGGCCGACATCAGCTTCTGCGTGGTCGGTCCGTCGTACTTGAACTCGGATACCTTCTTGGCGTTGGCGTTGGCGGCGGCGACAATCTTGCCCGCCGCGGCGCCGGCGGCCGCCTTGTCCTTGCCGTCGCCGATGGCGGCCAGGTCGGTCTCGAGCGCCTTCGCGGCGTCGGGGGCGACGACGACGAAGATGTACTTCACCACCGCGCCGTGGCCCTTCACTTTCTCGGCGGCCTCAGCGAGTCGTTCGGGCGGCACGGTGCCCTTGGCGCGCTCGCCGAGCTGCTTGGCCGCCTCGCGCAACGAGACGACCTGCCCGGTGGCCCACACCGTGGTGGGAGCGAACTGGCCCTTGTCGCGCCAGTGCGGCGGCATGTCCTGGCTGAACGTCGCCAGCTCGAAGGCGTTCAGCTCGGGATGACCGGCGGCCACCATGTCGGCGTCGATGGCCAGATGGCAGGACACGCACTTGTCCGCGCGCAGCAGCATGCTCTTGGTGTCGTACATGCCGAGCGACACCGACTTCTCGTGCGTCCAGCCCTTTTCCTTGTGGCCTTCGAGCCACTTCTCGGCGGGGCCGTGGCACCCGTCGCAGTGCACGCCTTCCGTCAGGTCGAACTTCGGCCCGCGCAGCTCCTTCTTGACGTTCACCGCGTGGCAGACCAGGCATTTGTCGCTCTCGGTCGCCTTCGCGATGCCCATCTTCTTGGCGATCTCGGGCGAGCTCGCCTTCTTCGTGGCCTTGGTGAGCGTCTTGTAGGCCTTGGAGTGATGGTCTTTCTCTTCCCAGATCTTGTTCTCGTTCAGGTACGGCGGCTCCTTGCGGGCCGTCTGGGCATGGCACTGCGTACCGGCGCAGGAGGCAAGCCCCATGTACTTGAGGTTGCCGGCCCCCTGGGCCTCGGCGTTGGTGACCATGGTCGCGGCCAGACGCTCGGGGGTCACCGACGCCAGGGGCGCCAGGAACACGACGGCGATGGCGGACACGATCAAGGCCGCGTAGGCGGCGAGGTGCAGCATAGACTCCTCCGTTTACTCTCTGACGGTTACCGTCGACGTCCAGGTGCTGGTGCGGACGGCGCTTCCTCTTTCTTCTCTTCCCTCTTCGCGGGCACGCGCGGCGTCGACGGCGGCTCATCGGACACGGTGTACAGCTGACCGTTCCTCAGATACATCCGCTGCATCTCCGCCAGGTTGAAGGGCCGGCTGCCCAGGCGGTTGAACACCGCGAGCTGGTTGCCGGACTCGTCGACCGCGCGGTCGCGGTCGAGCCCCTTGGACACCGCAAGGGCCGGGCCTTTGGTCTTCGCCGTCGCGATCAGCTGCGGCTTGGTCCGCGGGCTGAACCCGAGATAGGTCGGCACGGCGGCCGGTGACGTGAGCTGGATCACCCGCACGCCGTTCTTGCCGTCGGCGACGTACGCGAAGAGGCTTGCGTTGGTCATGCCGAGCTTGACGTCGTTGGCGTCGTTGATGGCACCGCCGGCGTTGTAGGTCTGTTCGATGACGGGCTTTTCGGGCCGCTCGACGTCGACGATCACCAGCCCCTGGCTGCCACCCGCCACGTAAGCATACGTCCGGGCCAGGTAGATACCGCGCGCATCCGGCATTCGCACCGTCGCCCCTGAGACGAAGCGCGGCATCTTTGGATTCGTGACGTCCACCACCTTGAGGCCTTCGGAGTCGGTGATGAACGCGTAGCGGAACTGCACGGCGACCGACCGCGGCTTGACGATGGTGGGCGCGGCGACCTCGCCCACCACCTGCGGCTTGAGCGGGTCGTTGAGGTCGACGATGACCAGGCCCCGGTCGGCGAGGATATACGCGTAGGTCCCGGCGATGGTGATGTTCACCGCGCCGTTCAGGATGCCGTTCGGATTGAAGGCGAGCGCGCGCTCGAGGAAATTGTTGTTGGGGTCGCCGTCGAGCAGCGTGGAGACACCGGGCCCGTTCTTGCTGTTGAGCGGGTTACCGATCACCACCAGGCCCTCGAACTTGTCGGTCACGTACAGGAAGCCGTACATCAGGTGGATCGGCTGTTCCTGGTTCTCCGGCCGGCGGCTGCGCACCGGGTCGACGCCGAGCGTCGTGGGCGAGGCCACCGCCGTCGCGTACTTGGTTTTCACGTACAGGCGCTGGCCGAGCGGCGAGACGGGTGCCGTGACGATCCGCTCGGAGAAGCCCTTCTGGTCGACCTGGGCCACGTCGTAGGCGCGGAAGCCACCCGCACCGTTGGCGGTGTACAAGTACTCGCCGCGAAGCTGGATGCTCAGCACCTCGTCGCGGCCGAACAGATCCATCACGTCGCGGCCGCGGTGGTGGATCTTGTCGTGGAGCAGCTCACCACCCTGCTTGTGCTTCTGGTAATTCGTGGGATACGCCACCTTGTGCAGATAACTCCCGATGACGGCCTGCGGCTCCGTCGTCTCGGTGGCGGTCACCGCCTCCAGCCCCGCCTTCCCCTCCGCGACGTAGACGTAGCGGTACATGAAATTGTAGAAGTTCGTGCCCTGCATCAGCACGGAGGCCATCCAGGCGTTGTTGTCGTTGGCCTTGGACACGTGACAGTCCGCGCACTGCTTGGTCTCGGTGGAGCGGACCGTGTGCGGGACGAAGGTGCTGAACGCCTGACCGCTGAAGCCCTCCGACGAGATCGTCTGCTGCTGCGAGTACACCCACTCACGCGTCGGGTTCTGCGAGCCGACGAGGACGGCGCACGTCGAGCGCGTCGGCGAGATGCGGTTCTTCACCGAATTGCCGTCGATGCCCAGCATGTAGACGTCGTCGCGGAGCGTCTGGAAGTTGTACGGCGTCCAGTTGCGCTGGGTGTCGCCCTCGTTGTGCAGGGCCGGCTTGCGCTCGTTGGCCTTCATGGGCAGGTGACAGCCGAAGCAGCTCGTCGTCCACGAGGTGTGGCAGGCCTGGCAGCTCATCCGGGCGTCGCCGTGCGCCAGATCGGAATCGGCGGCGGCGTCACCCCAGGTGGTGCCGTCCTTGCGAAGGGTCTTGGCCAGTCGCGAGAGCTGCACCTTCGTGGCGTTTGCCTTACCCCATTCGGAGTTGGGGTCGACGCTGTCCATGGTCTGCGTGATCTTCCACTCGAGCTTCTCGTCGACCATGGAACGCTGGATCACCACGCCATCCTCGAGGCTGAACCGGCGCTTGCCTAACGGCGTGCGGAGCTGGACGAGGTTCGTGCCGCCCGGAGGCGCGGCCGGGCCCGAGGTCTTGAGGTTGGCGAGTTCCCTGACGCTGCCATGGCAGTCGACGCAGGTGATCTCGATGGCCGCACGGACTTCGCCGTAGAGCTTGCCGTTACCGTGACTGTCCTGCTTGAAGTGGCAGTCGATGCAGTGCATCCCCCGTTCGAGGTGAATGTCTTTGAGATGGACCGCCTTCTTGAACTTGTCGGGGTCCTCGGGGGAGACGATCTTGCCCTCGGCGTCCTGCATGTTGCCCTTGCGATCCTGCTTGTAGACGCCGCGGAAGACCCAGCCGTGACCGTGGAAGTCGGCGAACTGGGTGCGGGTGAGCTTCGGGTTGAGGTCGGTGACGTTGGCCAGGAATTGTCGATCCGACCAGTTCCCGCGGAGCGCGGCCCCTTCGGGGTTGTGCGCCTGGATCTTGAACACCTCGGCCGGAGTGAGATTCTTCTCCTTGGCCGGGTACATCACCTCACCCTCGGTCTCGTTGTCCCACCACGTGTAGCCGTAGTAGCTGTTGGTGACCGTCGTGCCGGGGTGATGGTGGCAAACGACGCACTGGCTGGACGGGATGGAGTTCGTGAACGTGTGCTTGATCGGGTGGCCCGACTCTTCCTTCGGAATCGTCGGATCCGCCGTCTGCGTGCGCCCCATGTTCCCGAACTGGGCGATCGGCCCGGAGTGCACCGGCGAGCGATCGTTGGCGTACAGCACGTGGCAGCCCGAGCAGCCGCTGGCGCGGAAGTCGCCGGGATGATCGTTCGTGCCGGGCAGGTGCAGCAGCGGATCGAGCAGCCGCGTTCGTTGCAAGTTGAGCCACACCGGATCGATCCGGTTGAGCGTGCCGAACCCCCGCTGGCTCAAGCGGCTGAGCGGCTTCCCCGGCGGCTCGTCCAGGGTCGGAATCGCGAGGTCGAAGGGCTTGGACTGCCCGCGCTCGAAGATGCGCAGCACGTTGCCCGGCTGCTGGACCTCGAACCGCGGCAGCGGCTCCAGGAACGGCACGATGCCCTTCTTGAGGATCTCCTCCGCCGTCGGCAGCGGAAGCGTGAACACGCGCTGCGGCACGCCGTCGGGGCTGTAGCTCTCCCCGTAGCGTGCGGTCTTGATCGGGTACTGCCCGTTGTTGTAGAGGGCCGCCTGCCAGAGCATCGGCCCCGTCGTCATCATGCTCTTCTGGACCTGCTGAACTTCGGCGGCGTGGCAGCCGGTGCCGCCACACGTCTCGCGCGCCACCCGGAGATCGCCCGGGTTCACGAACTTGATGAAGTCGTACGTCTCCTGCACCCACTCCGCGTAGACCTGCTCGGGGTTGGCCGCCGACTTCCACATCCCCGCGTGCTTGGGCTGGACGTGCGCTTGCTTCTTCACGTCGTTGTACGGCGGGCTGTCCTTGGCAATGCCGGCCGGCAGCTTGACGTCGTTGCGGCCACCGTGACAGTCGGTGCAGCCAAGCTTGACCGCCTCCGTGGTGTGCATGCTGTCGGAGTCCGTCTTGGTGTGGCAGGTCTTGCAGCCCGCGCTCTTGGCGTCTGCCTCCGCCCCCGACTGCTTGCTGAGGTCGGGCGGCTGGCGGGCGCCGGGGGCGGGTGCCGCGGGTGCCGCCGGCGCCGGGGTCGCCTGCGCGAGCAGAAGCCCATCGGGGCGGCGGATACGCTGCGCGAGACCGACGACGTCGCCGGCATTCGCTGGCCGCACCGTGGTGGCGTTGTCGACGATCCGCGCGGTGATCTGCCACGCGGGGCCCACGACGGCGGACAGGATGACCGCCACCAGGAGCGCCAGCGAGACTCTGGCCAGACGCCGGATCACTCGACCGCGGGAGGTTTGCCTCAGTGCTCGCGCCTCGTCGTTCTTCACGGGAGTGCGGTCCCCCTTCGGACAGCGAACGGGATCAGTACGTGAAAGTCAGTGACAGGAAAGCCGAGTACAGCGGATCGAACGTGAAGTTGTTCTTCTGCCGTTCGAGTCCGTTGCGGCCGAGGGTGAACTGGTCCTCGGTGTAGAGATCGCGCAGGCCATCGCCGGCGACGAGCGCCGCGAAGCCGCTCGTAATGACGACGTTTTCGTTCAGGAACGGCCGGTAGCGGATCCCGAGGCTGGTGTCGATGCCGATGTCGTGGCCGACCTTCGGCTGGAAGAGCAGGGTTTCGAGGACCTGGGTGTGCTCGAACCGGAGGAAGTTGAGGTTCAGGGAGGCGCGGAGCTTGGGCGTGACGTCGATGTCGGCGCCCGCGCCGACGAGGAACACACCGGGGTTGACGAAGTTCGGCTGGCCCTCGAGCTTGCTGCCGCGCAGCGGCGTGATGAGGCTGTTGCGGCCCTTCAGCTCGAGGCCGGTTTGGGTGAGCGGCAAGCCCTGGCGGACCCAGTAGCTGAAGCCCCCACCCGCGAAGTTCGGATTGTCGAAGATGTTGTCGAACCCGCGCGCCGTGCGATCGAACGGATCGCTGTCGCCGGACGCCCAGAAGAACTGGAACTTCGGCCGGAACCAGTCCATGTCCACGGACAGCTCGAGGGCCGCCATCTGGGCGTTGATGTCCTGCGAGCGCCCGTTGATGGGGCTGCGGCTCTCCACGCCGGTCACGTGGTAAAACGCGTGGTTGACGTTGAGCGGCCCGATGTGGCCGTCCCCGGTGAAGCCCAGCCAGAACGCGTCGACCGTCTTCGTGGACAGGGTGCCGATCGCCTGCGGCCGGACCAGGAAGCCGTTCTCGTCGTAGTGCGTCCCGCCCCCGTCGTGCAGGTAGTGCATGCTGGCGTTCAGCGTGTATCCGGGGACGAGGAAGTCCTGGCGGAAGTAGTTGATGATGCCCACGTGCTGCCGGCGCGTGTCGAACAGCCGCAGCAGCCCACTATTGGTGTCCTTCTCGAGAGGGCGGAAGTAGACGGCGTTGAACTGGTTCTGGTTGGAGCCGAGGATGCCGAACAGGCGGAAGCCGAGCTGGTTGTCGCTGAAGATGAAGCCGCGGAAGTCGCTGGTGAACGGCTGGATGCCGGAGCGGGTGGAGATGAAGTCGTACTGCGGGCTGATGTCGCCCAGGTGGTACTCGACGAAGAACTCCTGCAGCGTCAGGTGGTTCTCCGTGCGGGTGGTGCCGTCCCGGACGTCGATGTTGACGACGCCCGTCTCGCGCGTATCGAGGTAGTTGAGGTTGATGACGGGCGTGAGGCGGAACTCCCAGTCACGAGGGCGGAAGGCGGTATCGCCCTTGAAGATCTCGAGCGAGAAGATGAAGTTCTGGTTGAAGAAGAGCTGATCGCCCTTGCCGAAGAACTCGTCGCTGTTCGGCCGGTTCGCGCTGACGTTGCTCGGCAGCGGGATTCGCCGTAGCTCGAGGAGCGAGTCGCTGATGGCAGAGAAGCTCAGGAAAATGTCCTGCCCGATGATCGGAAAATCGCCCTTGATGACGTTCTGGTTGTAGGGGTCCCACCAGCGCCCCGTCGTGTAGGGCACATCCTTCAGCGGGCGATCGTAGCGGTTCCAGTTGGGCAGGCCGAGGCGCCACCTATCGGGGATGGGCACGAAATCGGGGCTGGTCTCGATCGGCGACGGGTGCCGCACGGAGCTCGGCCCCGAGAAGCCCTGCGTCTTTTCCTTCGGCTGTTCCGGCGGCGCGACAGGCGCTGGGGGCGGCGCCGGCTGCGCCGGCGGCGTCTGGGCCGGCTGTTCCTCTCGACGTGGCCGCTGGGCCACGACCGGCGCCGTCGCCGACTCGCTCGCGCGAATCTCCGACGTTGGCACCGGAGAGGAAGTAATGGTTTGCGCCCACGCGAAGGCCGGAATGCCAAACGCGAGGAGTGCGCTGATCGTGACCCGTCGAGCGTTCGCCATGCTCATAAATTCCTTGTCCAGTTTCTTCGCACGGCATGGAGACCCTGGAGCGCGGGCATCGTATAACGAGTTCGCCGTGCGTGTAAAGCACTCTCGCGCGGTCGCCGAATTTTCGGCGAAGGCCGTTGACAGCGACGGGGCGCGCGGCGTATTTTGGCACGACTCCAACGCCTCGACGCGGCCCTGGGGGGTTTGACCATTATCATCGAAGGACTGCGCGCAATCCAGCATCAGCACGGCTATCTTCCGACCGCCGCTCTCCAAGAACTTTCGGAGCGGATCAACGTCCCGCTCTACCACCTGCACGGCGTCGCCACCTTCTTCCCGCACTTTCGGCTGACGCCGCCGCCGCCGGTGGAGCTGCGGATCTGTCAGGACATGTCCTGCCATCTCCGGGGAGCGGACCCGTTGCGCACGGCCGTGGAGGCACGGATCGAGCAGGATGGGCCGACCGGCGTCGTCGTGGGGCCGGCATCGTGCCTCGGTCAGTGCGATCGCGCGCCGGCGGCCGCGGTCAACGACCACATCGTGACGCGGCTCACGCCGGACTCGCTCTGGGCGCTCGTGGACCGCGCCGCGACGGGCGGCGGCATGCCGCATCCCGAAATCACGGCCATCAGCGGCCCGCTGATGATGGATCCGTACCCCAAGCCAGAGGATCGCTACGGCGCGCTGAAGCGGCTGCTGGCCACCCGCGACATTGTGGGCACCATCGCGACCCTCAAGGCCGCCGACCTGCGCGGCCTCGGCGGCGCGGGCTTCATGACCGGCCTCAAGTGGGAGCTCGTGCGCAACGCCGTCAGCGAGGTGAAGTACGTCGTCTGCAACGCCGACGAGAGCGAGCCGGGGACGATCAAGGACCGCGTGATCATGGAGCACCTGCCCCACCTGGTCATCGAGGGCATGATCCTGGCCGGGGTGGTGGCCGGCGCCAAGACCGGCATCCTCTATATACGCCACGAGTACGAAGCCCAGATCGAGCTCTGCCAGAAGGAGCTCGACGCCTGCGCCCGCGCCGGCGTCATCGGCAAGCGCATCCTGGGCTCGGACGTCGACTTCGACCTGACGATCTTCGTGAGCCCCGGCGGCTACATCTGCGGCGAGGAGTCGGCGCTCATCGAGGCCATCCAGGGCAACCGCGGAGAGCCACGCAACAAGCCGCCGTTCCCCGGCCAGGTAGGTGGTGGCCTGTGGTACAAGCCCACGGTCGTCAACAACGTCGAGACCTTCGCCTCCTGTCCGCTCATCCTCATGGAGGGCGCGGAGGCCTTCAAGGCCAAGGGGCTCAACGGCGCGCCCGGGCCCAAGTTCGTGGGCATCAGCGGCGACGTGAACAAGCCCGGCGTCTACGAGATCCGCATGGGCACGCCTCTGAAGGACGTGATCTACCAGCTGGCTGGTGGCATCCGCGGCGGCAAGAAGCTCAAGGGCTTCGCGCCCTCGGGCCCGTCGTCCGGGTACCTGCCCGCGTCGATGGTGGACGTCCCCCTCGACTTCAAGTCCCTGGCCGCCGCGGGTTCCATGCTCGGCTCGGGCGCGATCGTCGTGTGCGCGGAGGGCACGTGCATGCTCGACATGGCCCTGAACTCGGTTCGCTTCTTCAAGAACGAGTCGTGCGGCAAGTGCGTCCCCTGCCGCGTGGGCTCCGCCAAGATGGTCGACACCCTGATGAAGATCACGCACGGCAAGGGCACCGCCGAGGATCTCGCCACCATCGACGAGCTGTCGGAAGCCATGGCCCTGGCCTCCATCTGCGGGCTGGGGCAGATCGCCCCCGTTCCCATCCAGTCGGTCATCAAGCATTTCCGCGAAGAGATCGACGACCACGTCCTGCGTAAGCGCTGTCCGTCCGGCGTGTGCACGATGGCCGGATAGCGGGGAAGACAATGCCAGAGCAAATCGAGCTGACGATCGACGGCCGCCCCGTCCAGGTCGACCCCGGGACGTCGATCTACGACGCCGCGCGCCTCCTCGGCATCCAGATCCCGAAACTGTGCCACGCCGAGCATCAAACGCCGGTGGGCGTCTGCCGCGTGTGCACCGTCGACGTCCAGGGCGGCCGTGTGCTGGCCGCCTCCTGCGTCCGCCCCGCCGAGAAGGGCATGATCGTCCAGACGAATTCCGAGCGCGTGCTACGCGCGCGCAAGATGCTCTACGAAATCCTGTTGTCCGACCACCCCGTCCCCTGCACGCGGCAGCAGCATAGTCACGATTGCGAGCTGGAAACGTACGCCACGCAGGCCGGGCTGACGAAGTCGCGCTTCGCGCCCCGTCCCGTCGACCGCGGCACCGACGACACGTCGGTCATCATCAAGGTCGACCACGCCGCCTGCATCCTCTGCGACCGCTGCATCCGTGGCTGCGGCGAGATCAAGAAGAACTTCATCATCGGCCGCAACGGCAAGGGCTCCTTCGCCGGCATCGGCTTCGACAACGACCAGCCGATGGGGCACTCCAATTGCGTGGGTTGCGGCGAATGCATGGTGTCCTGCCCCACGGGCGCGCTGACCAACAAGAGCGTGCTCGACGTCGAGATCCCCCGCTCGCCCCAGCGCGGCGACGCCGAGCTGACGGCCGACGAGCTCCTGAAGCTGCCCTTCTTCAAGGGCGCCTCCGGCACGTTCCTCGAGCTGAACCACGGCTCCGTGGTCAAGCGCCGGTTCAAGCGGGGCGACGTGATCTGCCAGCAGGGTGACTTCGGCGCCACCGCGTTCTACGTCCTCAGCGGCAAGGTCGAGGTGCGCATCGACACCCGGATGGGCCACGTCAAGAGCCGGGGCCAGGGGACCGGCGGCCTCCTGCAGTTCTTCAGCCGGATCACCGGTCTGGCCAGCGCCACCGAAGATCCCCGCGATCAGCCGGCGCCGACGCACATCCCGGTGGACGGGCCCGTCGATCTGCCGTACGGCAATCCCGTCGCGACCCTCGGGCCCGGCGATCTGTTCGGTGAAATGACGTGCATGAGCTATTACCCGCGCTCGGCCACGGTGGTGGCGCTCGAGGACGTGGAAGCTCTCGAGATGCTCCGGAACGTCCTGTACATGCTGCAGAAGAACAAGACGTTCAAGGCCGAGCTCGACAAGCGGTACAAGCAGCGCGCGCTCGACACCCATCTGCGGTCGGTACCGATCTTCGCCGGCCTCACCAAGGAGTTCATCGACGGCCTGCGCGACCGCGTCGAGCTCATCCGCTTCGAGCCCGGGCAAGTGATCTGCCGCCAGGGCGAGCCCGCCGACAGCTTCTATCTGATCCGGATCGGCTTCGTCAAGGTGACCCAGTCGCACCCCGGAGGCGAGATGGTCCTCGCCTACCTGGCGCGTGGTGGGTACTTCGGCGAGATCGGTCTACTCGCCGAGGGGGTCCGCACGGCGACGTGCGCCGCGCTCGACCACGTCGAAGTCGTCCGCATCCAGAAGGACGATTTCCAGGCCATGGTCGAGCGCTTCCCGAACATCAAGACCGCGCTCACCCGGGAGGCGCGGCATCGCCTCGAGCAGAACGACGCGCAGATGCAGCGCGTGAGCACCGTCCAGCTCGACGACTTTCTGGGCCAGGGCCTGATGGAGGCCCAGAGCCTGCTCCTGCTCGATCTCGAGCGCTGCACGCGCTGCGATCAGTGCGTGCGCGCGTGCGCGGCCGCCCACGACGGCGTCACCCGCCTCGTCCGCGACGGCCTGCGCTTCGACAAATACCTCGTGGCGACCTCCTGCCGGTCGTGTCGCGATCCACTCTGCATGGTGGGCTGCCCGGTCGGCTCCATCCGCCGGCGGGACTCGCTGGAGATCGTCATCGAGGACTGGTGCATCGGCTGCGGGCTCTGCGCCAACCAGTGCCCGTACGGCAACATCAACCTCCACCCCTTCGAGGACACGGTGCCGGACCCCGAGCACCCCGGCCGCAAGAAGGTCGTGGCCCGACCCAAGGCGACCACCTGCGACCTCAGCGCCGAGTACCACGAGCCGGCGTGCGTCTACGCCTGCCCGCACGGCGCGGCCCAGCGCGTGGAGCCGCTGACCTTCTTCGGCGACCGGCTCGGTCTGCGCACCTGACGCGGGCGGAACACGCATGCTGCTCGACTCCACTCATCGCCGCTGGCTGATCGCGACCGTCCTGATCTTCGTGGCGGCCACGGTCTTCTACGTGCCCTACCACATGGCCTCGCTGAACGGACCGAGCGGGGGGACCTTCCTCGGGCTCGTCTACGGTTTCGTGGGGCTGGCCTTCATGCTCTACGCGGGCGTACTCGGCGCACGGCGCAAGGTGCCGATGTGGCGGCTCGGGCGCGCCACCACCTGGATGAAGGGCCACCTGTATCTCGGTCTCGTGAGCTACCCCATCATCGTCTACCACGCTGGTTTTCAGATCGGCGGACCGGTCACCCTGGTGCTGATGATCCTCTTCACCGTCGTGATCCTGAGCGGGATCTTCGGTCTCGTGCTGCAGCAGTACATGCCGCGGATGCTTCTCGACAAGGTTCCCCTCGAGACCGTGTACGAGCAGATCGACAACGTGGTCACGCAGCTCCGCACCGAGGCGGACGACGTCGTGGCGGCGGCGGTCGGTCCCCTCCCGGTGGCGGACGCCCTCGCCCCGACGGAGCCGCGCGGCGGCGGCGGTCTCAAGCATGGCGAGCTCCGGCCCACGCCGCGGCCGAAGCCGGTGACGGTGACCCCGCTTCCGGAGAGCGCGGTGTTGAAGGAGATGTACGTCAACGACATCCGGCCGTTCCTTAGCCAGGAGCTGCCGCGCAACGGCCGCCTGCACTCCGCGGAAACGTCCACCGCGCTCTTCACCCATCTGCGCGTGACGCTGCCTCCCCTCCTGCACCCGACGGTGGAGGAGCTGCAGGCGATCTGCGACGAGCGGCGGCAGCTCGCCGTCCAGAAGCGGCTGCACCACTGGCTGCACGGCTGGCTCCTCGTCCACGTCCCGATCTCCCTGGCGCTGCTCCTCCTCTCGGTGGTGCACGCCGTGGTCGCGTTGAGGTACTGAGCCGATGGCGCGCCGGTACACCCAGAAGATCCGCGCGAAGCGCATCGTCCTGGACTACTTCAGGCGTCCGCACCCGTTCCGGAGCCTCAAGTGGTGGCTCAACGTCCTGGCGCCGCTCTGCGTGGCCGCATGGCTCCTGATCTACGCCGGGCGCGGCGACGAAAAGCCTTACACGAGCGGGCCGGTCTCGCATGGTCACGCGATGTTCGGCGACCAGTGCGAGGCGTGCCACGGCCCCGGACTGCAAGTGACGGCGGCGGGCGCAGTTCCGAGCGCGGCCCAGCGGGGCTACTTCCGCAAGGTCTCCGACCGGACGTGCCAGCAGTGCCACGAGGGCCCCGTTCACCACGCCAACGAGACGTTCACGCCCGCGTGCGCCACCTGCCACCTCGAGCACAAGGGCAACGTGGTGCTGGCCGAGATCGGCAGGCAGCACTGCACCCAGTGCCACGAGAACCTCGCGACCAAGGACAAGAACGTCGCCTTCGAGACGAGGCTCGCCAGCTTCACCGGCCATCCCGAGTTCGCGGTGGGCGTCAAGGGCAAGGACGGCAAGGTCACGCGGGTTCGCCTCAACGAGAAGGCGAAGCTCATCGATACCGCCGCCGTCAACCTGAACCATTCCAAGCACCTGAAGGTCGGCCTCAAGGGTCTCGACGAGCTCAAGAAGGAGCGCGGGTCCGCGGGCATCCTCCAGAAGGGCAACGAGCTGCAGTTCTCCTGCTCGTTCTGTCATTCGGCCGACGAGCGGAAGAAATCGATGGAGCCGGTCGTCTTCGAGAAACATTGCGCGGCCTGCCATCCCCTGACCTTCGACGACGACATCGGCAAGGCCCTGATGGCGCCGCACAAGGAGCCGGCCCAGGTCCGCGCGTTCGTATGGGGCATCTACGGCCAGGCCCGCAGTCAGTGCGGGAGCTTTGACAAGCCACCGGCCAAGGACGCGCCCGAGGCCACACGGGCGCTCTTCGAGCGGTGCGTGGCGCTCAAGCTGGCCAAGGGCCCGGAGGCCGCGCCACCCGCTGATGCCCCGCGCGGACGGCGGGGGGGCGGAGCCGAGGAAGAAACGCCACCGGCGGATGCGCCACGCGGACGCCGCGGTGGTGGCGGCGCGGCTGAAGAGCCGCCGGCTGATGCCCCACGGGGCCGGCGCGGCGGCGCGGCCGCCGAAGAGCCGCCGGCCGATGCCCCGCGCGGACGGCGGGGGGCCGCGGCCGCCGAGGAAGCGACGGAGGCACCGCGTGGACGTCGCGGTGGTGGCGGCGAAGCCCCAGCGGCCAAGCCGAGCAGCGATCCGTGGGTGGCGGACAAGTCGCTCAAGGCGGAGAAGAACCTGTACGGGGCGAGCGGCTGCCTCTACTGCCACACGAGTAACACCAAACCCGACCCGGAGCAGGCGCTGCCGGTCTATCACAAGACGAACATCCCGGTGCGCTGGCTGCCCCACAACAGCTTCGATCACGGCGTGCACCGGCCGATCGGCTGCGTGGAATGCCACAAGGCGACGACCAGCGAGAAGACGTCGGACGTGCTCCTGCCCTCCGTCGTCACCTGCCAGCAGTGCCACCGGGATTCGGGCGGCGCCCGCGCCGGGTGCGTGGAGTGCCACCTCTACCACGACAAGACGAAGGACCGTGACTTGAACGGTCCGTTCCTGATCAAGCAGCTGGTGCAGGGCCCGGGGTCGGCGGCCGCGGGCACGGGCCCGTCGCGCGCAGTGCACACCGCTGTCAAGGGCCAATAGATACCATGATGCTCCGTCTCCTTTTCGTGCTGCTCATGGTGGCCGCTCTTGCGACCGGCCCGTCGCCCGTGGGCGCCCAGCAGGTCTCGAGCGACTTCACGGGAGACGGGCAGATCGACGTCGCCGTCCACAACCGTCAGAGTGGCGACTGGTACGTCGGTCGCTCGAACGGCGCCGCGTTCGGAATCGAGCTGTTCGTCAGCGGCTTCGGCACGCGCGGCGGCTCCGTCGAAGAGATCTTCGTCGGCGATTTCAACGGTGACGGCCGGGCCGACGCGGCGGTCCACGACATGCAGACCGGCGACTGGTACGTCGGTCTCTCCACCGGCACCGGCTTTTCGATCGTTCAGTTCGCCACCAGCTTCGGCAACCGCGGCACCGGAGTGGAGAAGGCCTTCGTCGGTGACTTCAACGGCGACGGCAAGGCCGACGTCGCCATCCACAACCGGCAGACCGGCGAGTGGTTCGTCGGCATCTCGACCGGGTCGGGGTTCTCGATCCAGCAGTTCGCCACCAACTTCGGCAACCGCGGCAGCGGGGTCGAGGAAGTCGTGGTCGGCGACTTCAACGGCGACGGCAAGGCCGACGTGGCCATCCACGACCTCACCACCGGCGACTGGTACGTGGGCCTGTCCACCGGATCCAGCTTCGCGGTGAGCCGGTTCGTCACGGGCTTCGGCACCCTCGGTGCCTCCGTCGAGCGCGCGTACGTCGGCGACTTCAACGGCGACGGCAAGGCCGACGTGGCCGTGCACAACACGCAGACCGGCGACTGGTTCGTCGGCCTGTCGAACGGATCGAGCTTCGCGATCAGCCAGTTCGTGAGGGGATTCGGCACGCTGGGGGCCTCGATCGAAAACGTCTTCGTGGCCGACTTCGACGGCGACGGGCGGGCCGACGTCGCCATCCACAACTCGGACACGGGCGACTGGCACGTCGGCCGCTCCACCGGCTCGGCGTTCCTGCTGTCGCAGTTCATCACGAACTTCGGCGCGCGCGGGCGTGCGGTCGAGGAAGTCTTCGTCGGTGACTTCAACGGCGACGGCATGGCCGACGCTGCCATCCACAACCAGGGCACGGGTGACTGGTTCGTCGGCCTTTCCACCGGCGCCACCTTCGGGATCACCCAGTGGGCGACCAACTTCGGCGTCAACAACGCCACCGTCGAGCAGGTGTTCGCGGGCCAGCAGGTGGCCTCCAACACGGGCATCTCCGACGCGGCGACCGCGTTCGATCGCGGCTCCTTCCTCACCTCGGGGGACGTGAACGCGGCCATCCTGGGTGCCGTCGCGTCGATCAACTCCACGTCGATGGTCATCGCCGTGGTCGACCGCATGGGCAACCCGCTCGGCGTGTTCCGGAAGCCCGGCGCGCCGGCCAACGTCACCGGCAACTTCGGCAACACCGTCGACGCCAACGAGCAGGCGCTGAGCCTGGCGCGCACGGGCGCCTTCTTCAGCAACAACGAGGCGCCGCTCTCGTCGCGGACCGTCCGGTTCATCAGCGGCATCCACTTCCCTCCCGGCATCCGCGGCAAGCCGAACGCGGCGCTGTACGGCATCGAGAACACCAACCGCGGGTGCGAGTTCAATGCGCCCTTCAACGCGGGCAAGACCATCAACCCGCCGAAGGCGCTGAACGGCCTGCCGTGCAACAGCAGCGACCGCCGGGGCTGCAGCCTGGGCATCTCCACGGGGAAGCCCAACGTGCAGGACACCGATGGTTTCTCGGTCAACGGCGGCGGCGTGCCGATCTTCAAGAACGGCCAGGTCGTGGGTGGCATCGGCGTGAGCGGCGTCAGCGTCGACCAGGCCGAGTACGCGGCCCTCGTCGGCAGCGTCTCGCCCGGCGGCGAGTTCGGTCCGCGGCCGGCGAACCCCGGCGCAATCTACCTGGACGGCCTTCGCCTTCCGTTCGTGGTGAACACCACGCAGCCCCGCGGGACCGTCCCCGGGACCGCCACGGGCAGCTACGTCTTCGGTCCGATCACCACCCCGCTCGGCGCGGGGGGCGTGCCCGAAGGCTATCTGATCGGTCCGCGCGGGAGCGCCGAGATCAACTCGACCGAGGTGGACCGGATCGTCCAGCAAGCGATCGGTCAGGCCGACGTTACGCGTGCGGCCATTCGGCTGCCCATGGGCACGCCCGCGAAGTTCGTGTTCGCGGTGTCGGACCTTGCCGGCAATCTCCTGGCGCTCTACCGGCAGCCCGACGCAACCATCTTCAGCATCGACGTGGCGCTCACCAAGGCGCGGAACATGGTGTATTTCAGCGGTCCCACCGCCCAGCCCGGGGACTTGCCAGGAGTGCCGCTCGGGACGGCCATCAGCAGCCGCACGATCAGCTTTGGCGCCCAACCCCTCTACCCGCCCGGCATCGACGGCACCCCCCCGGGGCCGTTCTTCCAGGCGTTCCTCAATGACGTTGCCACACCGTGCACCCAAGGTCTGCAGGCGACGAACCTCAACCAGAGCGGCATCGTGTTCTTCCCTGGCGCCCTGCCTCTCTACAAAAATGGACAGCTCGTGGGCGGATTCGGGGTCAGCGGCGACGGCGTCGAGCAGGACGACCTCGCCACCGCTGCGGGCGCTACCGGCTTCGTACCTGCTGAGCGCATCCGCGCAGACCGCGTGTTCGTCCGGGGCATCCGGCTGCCCCTGCTGAAGTTCCCGCGCAACCCGGAAGCCGGCACCCGCGGCGACTAGGCGACACCGGACAATACGAGAAGCGCAGGGTAATCGAGGAGCTTCCCGGGTATCCGGGCGCCCGAGCACCGGCGGTAGTCGAGGGGCGCCCCCGGGTCCCCGGGGGCGCCCCGAGCGTGGGCGGTATGGGGGGCCATATCGGGGCCCCCCATGGAAAGGTGACCGTGAAGAAGGAAGAGCCACAGCCGGGGTCGGCCTCGGGCCCGGAAGCGCTCGCGCTCGTCTCGAACCACGTGATGAAGTACGTCAGTAACGGTGCCGGCGTCGGCCTCGGGTCCGGCCGCGCCTCCACCGCCTTCATCAGGGCCCTTGGCGAGCGGGTGAAGTCCGTCGGCCTGCGCGTTCGCTGCGTCCCGACGTCGGAAGCGACCGCCCGCCTGGCCCGCGAGATCGGGTTGCCCCTGGTCGAGCTCGACGGGACGCCGCTCGACGTCACCGTCGACGGCGCCGACGAGGTCGATCCGAACCTCGACTGCGTCAAGGGCTGGGGCGGCGCGCTCGTCCGCGAGCGCATCGTGGCCGCCGCCTCCAAGCGACAGATCCTCCTCGTCGGCTCCGACAAGCTGGTGCCGGCGCTCGGCACGAAGGGCAAGCTGCCGGTGGAGGTCAATCCGTTCGCCGTCGGCTTCGTGAGCGCGCGGCTCGCCGCGCTCGGGCTCAAGCCCGAGGTTCGGAAGGACGGCAACCGGACCTTCATCACCGACAACGGCAACGTGACCGTCGACTGCGGTACCGGCCCCATCGCGGATCCTCACGCCCTCGAGCGCGCGATCCGCGCCATCCCCGGCGTCATCGACACCGGGTTGTTTCTCGGGACGGCCCACACGATCATCGTCGCCGAGGGCGGCGAGATCCGTGAGCTCACCCGGAAAGAGAAGTGAGAGGGCGAGCCCCGGCGGCGGCATGGCGGAAGTCGGCGTCCACAATCCGCTGACCTCGGGACTCGCCCGCAATCTGATCCCCCAGCCGTCGACGCTGGTGATCTTCGGCGGCACGGGCGATCTCAGCACGCGCAAGCTCATCCCCGCCGTCTACAACCTCATGCTGGACGGCGTCCTGCCCGCGAACTACGCCCTGGTCGGCTTCGCCCGCCACGACAACGACGACGCCGGCTTCCGGGCCCTGGCCCGGCAGGGTATCGAACGCTTCTCGCGCCGGCCGCTGGACGAAGAGCGCTTCGCCGAGTACGCGCAGCGGCTGTTCTACGTCTCCGGCGACTTCGACGACCCCGCCGCCTACGAGGAGCTGCGCCGGCGGCTGGAGAAGGTCGAGAGCGAGCTCGGCATCCCGGGCAACCGGGTGTTCTATCTCTCGATCCCACCCCGGGTCATCAGCACGTGCGTCCGGCGGCTGCACCAGCACGGCTTCGTCACCGACCCCGAGGACGGGCCGATTGCACGCGTGATCGTGGAGAAGCCGATCGGTCACGACCTGGAATCGGCGCGCGCCATCAACGCCGCCCTGGCGGACTCCTTCGACGAGAGCCAGACCTTCCGCATCGACCACTACCTCGGCAAGGAGACCGTCCAGAACATCCTCGTCCTGCGCTTCGCCAACTCGATCCTGGAGCCCCTCTGGAACTCCAAGTTCATCGACCACGTGCAGCTGACGGTGGCCGAGGAAGAAGGCGTGGGCACCCGCGCCGGCTACTACGAGGACGCGGGCGCGCTGCGCGACATGGTCCAGAACCACATCCTCCAGGTGTTCTCGATGATCACCATGGAGCCGCCGTGGTCGCTCGATCCAGAGACCGTGCGTGACGCCAAGCTCGAGGTGCTGCGCTGCCTCCGCCCCATCCGGGGCGCCGACGTCGACCGCAACGTGGTGCGGGCGCAGTACGGTCAGGGCTTCCACCACGGCGAAGAGGTGCCCAACTACCGGCGCGAGGACGGCGTCAAGCGGGACTCGACCACCGAGACGTACGTCGCTTTCAAGTGCTACATCGACAACTGGCGATGGGCGGGCGTGCCGTTCTACCTCCGCACGGGCAAGCGGCTGCCCAAGCGCGCGAGCGAGGCGGCGGTCTACTTCAAGAACGTGCCCCAGATCCTGTTCAACACGGATGGCGACGCGCCGCTGGACGCCAACGTGCTCACCATTCGCATCCAGCCCGACGAGGGATTCTCGCTGCGCCTCTGCTCCAAGCTGCCGGGACCGAAGGTGCGCATCTATCCGGTCAAGATGGACTTCCACTACGGCGCCACCTTCGGCGACAGCTCGCCGGAAGCGTACGAGCGGCTCATCCTCGACGTGATGGCGGGCGACGCCACGCTGTTCATGCGGCGTGACGCGGTGGAGGAGTCGTGGAAATGGGTCGGGGGCATCCTCGACGCCTGGGAGTCGAGCCGGACGCGCTTCCTGCCGGAATACGAAGCGGGAACGTGGGGCCCGCTCGAGGCTGACCGTCTGCTGGCGACCGAGGGACGGAAGTGGCGGACGCTGTGACCGCGGGCGCCATCGGCGAACGTCGGCGACCACGCTCGGTGCCGTTCAGCCGCGTCGAGCGCGAGCTCGACCAGCTCTGGGCGGGGCTCGAGGGCCCCGACGGCGCTGCGCAGACGCGGGCGCTCATGGCCAACGTCGTCGCCTTCTGCCGCAGCCGGCAGGAGGAAGCCGCGATCGTGGACGACATCGCCACCATCGTGGCGCGGCATCCCTCGCGCGTGGTGGTGCTGACGGCGGATGCCGCCAGCGAGGCCGACGAAATCGAGGCGCTGGTGGCCGCCCACGGCCGGTCTGGCGACGGCGGCGAGCAGCTCTGCGGCGAGCACGTGATGCTCCGGGCCGGCGGTCCGAGCGCCCGCAGCCTGCCGTCGGCCGTTCGTTCCCTGGTGCTGGGTGATCTCCCCACCGCCTTGTGGTGGGCCACGCCCGAAGCGCCGCCGCTGGCCGGCGACCTCTTCGACGAGCTCGCCGGTGAGGCGACGCAGGTCATCTACGACAGCATGGCGTGGACGGACCCGCTCCGGCAGCTCGTCGTGACCGCACGCTGGATCGCCACGAACGGCGGGCAAGCCACGTCCGATCTCGCGTGGCGGCGTCCGAAGCTGTGGCGCCGGCTGATCGCGCAGATGATGGACCCCGCGCTGGCCCCCGGCGCCATCGACAACATCACCGAGGTCGACATCGAGCACGGGCCGCACACCCTGACCCAGGCCTGGCTGCTGTCCGGCTGGCTCGCCTTCCGTCTCGGATGGCAGCCCCGCGGCGGCAGGGTCCTGCCGGGGCCCGAGGTGAGCTGGTCCTTCGACTGGGAGCACGGCATGCCGAGAGTGAACATCCGTCGTCTGCCCGAGGGCGAGTCGGAGATCCGGAGCATCCGGATCGCCACGCGAGTCCACGATCGTCCAGTGACCTTCCGGTTCACGTGGGAAGGACCGGGCCGCTTGCACGGCGTCGCCCACGGCCTGTCCGACCGCGTCGTGTCGCTGACGGGTCCCGTCCAGACGCGGGGCGCCCTGGTCGCCCGCCAGCTTCCCGATTACAAGCGCGACCGGCTGTTCGAAAGCGCGGTCGCGCTCGCCCGCACGATGGCAGAGGCCGTCCTGTGAGCCCGGCGCCGATCGTCCGCACGCTGCCCGACGGCGAAGCGATCGCCCAGGAAGCCGCGCGCGAGTTCGTGGCCATCGCCAAGGATGCGATCGCCGTGCGCGGCCGGTTCACGGTCGCGCTCGCCGGCGGCTCCACGCCCAAGCGGATGTACGAGCTGCTGGCGGAGCCACCGCTGCGGAACCAGGTCGACTGGCCCAGGATCGACTTCTTCTTCGGGGACGAGCGCTGCGTCGCGCAGGACCATCCCGAGTCGAACTACGGACTGGCCTGGAAGACGCTGCTATCGAAGCTCGAGCTGTCGCAGGATCGGATCCACCGCGTGCCGGCCGACCGCGCCGACCGCGAGACGGCCTCGCGCGAGTACCAGGCCGAGATCGCGACGGTGTTCGGCGTCGATCCCGACGGCGAGCCGCCCGCGCTCGACCTCGTCTTCCTCGGCATGGGGCCGGACGGGCACACCGCGTCGCTCTTCCCCCACACGCCCGTGCTGGGCGAGACCCGCCGGTGGGTGGCGCCGACCCACGTGGCGAAGATGCCGACCAAGGATCGGCTCACGATGACCACGGCGATCCTCAACCGCGCGCGCGATGTCCGCTTCGCCGCGGGCGGGGCCGACAAGGCCGCCGCGCTGAAGCAGGTTCTCGAGGGCGCGCGAAACCCCGAAGAGTTCCCGTCGCAGCTCATCCAGCCAAGCCCCGGGCGACTCGTCTGGCTCGTCGATCGGGCCGCCGCCCAGCAGCTGACGCACACAGAGGCTCGGTCATGACCGCGATCGCGCCCGGTCAGGCGCGGCAGCGCTGAACCACAACCACCCGCGAGCCGGTCACGGCGAGGCGCCGTCATCGACGCGGCGCCGTGACCGGCCCACGGCCCACCCAATCGTCGAGGCACCCACATGATCCTGGCAGGTGACATCGGAGGGACGAAGACCGTCCTGGCGCTACTCGAGCCAGGCGCGCGCACGCTGACACCGGTGCGCGAGGAAACCTACTCCAGCCGGCAGTCCGCGACCTTCGACGCGATCCTTGGCCGCTTCCTGGACGGTAGCCCCGGCGTGAGCATCACGTCGGCGTGCTTCGGCGTGGCCGGCGCGGTCGTCGATGGGCGCTGCTCGGCTACCAACCTCCCCTGGCAGCTGGAGGAGCGCCACCTGATGGCGGCCATCCCGGCCCCGCGGGTGAAGCTCCTGAACGATCTGGAGGCGGCCGCCTGGGGGGTGATCAACCTTCCCGAGACCGAGCTGCTGACACTGCAGGCGGGCGCGCCGATGAAGGGCCACATGGCCGTCATCGCCGCGGGCACCGGACTCGGCGAGGCGATCATCTTCTGGGACGGCCAGAAGTACTCGGTCATGGCCTCGGAGGGTGGCCACTGCGACATCGCGCCCCGCACCGAGATGGAGGACGATCTCGTCCGCTATCTGCGGAAAAAGTTCGGCGGCCACGTGAGCTACGAACGCGTGCTCTCCGGTCCCGGCTTCTTCAACATCTACTCCTTTCTCCGTGATTCCGGCTTCGCGCCCGAGTCCGACGCCCTGCGCGAGAAGCTCAAGAGCGGCGACGCCAGTGCGACGGTCGCCACGGAAGGACTGAGCGGATCCGACGCCATCTGCGTCAAGACGCTGGACCTCTTCGCGAGCCTGTACGGCGCCGAAGCGGGCAACCTGGCGCTGAAGGTCATGGCGGTCGGCGGCGTCTACATCGCCGGCGGCATCGGCCCCAAGCTCAAGGACAAGCTCGTCGACGGCACCTTCATGCAGGCCTTCTGCGACAAGGGCCGGATGTCCAACCTCCTCAAGCACACGCCGGTCCGCCTCGCGCTGAATCCCAAGGCGCCGCTGCTTGGCGCCGCCTACGTCGCGAGCCGGGGGTAGCGCTCCCGGCCCTCGGCCCCCACGCCCGGCACGACATGCCGGTCCTGCGCCGCCTGGCGGGTCCACGGGGCTCAAGCCCCGGCTCGATTGAGCCGATAGACCCGGCATATGGACCTTCATCTCAGGCCACGTCGACGGGCGACGGCGTCTCAAACGCCGTCCGTATCGAAATCCGGCTCACCTCCGGCCGTCTCGAAGCCGACGGCGCCGGCCGCCGCCAAGCGAGCGCCGGTGGCGGTGTTGTCGGAGCAGGACATGCTGAGCCTCCACAGCGTCGCCCCGGTCAAGACGCTGTCGTTCGGCGAGTCGCTCGCCGAGCTGGCAGACGGCCCCGGCGCCGACACCGTCTGGATCGTGGCCGAGGGCTCGCTCGACCTGACGCTCGCGATCAGCGGGGAGACGGTCAGACTCGCGACGGTCGCCAAAGGTGAGTGCCTCGAGGCGGGAACCGAGGCCGCCGCGCCGGCGTGGGCCGTCGTCGCGCGCGAGCCCTCCACCGTCATCCAGCTCCAGCCCGCGGTGCTGGATCTCGTGCCGCCGGCCACGCGGCTCGCGGTCCTCCGCTCGGCGGCGGCGTCAGCGGCGGCCCGGTTCAACACGCTGGCCACGCGCCATGACACCCTCGTCCGGCGCGGAAATGACCTCGTGGCCTCCACGCGAGCCACCGAGGACCGTACGCGCGCGTGCCTGGGCTCCGCATCGCTCCAGGGGCTCATCGCCGGCATCCCGCGACTCCCGCTGTACACCACCGATCTCGCCATCAAGCTGATGGACGAGCGGCTGCATGCCGACGAGGTCATGGAATCGATCCAGAGCAATCCGTCGCTGGCGGGCCTCGTGCTCAAGCGCGCGAACTCCGCGGCGTACGGGCGGCTCGTCCCGGTTTCCGACTACCTTCACGCCTTCCTGGTGCTCGGGGTGAACACCATCTACCAGCTCATCCTCGAGAGCGGGGTCGAATCGATCGTGCCGGACTCGCCCGAGGCACGCCAGATCCAGAACCATGCGCATCTGGTGTCCGTCCTGGCCGGAGAGACGGCCACGCTCGTCGGGGGCATGCAGGTACCCGTGGCGTCGACCATCGGGCTCCTGCACGACATCGGCCGCAGCGTCGTGTTGCTGCTGCGCCAGACCCACCGCGACACTGCCGGCCTCTTCGACCTCCTCGACCCGGCCGCCCTCGGGGCGGCCGTGCTGGAAAGCTGGAGCCTTCCGACGCGACTGGTGCGAGTCATCGAGAGTCAGCACCGACCGGAATTCCTTCCGCCCGAGCGGCTGGACCTCGAATACCGGCGCGACATCGCCGTGCTCCACCTCGCGCACGTGTGCGCCGAATGGCTGGTGAGCGGCGCGCCCCGCGCGCCCTACGTCGCGGACTACATGACGCTGCTCGGACTGTCTGGCGGCAGCTATCTCGACTTCTTCGAGCGGCAGCTCGTCCCGGCCGCTCGCAAGCGGATGGGGGCGTTGCCGATGGCCGTTCGCAGCGTCCTTGACCGGACGGCGCCCCGCTCCTAGCCTCGCTCGCGCCCGCGATCGTCCCCGGCCGGCCGGGTTATCTGCTTCGCCCTCGCCTCGCCCCGGGCCGCGGCGGTCTCGTCGCTTCGGAAACCTTCAGGACCGGCCGGCGGCGGCTCGGCATCGAATACTCCCGGGCGGGCAGGCGCATCGGCGCGAGCAGCTCGCGCACGTCCACGTCGAGCGCCCACGCCAGGCGGCAGATATTGTCGATCGAGACGTTGCGCTCCGCGCGTTCGACCGAGCTGAGATACGTGCGATGGATGCTCGCGCGATCGGCCAACGCTTCCTGGGAAAGACTCCGACCCGACCTCAGGCGCCGGAGGTTCCCGGCCACCAGTACCCGACCGTTGGCCGGTTCACGATTCGACGGATCATCAACTCTGTCCCCCGGCCCTTGAGCGCTCACCGGCCGAGGATGGAGGCTTGACGACGATCGGTCTACAGACTATGAGTAGTCATCCTAAGAGTCACCATGCGATACGTATCATGACGAAGCGCCACGTCTCCGGACCAGCCGCGTGTCTCATCGGCGTTCACGTCCTCGTCGCGGAGGATGACGCGGCCGTGGCCAGTGTGCTGGCGACCGCGCTGGAATACTACGGCGCCTGGATCACCGTCGCCCCCAGCCATCACGCCGGGCTCCTGCTCCTGCGAACGATCATCCCGCGCGTACTCGTCGTGGCGACGTCGTGTGCGGCGGGTGACGGGATACCGCTCCTCCGTGCCGTCCGCGCGTTCAAGCGCGTCCGGGGTGGCCGAACGGCGACGCTCGCGCTCAGCGGGGATCCCGGCGACTCCGCCCGCGACACGGCGCTGATGGCCGGGTTCCAGGAATGTCTGGCCAAACCCGTCGACCCGCAGGAGTTTTGTTGCGTGGTCGCGCGCCTCGTACACTCGACGCGCTTCGCGCCCGGCAACGCGTTCCCGGCCGGGTAGTCCATTGGTCCGGTGGCTCGCCTCACCCGCCCTCGGCGTCGAGGCGCGCCGCGAACTCACGGTGGAGCCTCCCCGTGTAGACCTCTTCCACCGGTCCCTCCAGTCGCAGTGACCAATCGTCCCGCACGTGCACGACCAGCTCGCCGCCCGGCATGCGGACGGTCACCCGACCCGCGCGACACCGGCCGGTACGCACCGCGGCGGAGGCGGCGCCGCACGACGAGGAACCCGAGGCCAGCGTGTAGCCCGCACCGCGCTCCCAGATCAGGATGTCCAGCACGTCGGCGGCGGCGGCCCGCGCGAACTGCACGTTCGTGCGGTTGGGGAACACGGGGTGGCGCTCGATCAGCGGTCCCAGGCGGCGGGTCTCGGCGTCGTCCAGGCGATCCACGAACACGACGCAGTGCGGGTTGCCCACCGACACCGCCGTGACGCGCAGGCTGGTGCCGTCGGCGAGCTGCAGCGGCACGTCGACCACGTCGCGGTCGGGGCCGTTCATGGGGATCTCGGGCGCGCGGAACGTCGCGTGCCCCATCTCCACGGTGACGAAGCGCACGCCGCCGTCCACCACCTGGCACTGGCACTCCACGATGCCACCCTTGGTGTCGACGGTGAAGGTCGGCGTGCCGCCGGTATGCCCGTGGTCCCAGAGGTACTTGGCGAAGATGCGCAGACCGTTGCCCGACTTCTCGGCCTCGCTGCCGTCGGGATTGAAGATGCGGAGCCCGAAGTCCGCGTTCGCGCTGGGCACCCGCAGCAAGATGCCGTCGGAGCCGACCCCCCAGTTGCGATCGCAGATGCGCCCGATCGCCCGCGTGGACAGCGGCCGCGGCAGGTCGGACTCTTCCATCACGATGTAGTCGTTGCCGAGCCCGTGGCCCTTGGCAAACGGGATCATGACGGCGCCAGCTCCACGCGACGCCCGGTCGCCGCCGACAGATACCCGGCGTAGATGACCTCCACCACCCAGTCCTCCTCGGAACTCGGGAACTGCCAGCCCGCCTTGGTCTCGACCTTCTCGATGATGTACTCGTCGCCCCCCACGGCGCCGTCCGGCGTCACCTCGGCCTTCAGGCCCCGCCGCGGGCGCAGATTCAGCGCGTGCAGGTCGGCGGCGAAGCCGGCGCCGACGATGCCGACGCGCAACGGCGTCACGGCGCCACCGGGTTTGGCCAGGGCAGCCGGGCGCGCACCCAGTCCGAGACGCGCTCGCCCGGCGACCGCACGTCGCACGGAAGCCGATGGCGGTACTTCGCGGCGAAGCGGGCGAGGACGGCGCGGCGCTGGGCGAGGTCGGCGCGCTCGCGGTCGGGCGCGGTGTCGAAGTTTCGCGCGCGCGTGCCGCCGCCACGGTGCTGAAACGGCGCGCGGACCACGACGCAGCGCTGGCCACGCTCGCGCACGGCGAAGGACAGATCGCGATCGTGACCATGGTAGACGCCGTAGCCCTCGTCGAATCCGCCCACCGCATCCATCAGCGCCCGCGGCAGGCACATGCACACGGAGTCCACGAACGCGACCTCCTCCCAGGGCGCCCGCACCGTCGGTCCCTCGGCGAGGCTGTGGACGATGGTGCGCCTCACCGCCCGCCCCGTCCGCCGCAGCCGCTTGACGCCATAGAGGCCGGCCAGCCCGACCCCCGGCGCCGCGAGGGCGTCGAGCAGCCGGCGCAGCCACGCGGAGTCGACCATCTCGGTGTCGTTGTGCAGGAAGCACAGCACGTCGGTGTCGGCCAGGCGCCAGGCGCGATTGAGCGCGGCGATCACCGAGCCGCCGAGCGGCTGCGACTGGTAGCGGAGGGGGAACGGGTACGGAAATCGCTCGAACAACTCGCGCGTGCCGTCGGTGGACCCGGTATCCATCACGACGAGGCGGAACGGCTCGGTGCTGGCACGCAAGCTCTCGAGGCAGGCGCGCGTGAGGGCAACCTGATCGAGCACGCACATCACGATGGAAACCCGGGGCGCGCCGGTCACCGTCGCCGCCGGATGACCGGGTCCGCGCGGCGGCTTTGCCGCCGCACCGACAGCGCTATGGAGATCGCACCCCGAGGCGAATCACGGACGCGCCTCGGAGCGAAGGGGGGTATCGGGGGGAGCAGCGCAGCGCGCCCCCCGATCACGATGGTCAGCGCCGGTCGAGCGGGACGTACGACGTGCGCGAGGGCCCGGTGTACTCCGCGCGCGGGCGGATGAGCCGGTTGTGCGTGTGCTGCTCGATGACGTGGGCCACCCAGCCCGCGACCCGGCTCATCGCGAAGATCGGCGTGAACTGGTCGGTGGGAATGCCCATCGACTTGTAGGCGGCGCCGGAGTAGAGGTCGACGTTCGGGAAGATCTTCTTGTCGTCGCGCACCACCTTGGCCACGATGTCGAGGATCTGCACGTAGCTGGTGTTGCCCGCCTGCTCGCCGAGCTCGCTGGCCAGCCGCCGCAGGTGCTTGGCCCGCGGGTCTTCCACGCGATACACGCGATGACCGAAGCCCATCATCCGCATCTTGTCGGCGAGCGCCTTACGGGTCCAGGACTCCGCCTTGGCGGGCGACTTGATCTGCTCGACCATCAGCATGACCTGCTCGTTGGCGCCGCCGTGGAGCGGTCCCTTGAGGGCGCCGATACCCGACACGACCGCCGAGTGCAGGTCGGACAGGGTGGCCGCGGTCACGCGCGCGGCGAACGTGGACGCATTGAACTCGTGGTCGGCGTGCAGGATCAGGGCGACGTCGAAGGTCTTGGCGGCGAGGTCGGTCGGCTTCTTGCCGAACATCATGTACAGGAAGTTGGCGGCGAGGTTCAGCTTGGGATTCGGCGCCACCAGGGGTTTGCCGCGACGGATCCGCTCCCACGCGGCGACCACCGTCGGCATCTGCGCGGTCACGCGGAGCGCCTTGCGCAGCGTCGCCGGCGCCGAGTTGTCGTTGGCGTCGGGATCGAAGGCCGAGAGCGCCGAGATGCCCGTGCGCAGCACTTCCATGGGCGACGTCTTCTTCGGGAGCGCTTTGAGGATGGAGATCATCTTGGGCGCCAGCTTCCGGGTCGCCGTCGAGGACAGCGACTTGACGTGCGCCTCGAGCTCCTTCTTCGTCGGCAGCGCCCCGTGCCAGAGGAGGTAGACCACCTCCTCGAAGCTGGACCGCTCCACGAGGTCGTCGACGTCGT
>JBGPXN010000317.1:0-2349 GCA_041492755.1 Methylomirabilia bacterium | reverse complement strand
GGCGAAGACGAGATCGCCGACGACGGTGGCCTCCGAGTAGTTGGCCAGGGGCCGGGGCCCGCCCGACTGCACGACGCGCGCGCCCGTCGACGGCAGCGTGGCGACGAGGTCGATCTCCACCAGCGTGTCCTTGACCAGGAGCCCGGTGGTCCCGATCGTGGTCCGGGGCGGCGGCGTGGGGAAGAACTCCCTCCACACCTCGTCGAAGCCGTTGAAGTTCATCAAGTCGGTGTGGAAGACCTGCGCCTTCACCACGTGGTCCAGCGAGGTGCCGGCCGCCTTGAACGTCTGGGCCAGGTTCTCCAGGACGTACCGGGTCTGCTTCTTGATGGCCGAGTCGTAATAGGGGAACGCGGAATCGACGCGCGCCGCGGGCGCGACGCCCTGCTTGAAGTCGCTGGCGAGCTGGCCGGCGGCGAACACGAGGTGGCCGGCGCGCGCGGCCGGCGTGTAGTTGGCGAGCGGCTGCGGGATGCCCGGCACGGAGACGTCGACTCTGGGCACGGTGATCGCTCCTCTCCGGCTACTTCCGGGCGTCCGTCTCTTTGCCGTTCACGACCTTGACGACGTGGGTGGCGAAGGTCGGATCACCATTCTTGTCGAAGCGGATGCGGCCGCGCGTGCCCTCGAGGTCGGTCGCGGCCATGGCGGCGCGGATCTTCTCGCGGTCCAGCCCGCCGGCGCGCTTGATGGCGTCGACCACGACCAGCGCGGCGTCGTACGCCTCCGAGTGCGTGTAGTCCGCGTCCTTGTTGTACTTCGCCCGGATCTTCTCGACGAGCTTGCGCGCCACCGGCAGGTGGCCGCTGGTGGCCGGGCTGAAGTGGGTCGCGTAGTAGCAGCCGTTGACCGCGTCGCCGCCCAGCTCGATGTACTTCGGATGCGCGTTGCCGTCCGCGCCGAACACCGGGAGGGTCACGCCCGCCTGCTTGAGGCCCTTGGCGATGAGCGCGCCCTCGTGGTAGCGCGACCAGTCGAGGATGGCGTCGGGGTTGGCCCCGCGGATCTTGGTGATCTGCGCGGTGTAGTCGACGTCGCCCCGCGTGTACTTCTCTTCGATCACGACCTCGATGCCGTGCTTGCTCGCCGCCTTCTTGAATCCGTCGACGCCGCCCTTGCCGAAGTCGTCGTTCACGTAGATGGCGGCCACGCGCTTGATCTTCGGGAACTTCTGGGCGATGAAGTCGGCGAGGTCGGCGGTGAGCTTCACGTCGGGGACCGCCGAGCGGAAGATGTACGGGTTGCCCTGGAGCGTGATGCGCGCCGCCGTGCTCGCCACCATGATCTGCGGAATTTTTTCCTCGCCGGTCACCTGGGAGGCCGCCATGCTGGTGGGGCTGCTGATGCCGCCGATGACCAGCAGCACGTTGTCGTTGGCAATGAAGCGCTTGACGATGCTGATCGCCTGCTCGGGCTTGCCCGCGTCGTCACCGTAGACGATCTGGAGCTTGCGGCCCAGCACGCCGCCCGACGCGTTGACGTCCTCGACGACCAGGTCGATCGCCTCGCGCATGCTCTGCCCGTTGCCCGCGGCGCCGCCGGTCATGGGCCCGAACGCTCCGATCTTGATGACGTCCTGTGCGAGCGCCGTGTCGGTGCCCGCCAGGACCATGAGCGCCAGCAGTCCAATCGCTACCCACGATCTCGTCATGACCGTTCTCCCTTACCGGTTGCGTGTCCGTTCCCGGGGCGGCGGTGACCCGGTGCTCGGTCCCGCGCGCGCGCTTCGGCGCGGACGTGTTATAGCCGAGAATCCTCCCGAAGGGTAGCGATCGGTGGCGTTCGCTTCGCCGTCAGGGCAGCGGGACCGGGCTCTCCAGCGCGACGTCCACCAGCGAGGGCCCGTCGTGGGTGATCGCCTCGCGCAGCGCCGGCGCGAGATCCTCGGGTCGTTCGACGCGCCGGCCGGGGACGCCCATCGATTCCGCCATCCGGTCGAAGCGCAGGTCCGGATCCGTGAGGTCCATCTCGACGAACCGCCGGCCCCGCGCGGCCTTGCCAAGGTACTCGACCATGTTCAGCTTGAGGATCCGGTAGGCGGCGTTGTTGAGCATGACGTAGGTCACCGGGATCTTGTGGTGCGCGGCCGTCCACAGCGCGGAGATCGAATACATCGCGGCGCCGTCCGAGCAAATGCCGACGACCTTGCGATCCGGCCGCGCGAGCTGGGCGCCGAGGCTGCCCGGCAGACCGGGCCCGATGCCGCCGCCGCGGACCTTGATCATGCGGCCCGGCTCGGTGGGCTCGACGGCGGCCGACAGGTGCGCCTGGTTGGTGATCGACTCCGAGAAGATCAGGAAGTTGTCCGGCAGCGCCTGCTTGACTTCGTGCATCAGCCGCGCCGCGCTG
>JBGPXN010000114.1:0-13808 GCA_041492755.1 Methylomirabilia bacterium | reverse complement strand
GCGATCGAGCCAGGAGACGAGCCGGTTCACGTTGACCTCGCGCACCAGATAGAAGTGGGGCGCGGTGGTCCAGCTCGCCGTCATGCGCTCGGCCATGATGCGCCAGACGGTGCCGACGCCGGGCGTCTCCGGCCGGGAGACGGCGGGGGCCAGGCGGGCGCCGGTCCCTACCGCGGAAACTTGCGCTGTAGCGACGTCCGCCGCGAGGATGGCGCCGCCCGGCCCCGAGCCGCGAACGACGGTGATGTCGACACCACGCTCGGCCGCCAGTCGCCGCGCCTTCGGGGACGCGGCGCGGAGGCGCGCGGTGCTGCTGTCGGCGATGGCCGAGCGGTTCGCGGTCTGCGCGCGATTCTCGACGTAGGCGAGGACGTCGGCCTTTTCGATCCGCCCGCTACTCGTCTTGATCTGGGCGAGATCGACCCCGTGCTCCTCAGCGATCCTTCGCGCGAGAGGAGACGCCTTGACTGCCGATGACCCCGAAAGGGACGACCCAGCACTGATGACCGCGGACGCGCCGTCTGCCGTCGCTGGTGCCGGCACAGCCGTTGCGGGAGTACCCGCGCCCGCCTCCGCGAGGATACGAGCGATCGTCTGTCCAACCGGCACCACGTCGCCTTCGCGCGCGCTCACGTCGCCAAGCACGCCCGACGCAGGGGCCTCGATCTCGGTGGTGATCTTGTCGGTCTCGATCTCGACGAGTGGCTCGCCCTTCCGCACGCGCTCGCCGGGCGCCTTGAGCCAGCGCAGGACCTTGCCGGTCTCCTGCGCGAGCTCCAGCGCCGGCATGATGACGTTCGTGGGCATCAGCGCCCCCGGCCCGTGGACCCCGAAAGCATCACGCCTTCCGACACAGCGCCTTCGCCGTCTCGAACACCTTCGCCTCCGACGGCACGGTGAGGTCCTCGAGCACCGGCGAGAACGGCACGGGCACGTCCATGGCGCCGATGCGCTTGACCGGCGCGTCGAGGTAATAGAAGGCGCCGTCCGCGATCACCGCGGCGATCTCGGCGGTGACGCCGTAGCGCTCGTAGCCTTCGTCCACCACGATGGCGCGCGACGTCTTCTTGGCGGAGTCGATCAGCGTCTGCTTGTCCAGGGGCCAGGTCGTGCGCGGATCGATCACCTCGGCGCTGATGCCGATCTCCTCCAGCATCTTGGCGGCGCCGAGGGCGACCGTGACCATGCTGCTGGTGGCGACGATCGTGACGTCGGTGCCGGCGCGCTTGATGTCCGCCACGCCGAAGGGGATCAAGTACTCCTCCGCCGGCACCGGGCCCTTGACCCGGTACATCATCTTGTCCTCGAAGATCACCACGGGACTGTCGTCGCGGATGGCCGTCTTCATCAGGCCCTTGGCCTCGTACGGGCTCGAGGGAAGCGCGACCTTGAGACCCGGGACGTGGCTGACCCAGGCCTGGAGGGACTGCGAGTGCTGGGCCGCCGAGCGACGCGTGGCGCCGAGCGTGGTGCGGAAGACGATGGGCACCTTGATCTTGCCGCCGGACATGTAGTGCGCCTTGGCGGCCTGGTTGACCATCTGGTCCATGGTGAGGGTGATGAAGTCGCCGAACATGATGTCGACGATCGGGCGCATGCCGGTCATGGCGGCGCCCACGCCGATGCCGGCGTAACCGGGCTCCGAGATCGGCGTGTCGATCACGCGCTCCTTGCCGAACTCCTCGACGAGGCCGACCAGCGTCTTGAACGGGTGGCCGGCCTCGGCCACGTCCTCGCCGATGAGGAACACGCGCGGATCGCGTCGCATCTCCTCCGCGATGGCCTCGCGGACCGCCTCGCCGTAGGTCAACTCTCGCACCGCCGTCTCAGTCGTAGCCATCCTCGTCCACCTCGCTCAACTCGGGGTAGGGCGCAGATAGCGGCATCGCACCCTCCATGGGCTCCGAGGCTGGCTCAGTCGGGGCTGGGAGTCAAGGCGGTTGCCTCGCAGCGTCGCGAAATCTTGAGGTCACACTTTGTGATCTCGAGGTTGAGGGCAGGGTACAGTTACGGCAGGAGGTCGGCCACGGTGATCCGAATCGACGGGAACGCCAGAGGAACGGCGACATCCGATGGCGTGAGCGATACGACCGAGCGATACCGCCAGCCGTAGGCCGCCGACGGGTCGGGACCCGGATCACGGTAGACCTCCAGGATGCGGTCGACGAGGTTCACGATCCAGTAGTCCTGAAGTCCCGCCCGTGCGTACAGGCTGCCCTTCTGATGACGGTCGAAGGCGAGGCTGGAGTCCGCCACCTCGATGGCCAGCACCGGACGCGCCGGGTGCTCGTGCCGATAGTCGGCTGGGCGGCCCGGCACGACGACCAAGTCGGGCTCGGGCTCGGATTCGTCGTCGAGCGACACCGGCGCCTCGGTTCGCACGAACCAACCCGCCGGAAGAGCGGCTGCCACCGCGTGATGCACGGTGCCGACCGCGGAGACGTGATACGGGCCCTTTGGCTCGGCGACGATGATCTGGCCGTCAATGAGCTCGATAGGGTCGTTTTCAAAGGCCCCCAGTTCTGCCAGCCGCTCGTACTCGCCTCGCTTCCAGCGCCGGAGCGTCAGCGGTGCTTGCGTCATGCCGTCACTCTATCGAGCCGTGGCGACGCGATCAATGTCACGGAATGGATACGGGACCCAAGCTCACCCCGCGCTCGGTCCTCGCGTTATCGGCGCCTCGCGCATATGCTAGCGCGTCGGCTCGAGGTCAATGACGCCCCCAGCCCCGGAAGCGCTCCCGATTGCTCCCGCCCAGAAGTGGGCCATCACCCTCACGGTCATGGTGGTGGCCTTCATGCAGATCCTGGACACCAGCGTCACCAACGTCGTGCTCCCGCACCTGCAGGGATCGCTCTCGGCGGGATTGGACGAGGTGTCGTGGGTGATCACGTCCTACCTCGCCGCCAACGCCGTCGTCATCCCGGCCACCGGGTGGCTGGTCGGGCTGTTCGGGCGCAAGCGGTTGTTCCTGATCTGCACCGTTTTGTTCGTGATCAGCTCGTTCGTCTCCGGCGCCGCTCCCGACCTGACCACGCTCATCGTGGCCCGCATCTTCCAGGGCCTCGGCGGCGGGCCGATCATCCCGCTTTCGCAGGCGATCCTCTGGGAGATCTTCCCCTTTCACCAGCGCGGGCTCGCGATGGCGGTCTGGGGAGTCGGCTTCATCCTCGGGCCGATCCTGGGGCCGACCGTCGGCGGCTACCTGGCCGACGAATGGTCGTGGCGCTGGATCTTCTACATCAACCTGCCGGTCGGGTGCCTTGGCTTCCTCATGGCCAGCGCCTTCCTGTTCGATCCGCCCTATCTGCGCCAGCGTGGGCGAATCGACTGGTGGGGCCTGGGACTGATGATCGCGGGCCTCGGGTGCCTTCAGCTCGTCCTGGACCGGGGCGAGCGCGAGGACTGGTTCGAGTCGTCGGGGATCGTCGCGCTGGCGATCGTCGCCGTCTGCGCGCTCGCCGCATTCCTGATCCGTGAGCTGACCACCAGCGATCCCATCGTCGACCTCACCGTGTTCACCGACCGCAACTTCGCCACCGGTGCCACGCTGAGTGCGATCGTCGGCTTCGGCATGTTCTCCGGCATGCTGCTGATCGGGATCTTCACGCAGAAGCTGCTGGGGTATGACGCGTGGACGGCGGGCCTGGTGCTGGCCCCGGGCGGGCTCGGCAACATCTTTTCGCTCTTCGCCTCGGGGCTGGTGACCCGCATGGACCAGCGATTGATGCTGGCGTTCGGATGTCTGCTCAACGCCGTGAGCCTCTACATGATGAGCACGCTCACGCTCGGGATGGACTACTGGGCCCTGGCCTTCCCCCGCTTCGTCCAGGGGTTCGCGGTCGGGTTCATCTTCGTGCCGATGTCCACGCTCACGCTGGCCACGGTGCGGCGCGACAAGCTCGTCAATGCCACCGCCGTGTACGGCATGCTGCGGAACTTCGGAGGGAGCGTGGGGATCGCGGTGGTCACGACGCTGCTCGCCCAGCGCAGCCAGTTCCACCAGACCACGCTCGGGAGCCATATCACCCAGTGGGATCCGGAGACGCGCGCGCGCCTGGCCCAGTGGACGAGCCACTTCATGGCCCTGGGCAGTGACGCCTTCACCGCCGAGCGGCGGGCGATGGCGACGCTCTATCGCCAAACCGTGGACCAGGCCCAGCTGCTGGCCTACGCGGACGACTTCTGGCTGCTGGCGGTGATGTTCGCCGTCGTTCCGTTACTGCTTCCCCTCATGCGCCGCATCCGGATGGAGCCAACGTCGTCGGTAGGCGCGCCGGCCAGCGCCGCGCGTTCGTCGGCGTCAGCCGCCGAGCCCTCGCCCGTGCCCACCGCGGAGGGTTGAGGACCCGCCGCTCGCCCTGCGGAAACCCGCGAGCGAGCGGCTCACGCCCCGCCCCGCCACCAGGTCGCGAGAGTGGCGGTCAGATACTCGCGGTTCATCCGCGCGATGACGCCGAGGTCGATGTTCTTGGGGCACGCGGCCTGGCATTCACCGTGGAGCGTGCAGCCGCCGAAGCGCTCGCGATCCGCTCCGGCCAGCAGGGCGCGGGCGCGGTGGGCGCGCTCGGGTTGGCCCTGAGGCAGCAGACCGAGGTGCGTGAGCTTGGCCCCCACGAACAGGGCGGCGGAGCCGTTGGGACAGGCGGCCACGCAGGCGCCGCAGCCGATGCACGCGGCCGCGTCCAGGGCGCGCTCGGCGGCGTCGTGCTCGACCGGCAGCGTGTTGGCTTCGGGCGCGCTGCCGGCGCGCACCGAGACGTAGCCGCCGGCCTGCACACGATGCGGTCGAGCGCGCCGCGATCGACCACGAGGTCGCACACGACCGGGAAGGTGCCCGTGCGGAACGGCTCGAGCGTGATCGTGGCGCCGTCGCGGAACGCTCGCAGCGGGAGCAGGCAGGTCGTCGTTCCCGGCAGCGGCCCGTGCGGGCGACCGTTCACGACGATGCCGCACGCGCCGCAGATGCCCTCCCGGCAGTCACTGTCGAAGGCCACCGGCGGCTCACCGAGCGTGACCAGCCATTCGTTGAGGCGATCGAGGGCTTCGAGCAGCGTCATGTCGGGGCGCACGTCGTCGAGCTGGTAGCGGACGAAGCCGCCGATGTCTCGCGGAGCGCGCTGGCGCCAGATGCGGAGCGCGACCTTCATCGATACGACCGCTCGCTCAGCGGCAGCGTCTCGAAGTGGAGCTCTTCCACGAACCGCTCGGGGCACCGCCCGGGGGTAGCCGGCATCCACGCCGCCACGTGGGCGAAGGCTTCATCGTCGCGCCGCGCCTCGCCGTCCGGCGTCTGGTGCTCGACGCGGAAGTGGCAGCCGCACGACTCCTCGCGGGCGAGCGCATCGCGGCACATCAGCTCGCCGAGCTCGAGGAAGTCGGCCACGCGTCCGGCGCGCTCGAGCTCCTGGTTCAGCTCGCCGGGGTTGCCAGGCACGGTCACGTCGTCCCAGAACGCCTCGCGCAGCGCCGCCACCTCGTCGATCGCCCTGGCCAGCCCATCGCGGCTGCGCTCGAGTCCGCAGGCGTCCCACAGCACGCGACCGAGCGCCCGATGGAAGTCGCTGGCCGTGCGCCGGCCGCGCACGCCGAGCAGCTTCTCGACGCGCGCCCGCACCTCGGCCAGCGCGGCCCGCGCCTCCGCGCCGTCTTCGGCGACCGGGACGAGCCGCGCGCCGGCCAGGTAGCCCGGCAGCGTGCAGGGCAGGATGAAGTACCCGTCGGCCAGGCCCTGCATGAGCGCGCTCGCGCCCAGGCGGTTGGCGCCTTGGTCGGAGAAGTTGGCTTCGCCGAGGACGAACAGCCCGGGGATCGTGCTCATGAGATCGTAATCGACCCAGAGCCCGCCCATCGTGTAGTGGGGGGCGGGCGCGATGCGCATGGCGACGCGCAGGGGATCGTCGCCCGTGATGTGCTGGTACAGGTCGAAGAGGTTGCCATAGCGCTCGCGCAGCACGCCGGCGCCGAGTCGTTGCGCGGCCTCGCTCAGATCCAGATACACGCCGCGCCCGCCCGGTCCCACCCCGCGGCCCTCGTCGCACACCGCCTTGGCCGCGCGCGAGGCCAGGTCGCGCGGGACCAGGTTGCCGTAGCGCGGATACTGGCGCTCGAGGAAATAGTCGCGCTCGGCCTCCGGGATCGCGTCGGGGCGGCGGTCGTGGCCCGGCCGGAGCGGCACCCACACGCGCCCGTCGTTGCGCAGCGACTCGGACATCAGCGTGAGCTTGGCCTGGTGCTCGCCGGCGGCGGGCAGGCAGGTGGGATGGAACTGCACGAAACTCGGATTCGCGAACGCCGCCCCGCGGCGGTGCGCCCGCCAGATGGCCGTGGCATTCGAGGCCTTGGCGTTCGTCGACAGGAAGTAGACGTTCGCATACCCGCCGGTGGCCAGCACCACCGCGTCGGCAACGTGCACCTCGAGCGCGCCCGATACCAGGTCGCGCGCGATGACGCCGCGCGCCCGGCCGTCCACCACGATCAGGTCGAGCATCTCCCGTCGCGCCAGCAGCGTGACGCCCCCCGCCGCTTGCTCCTTGGCCAGCGCCTGGTAGGCGCCGAGCAGAAGCTGCTGCCCGGTTTGCCCGCGCGCGTAGAACGTCCGCGAGACGAGCACGCCGCCGAACGATCGGTTGGCGAGCTGCCCGCCGTACTCGCGGGCGAACGGCACGCCCTGGGCCACCGCGTGATCGACGATGCGCGCCGACAGCTCGGCCAGCCGGTACACGTTCGATTCGCGCGAGCGGAAATCGCCGCCCTCGAGCGTGTCGTGGAAGAGGCGCTCGACGCTGTCGCCGTCGTTTCCGTAGTTCTTGGCGGCATTGATTCCGCCCTGCGCGGCCACGCTGTGGGCACGGCGGGGCGAGTCGTGGAAGGTGAGGCAGCGCACCCGATAGCCCAGCTCCGACAGCGTCGCCGCCGCCGAGGCGCCGGCCAGTCCCGTGCCCACGACGAGAACGGGATGACGCCGGCGGCGCGTCGGTCCGACGAGCGCGAGCTCCGCGAGGCGGCGCTCCCACCGCGAGGCGATCGGGCCGGCCGGCGCGAGCCCGTAGAGCGTCATCGCAGCCACCCGGCGAGCACGGCGACCGGCACCGACGCGAAGCCGACCGCGATCGCGGCGGAGAGCACGGCCACGGCGGGACGCCGGCGCCGCGCCGCCACGTCCGGCCGCAGTCCGAGACTGCGCGCCGCGGCCCACAAACCGTGGAAGAGGTGCAGGCCGAGCAGCGCGGCCGCGGCGACGTAGACGGCCGCGACCCACGGGGGGCGCAACCCCGCCGCGACGTTGTCGTACACGCGGCCGGGGCGGAAGTGGGGATGCAAGAGGCCGAAGGTGAGGTGAAGCAGGTGATACGCGATGAAGGCAAGGAGCAGCGCGCCGCCCAGCCGCATGCTGCGCGCCGCCAGCGCGGACGTCCCGCGGGCGGCGGGGGTGTCGTGTCGTGGCCGCGCCGCCCGGCTCGCGCGCGCGAGCGACGTCACCCCGGCGACGTGCACGGCCGCCGCCGCGGCCAGGACGCAGCGCGCCGCCCACAGCCACGCGGGGGACCGCTGCAGGGCCGCCGCGTAGCCGTCCGCCGCCGCGGGCCCCGAGAACAGCGTCAGGTTCCCGGCCACGTGCAGGACGACCCAGATCCACAGCAGCAGGCCGGACACGGCCACCAGGGCCTTGCGGCCCACCGTCGACCCCCAGAGCTCGCCGAGCGCGTGCATGAATCGCCTCCCGGCCGGCGCCCGTGTAGGCGCCCGCCTCACGCTCCAGTCATAGGCCGGCCCCCTTCATTAGTCGCATGCATTCGCCTTTTCTCACGAGTTAGGTAAACTTATGAATCGATGCACGTCGAAACCCTCAAGACCTTCTGCGACCTCGTGGAGACCGGCAGCCTCTCGCGCGCGGCCCGGCTGAATCTCGTGTCGCAGTCCGCGGTCAGCCAGCAGCTGAGTGGGCTCGAGCGGCGCTACGGTCGGCGGCTGATCGAGCGGGCGCCGCGGATCGGTGCGCGGCCCACCGAGATGGGCCGGCTGCTGTACGAAGAGGTCAAGCCGCTGCTCGAGCGGCTCGCCGCGCTCGAGCAGCGCCTGCGGGCCCGCCCGGACGTCGTCGCCGGAACCGTGCGGGTGGCGACCGTCTACAGCGTCGGACTCCACACGCTTCCCCCCGCCATCAAGCGGTGCCTGGCCGATTACCCCCGGGTCAACGTCCGGCTGCAATACCGGCGCACCAACGAGGTGTATGCGGCCTGCCTCGACGGCGAGATCGATTTCGGCATCGTGGCGCTGCCGGCGCGCCGGCCGCAGCTGGAGATCGTGCCCCTCGGTCACGACGAGCTCGTCGTCGTGGCGCCACCCGGCCACCCCATCGCCCGTCGAGCCCGCTGTCCGCTCGCCGCCCTCGACGGCCAGCCCTTCATCGGCTTCGACCGCGACATTCCCACCCGTCGCCTGGTCGACAGCCTGCTCCGCCGCCACGGGGTGCGGGTCAGCTACACCATGGAGTTCGACAACATCGAGACGATCAAGCGCTCGGTCGAGGCCGGCCTCGGTCTGTCGCTCTTGCCCGTGCCGACGCTCACCAGCGAGATCCGCGCGCGCACCCTGGTCGCCCGGCCGCCCGTCGAAGGCCCGTTCCGCCGCCCGATCGGCGTCATCTACCGCCGCACGCGCGAGCTGTCGACGGCCGGCCAGGCGTTTCTCGCCCTGCTCACCGCCGAGCTCGGCCCGCGAGCCGCCACGCCGAAGCGCTGACGGCCGGACCAGGCCTCCGCTGGACTGGCTGAGGCTCCCTCAGAGGGTGTGAGGGAGTTCGAGGAGCGCCACGGCTCCGCCGGGGCGCTTCGAGTGCTGGGGATGTCGAGGCGCGCCCCGGGTTTCCCGGGGCGCGTCCGAGCGCTGGGGGGTATGGGGGGCCATATCGGGGCCCCCCATGTGCTCAGCCGGCCTGAGCCACGGTGGGCCCGTCGCCCATGAGGGTGGTGCGACGCACGTCGCGCGGCTCGTGCACGGGGAAGGGCCGGCCGCGGTGCATGACCTGGCGGTTGTCCCACATGACGAGATCGCCGACCCGCCACGTGTGCGAATAGACGAACTCCCGCTGGGTCGCGTGCTCGATGAGATCGCGCAGGAAGCAACGCGCCTCCGGCACCGGCCAGCCGACGATGCTGCCCGCGTGCGAGGCCAGATAGAGCGACTTGCGCCCGGTCACCGGGTGCGTGCGCACGAGGCGCTGGCGTACCGGCTTGAACCGCGCGCGCTCCTCCTCGGTCAAGTCGAAGAAGCCGATCTGCTGGCGCGAGAAGATCTGCGAGTGCTCGCAGATCAGGTCCTCGACCTGGGCCTTGTTCTCGTCGTCGAGGGCATCGTACGCCGCACGCATGTCGGCGAACTCGGTGTTGCCGCCCTTGGACGGGATGCTGCGCGCGGACAGCAGCGAGTACTTCGCCGGGACCACCTTGAACGAGCTGTCGGAGTGCCACAGGCGGTTGCCGATGGCGAACAACCGCCGGCGGTCGTCTCGCGCGTACGGCGTGTTGTTCTTGTCGAGATTGGACACGTCGGCGAAGGTGGTGGGCAGGCGGTACTCGTCCGGCGCGCGCAGGCTCGCGCCGATCGAGTGCTCGATATCGCCCAGGCTGCGGGTGAAGGCAAGCTGCTGCTCGTCGTCGATGTGCTGGTCGTGGAAGACCAGCACGGCGTACGTGTCCATGCCGGCGTGGACGGCCGCCACCTGGTCCTGGGACAACGGCTTGGTCATGTCCACGCCTTCCACTTCGGCGGCGAAGCAGGGACCGATCTGCTTGGTGATGATGGGCATGGTGGCGGCCTCCCTCCCGGGTTTGTGGGGATTCTACGCCAGTCGGGCGGGCTGGAGAGGCCTTACCGCCTGAGGACGGAACCGGATGGCCCGGCAGACCGGGATCCGGGCGGCTGTGGTATGGATGTTCGCCGATGCGGTGCACGTCCTCGACAGAAGGGATGACCGATGAGTCAGGCGCTGGCCGGAATCCGGGTGGTCGATCTCACGAACAACCAGGCGGGCCCGTCGTGCGGCCAGATCCTGGCGTGGCTCGGTGCGGACGTGATCAAGGTCGAGGAGCCTGACAAGGGCGACGTGGCCCGGCACACGCTCAGGGATCGGCCGGACGCCGACAGCCTCTTCTTTCTCTCCTTCAACGCCAACAAGCGGAGTCTGACGCTCAATCTCAAGAACGCGCGGGCCAAGGACATCTTCCGCGGCCTGCTGAAGACCGCCGACGTGCTGCTGGAAAACTTCGGTCCGGGCGCCATCGAGCGCCTCGGCTTCGGCTATCCCGCGCTGCGCGAGATCAATCCGCGGCTCGTGTTCGCGAGCATCAAGGGCTTCGGCTCCTACGGGCCGTACAGCGACTACAAGAGCTACGAGCCGATCGCGCAGGCGATGGGCGGCGCCATGAGCGTCACGGGATTCCCGGACGGCCCGCCGACCTACATGTGGCCGTCGATCGGCGACTCGGGGACGGGGATGCACTGCGTGATCGGCATCCTGGCCGCCCTCATGCAGCGCCACGCCACCGGCGAAGGCCAGCAGATCGAGGTGTCGATGCAGGACGCGGTGGTGAACCTGATCCGCGTCAGCCTGCGCGACCACCAGCGCCTCGGCAAGCCGATGGCGCGGACGGGGAACCAGCTCGGGGCCGGCGTGCCGGGGACGACGTATCGTTGCCATCCCGGCGGCCCCAACGACTACGTCTTCATCTTCGCGCAGCAGCAGATGTGGCACCCGCTGCTCCGCGCCATTGGTCGCGAAGACCTCGTCGGTGACGCGCGCTACGAGACGGCCGACGCGCACTGGAAACACAAGGACGCGGTCGACGCGCTCGTGGCGGGCTGGACGTCGCCGCGCTCGAAGCACGAGGTCATGAAGATCCTGGCCGGCGCCGGCGTGCCCTGTGGCGCGTGCCTGGACACCGGCGAGGTCCTGAGCGATCCGCATCTGCACGCGCGCGACATGATCGTGGAAGTGGAGCATCCCGTGCGCGGGCGGTACGTGACCGTCGGCAATCCGATCAAGCTCTCGGCTTCACCGACGAAGATCGGGCCGGCCCCGTTGCTCGGCCAGCATCGTGACGAGATCTTGAGGGAGCTCGGCTACAGCGACGGCGACATCGATGCGCTCGCCAAGGACGGCGCCATCTGACCACCGCGGGCGCGCGGTTCAGATCACCGGGGCCGGGGCGCGCGGTGTCGACTCCCACTGCGCGGGGTCGTGGCCGTAGAACATCGTGGCGCCGGCCTGGTCGCGCAGCTTGCGGAGCGTGGCCAGCGAGTCGCGCATGACCGACGCGTTCCAGAGGATGTTGGGAAGCACGTCGCGGTCCATGTTCTCCCGCGTATAGCAGGCGTCGGACGCGCACACCGCTTGCGTATCCTTGCCGGCGCGGACCAGGAGCGACTGGTGGCCGGGCGTGTGGCCGTACGTCGGCAGCAGGACGACGGTGCCGTCGCCGAAGACGTCGTGCTCGCCGTCGATCATCCGGTAGTCCAGCGGGTGGTCGAAGTCGATCGGGCTCGGGCTGTAGCTCGGCACGAAGCCCGGGCGTCGCGCCGCTTCCAGCTCCGGGCGCTGCACGAAGAACGTCGCGTGGGGGAAGAACTCGTTGCCGCCGCAATGGTCGAAGTGCAGGTGCGAGTTGGCGACGTAGCGCACGTCGGCCGGTACCAGGCCGAGCCGGGCGAGTTGGGGAATCACGTCGTCGCCTTCCTTGGACTTCACGGTCAGGCGCTTGACCCGCTCGGGGCCGAGCCGGCCCACGGGATCGAGGCGCGCCTGGCCGTGCACGCCGGTATCGAACAGAAATTTTCCGCGCGGATGATCGACGAGAAAGCTCAGGACGGGCACCGTCCAGGGCTGGCCCGGCGCCAGGTCGGACACCATGCTCGCGCGGTCCAGCTCGAGGTAGCCGGTGCAGAGGGCGTAGACGTGGATCACGTCAGCGCTCGTCACGCATAGACGTCCTCGTCCACCTCTTTCGCCTCGGGGTAGGGCGCCGCGAGCGCGAACTGCACGCCGGTGTCGATCTCCACCTGTACGTCGGCGTGGATGCGCTCGAACACGCCCTGGTCGGCGAGCTTCTGCGCGGTGAGCTGGCCAGCCAGCGTCTGGAGCGGATCGTGGTTCGTCATCCACTCCTGCTCTTCTTCTTTCGTGCGGTAGATCTGGCGGTTGACGTCTCCGACGTGGTGGCCGTAGTAACGATACGTCTTGCACTCGAGGAACGCGGGGCCCTCGCCGCGCCGCGCGCGCTCGACGAGCCGCCGCATCGCCGTGTTCACGAGCTGCACGTCCTGGCCATCGACGCTCTCGGCGTGGATGCCGAACGCCTTGGCCCGCGCCAGGATCTCGCCGGCGGCGGTCTCGGAGCAGGGCGTGTACTCGCCGTAGAGATTGTTCTCGCAGACGTAAATGACGGGCAGCTTCCAGAGGGAGGCCATGTTCATCGCCTCGTAGAGGAGGCCCTGACCCAGCGCGCCGTCGCCGAAGAAGCAGACGGCGACTTGACCGCTGCCGCGCATCTTCGCCGACAGCGCGGCCCCGGTGGCGATGCCGGTGGAGCCGCCCACGATGGCGTTGGCCCCGAGGTTGCCGGTCTCGGGATCGGCGATGTGCATCGAGCCGCCCTTGCCCCGGCAGTATCCGGGCTCCTTGCCCAGCAGCTCCGCGAACATGCGGTTGACGGACGCGCCCTTGGCCAGGCAGTGGCCGTGGCCGCGATGCGTGCTGGTGATGAAGTCGTCGCGGCGCAGCGCCTCGCACACGCCGACGGCGACGGCCTCCTCGCCCACGTAGAGGTGGGCCAGGCCCGGCATCTTCGCGCTCTTGTAGAGCTCGTTGACCTGCTCCTCGAAGGCGCGGATCTTCGCCATCTGCCGGTACATGTGCAGGTGCTGCTCGAGCTCCATCCGCGGTTCGATCGTCTGCGTCGTCATCGCCGCATCCCTTCGGTTGACGGGGTGTCGTCACGCACCGCTGTAAGCGGCGAGCTTGGGCCGTAGCTGACGGTCTGTCAAGCGTCCTCCCGGCGTCGTCGATGCTCGTCGGCGTCAGGACCGCATCACCGCCGCGTAAGCGTCGAGTCGCGGGAGCACGGAGTCACGCGGCTCCGACGGCAGGCCGAAGATCGCGCGCTGGACGCCGGCCGCGGCCAGCGCCTGGAGCGCTTCCTTCTTGGGCGGCGCGAAGAAGAGCGATACCGGCGCGGAATTCGGGTCGCGTCCGGCCTTCTTCAGCCGCTCGCGGAGCTCCGGGATTTTCGCGACGGGGTCCATCTTCGGCCGCATGATGGGCATCCAGCCATCGCCGAACTCCACGACGCGGTCGAACGTGGTCGCCCCGTCGCCACCGATGATCACCGGTGGGTGCGGCCTCTGCAGTGGCTTCGGGTCGGCCCAGATCTTGTCGAAGCGGACGTAGTCGCCGTGGAATTCCGCCTCGCGCTTGGTCCAGATCTCCTTCATGGCGAGCACGCGCTCGCGGAGCAGGTGCCAGCGCGACTTGAACGCGGTGCCGTGGTTCTCCATCTCCTCGGCGTTCCAGCCGCCGCCGATCCCGAACAGGACGCGACCGCCTGACAGCCGGTCCAGGGTGGCGACTTCCTTGGCCGTGGTGATCGGATCGCGCTCGATCACGAGGCAGATCCCGGTCCCGAGCTTCAGGCGCTTGGTCACCGCGGCCGCCGCCATCAGCGCGACGAACGGATCGTAGGACGACCAGTATTCTCTCGGCAGCTCGCCGCCGCCGGGCCACGGGCTCTGCCGGCTCGCGGGGATGTGCG
>JBGPXN010000220.1:0-6813 GCA_041492755.1 Methylomirabilia bacterium | reverse complement strand
GGACGGCGTGATCGCGTACAAGATCGCCGCCCACGCCGCCGACCTCGCCAAGGGCCACGCCCGCGCGCGCGAGTGGGACGATGCGCTGTCCAAGGCGCGCTTCGAGTTTCGGTGGGAGGACCAGTTCAACCTCTCGCTCGACCCGGAGACGGCGCGCGAGTTCCACGACGAGACCCTACCCGCGGAAGGCGCGAAGCTGGCCCACTTCTGCTCCATGTGTGGACCGAAGTTCTGCTCGATGAAGATCACCCAGGAGGTCCGCGAGTACGCCGCCCGGGAAGGCATCGCCGAGGAGACGGCGGCGGTCGCCCAGGGGCTGCGCGACAAGGCTCAGGAGTTCAAGCAGGCCGGCGGCGAGATCTACCGGCCGGCGTGACGGTCGTCCGTAGCGCGCAGGACTCGGGCGCCTGCCGAGACCGAGGTTCGCTCGCGTGCGATTCGTCGGGGAGGCTCGACGGCCAGGCCGGCTGCGTTCCGTGCGGCGGAAGTCGATCATTCAGCACCTCGATCCGGTCGTCGCCTCCGGCGAGTGGACCTGGAGGTCCATCTTCCACGTGCTGCCGAACCGCATCACGCGTCGGCCGCGGCACTCAGACGGTGAACCTGATTGACGAGTTCCGGCAGACGCTCCCGCGGGGATAGTAAGTGTCACGGCGGCTCGGGCGGAACTTCCGTCCCGAGGCGCGAGAACGGATAGGCTGCCGCGTCACGCGATGTGGTCGGGATCGATCCCGTGCTCGGTCAGCTTCTTGCGCAGGGTGTTGCGGTTGATCCCGAGGATCTGCGCCGCGCGCACCTGGTTGCCGCCCGTCTCCCGCAGCACGGCGCGGAGCAGCGGCTTCTCGACCAGCCCCACGATCAGATCGTAGAGGTTGGCGCTCGACCGCTCGCGCAGTCCCCGGACGCAGTCCAGCAGCTTGCGCTCGATGATCTCCTCGAGGGTGGCGTCGACGGCTACCGAGGCCGCCGCCGACACCGGGCCGATGGGCAGATGCTCGGGCAGGATCACGCCGCTGGTGGCCATGACCATCGCGCGCTGGATCACGTTCTCCAGCTCACGCACGTTGCCGGGCCAGTCGTGGCCGACCAGCCGGTCGAGCGCGTCGGGCGCCACGCCGCGCTCGCCGATCTCCTCGTTGTATTTCGCCAGGAAGTGCTCGACCAGCAGCGGGATGTCGCGGCGCCGCTCGCGCAGGGGGGGCAGGTTGAGCGTCACCACGTTGAGGCGGTAGTAGAGGTCCTCGCGGAACCGGCCCTCGCGCATGGCCACCTCGAGGTCGCGGTTGGTGGCGGCCAGCACCCGCACGTCGATGCGAATCGGTTCCTGCCCGCCCACCCGCTCGATGGCACGCTCCTGCAACGCGCGGAGCAGCTTGGTTTGCAGCTCCACCGGCATGTCGCCGATCTCGTCGAGGTAGAGCGTGCCGCCGTGGGCCAGCTCGAACTTGCCGAGCTTGCGCTCCTTGGCGTCGGTGAACGCGCCGCGCTCGTGGCCGAACATCTCCGACTCCAGCAGCGTGCCGGGAATGGCCGCGCACGACACGCCCACGAACGGCCGGCCGGAGCGGCGGCTGTAGGAATGGATGGCCCGGGCCACCAGCTCCTTGCCCGTCCCCGATTCGCCGCGCAGCAACACCGTCACGTCGCTGCCCGCGATCCGCCCGATCGTCTTGTAGACGTCCTGCATGCGCGGGTGGCGGCCGATGAGCGCGCTGAACTCCCGCACTTCCTGAAGGCCGGTGCGGAGCCGCGCCACCTCCTGGGTGAGGCGGCGCGCACTCAATGCGCGCTCGACGAGGAGCAGCATTTCGTCCAGGTCGAACGGCTTGGCGATGTAGTCGTAGGCGCCCCGTTGCATCGCCTGGATCGCCGTCTCCATGGTCCCGTGCGCGGTCATGACGACCACGTGGACGTCCGGATGGCGCTCGCGCAGCCGGGCCAGCGCGGTCAGGCCGTCGACGCCGGGCATCCGGATGTCGAGGAGCACGAGGTCGCACGGCTCGGCCTCGAAGACGCGCAGGGCCCCCTCGCCGTCCTTGGCGATCGACACGTCGTATCCGGCCTGGCGGAGCCCTTTCTCGAGGACCCAGCGCAGGCTGTCTTCGTCGTCCGCGATCAGGATGCGCGCGCTCATGACGTCCGGGCGATCGGCAGGAAGCACGTGACCACGGTGCCGCGCTGCTCCGCCGACTCCACCTTGATGGCGCCGCGGTGCTCCTCGATGATGCGGTGGCAGATGGCGAGGCCGAGACCGAGGCCCTTGTCCTTGGTGGTGAAGAACGGATCGAAGATCCGCGCCCGCACCTCCCGCGGCATCCCATGGCCCTCGTCGGCCACCCGGACTTCCACCATCGATCGCTGTCCCGCGCCCACGTCCATTCGTCCGTAGAGCGGGTTGCGACTCACGCGCGTCGTGAGCGTGAGCGCACCACCGGTTATCATGGCTTCGATCGCATTGCCGACGAGGTTGTGGAAGACCTGGAGCAAGCGGTCTTCGTCGCCAAGAATGGGGGGCAGGCTCGGGTCGTAGCGCCGGACGATCGTGACGCTGCGGGTGCGCGCCGTCTCTTCGGTGAGGAGCGTGACCCGCTCCAGGATCTGGTGCAGGTTCAGCGGCACGCGGCGAAGCTGCACGGGCCGGCCGAGGTCGAGCAGCATCTCGATGATGCGGTTGACGCGGTCGACCTCTTTGAGCAGCACCTCGGTGTACTCGTTGAGGCGCGCCTGGCCGCTCAGCTCACGCGAGAGGAGCTGCACCGCGCCGCGGATGGCGCCGAGCGGATTGCGGATCTCGTGCGCGAGCCCCACCGCCATGCGCCCGGCCGCGGCGAGCGTTTCCGCGCGCCGCACCTCGTCTTCCAGCTCACGGATCCGGGACACGTCGCGCAAGACCGCCACCGCCGCCTCCACCGTCCCGTCGCGGGCGAAGAGCGGCGCGGTCAGGATGCTGACGTGCACGGTCCGACCGTCCGTCGCCTCCACCGTGGCTTCCGTCTCCGAGCGGCCCTCGCCGGCGGACAGGGTTTCGGCGAGCCGGCTCGTCAACGAGGCGCCCGGCGGGAGCACGTCCTTGAGGAGCCGCCCTTCGGCCCGCCGCGCCGACCGGCCGATCAGCTCTTCGGCGGCGGCGTTCCAGAACACCACTCGCTGCTCGCTGTCGACGGCGATGACCGCATCGGGAAGTCCCGCCAGGACCGCCTGGTAGTTCATTCCCTCGCAGGGGCTACGCCCCCCATCCCCGTTCGGAGGGGGCGGCTTGACTCGCCCGCCCACGGGGCGCGACAGCCCCCTCCGCGCCCTCCCCCAGGAGGATTGCGTCGGCAACGCCGACGCCCGAGCTCATGGCTCTGGCACGTGTGGCTCATGCGGCAAGGGTAAGGTCCGGAATGGCGTTGAGGGCGAGGGAGGCGCGCTCGCCGGCGGCGAGGCGCACGGAGCCGGCGGCGGCAATCATGGCGGCGTTGTCGGTGCAGAGCTTCGGGGGCGGCACGTGGAGGCGGATGCCGTGGGCGACCGTCTCCGCGGCCAGGCCGGCGCGGAGCACGCCGTTGGCGGCGACGCCGCCGGTGAGAACGATCCGATCGACGCCCAGGTTCAACGCCGCCCGCACCGTCCGACGCACGAGCATCTTCACGACGCTCGCCTGAAACGACGCGGCGACGTCCGCGATCTCGGGCCCGGGCAGCGGGCCGTTGCGCTTGACGTAGAGCGAGACCGCCGTCTTGATCCCGCTGAACGAGAAATCGTTGCCGCCGTCGGTCATCTGGGCAAGCGGAAAGGCCACGGCGGTCGGTGATCCTTGTCGTGCCGTCCGCTCGATGATCGGCCCGCCCGGGAACCCGAGCCCGAGGAGCTTGGCCACCTTGTCAAAGGCCTCGCCGGCGGCATCGTCACGGGTCTGGCCGACCAGCGTGTAGGCGAGCGGCTCGCGGGCATGGTAGAGCGCGGTGTGGCCGCCCGAGACGACCAGGGCCAGGAATGGATATTCCGGCGGGTCGTCGGTGAGAAACGTCGCGAACACGTGTCCCTCGAGGTGGTTGACGCCGACGAGCGGACGCCGGTGCACGTACGCGAGCGCCTTCGCCACCGAGCAGCCGACGAGGAGCGAGCCCACCAGCCCCGGGCCGTGCGTGACCGCGATCCCGTCGAGGTCCGGCGCATTCACGCCGGCGTCGGCCAGCGCCCGCTCCACGACCGGCACGATGACCTCGAGGTGCCGCCGCGAGGCGAGCTCGGGCACGATTCCGCCGAAGCGCGCGTGCACGTCGTCCTGCGAAGCGACCACGCTGGACACGACGCGCCGGCCGTCGGCCACCACGGCCGCCGCCGTCTCGTCGCACGAGGTTTCGATCCCGAGTACTCTCATCCCCTTCACTGCGTTCGTGGCGTTGTCACCACCCCGGCCGTGAAAACAGCGGGGGCGATGCGGCCGAGACGCGCTCGGTCCAGCATCGCCCCCGGACGAGGGGAAATCTACCGGCTGTGCGTCTGCGGTGGGGCCTGCGCCTGCGGGCTGGTGGCCGGCCGCTGTTGCTCGATGATCCGCATGGTCTTGATCACGTCGAGAGCGCGCTGGAGCTGGACGTCGCGCTTCATCTCCTCGGCGGGGTCGGTCACCGGCGGCTTGTCCTTGGCCGCGGCCGCCGTCTCCTTGGGCACCTCCACCACGATGTCCGGGGTGATCCCCTTGCCGTGGATCGACCGGCCTTTCGGCGTGAAGTACTTCGCCGTCGTCAGGCGCAGCCCAGAGCCGTCGGAGAGCGGGATGATCGTCTGCACCGAGCCCTTGCCGAAGGTCTGGGTGCCGACCACGATCGCCCGTCCGTAGTCCTGGAGCGCGCCGGCCACGATCTCGGACGCCGAGGCGCTGCCCTGGTTCACGAGGATGACCATGGGCAGGCTGCTGTACGCCTTCTTGGCGTGGGCCGAGAAGCGCATGTTCTGGTTGCGGACGCGGCCCTCGGTGTAGACGACGAGCTTGCCGTCCTCGACGAACTTCTCGGTGACCTCGACGGCCGAGGTGAGCAGGCCGCCCGGGTTGTTGCGCAGGTCGAGGACGAGCGCCTTCATCCCGTTCTTGCCGAACTTGTCCAGCGCCATCTCGACGTCGTGGGCCGTCTGCTCCTGGAACTGGCGGAGCTTGAGGTACGCGATGCCGGAGCCGAGCTCTTGCGTGCGCACGGAGTGGACACGGATCTGCTCGCGGACGATGTCGAAGTCCTTGGGCTCGGTGAACCCTTCGCGCACCACGCTGATCGTGACCTTCGTGCCCGGCTTGCCGCGCATGCGCTTCACGGCGTCGGCGAGCTGCATGTCCTTGGTGACGAGTCCGTCGATCTTGACGATCCGGTCACCGGGCTGGATGCCGGCCTTGTAGGCGGGCGTGCCCTCGATCGGCGACACCACGGTGAGGATGTCGTCGCGCAGCGTGATCTCGATGCCCAGGCCGCCGAAGCTGCCGGACGTCTCGACCTGCATCTCCTTGTAGCTGTCGGGGTCGAGGAACGAGCTGTGGGGATCGAGGCCGCGCAGCGTGCCCTTGATGGCGCTGTAGATCAGCTCCTTGGGCGGCACTTCGTCGACGTACTGGTTCTGCACGATCGACAGCACCTCGGTGAACAGCCGAAGCTGTTCGTAGGTCGCGCCGCTGTCCGTGCCCTTGCTGGCCACGGTCCCGCCGAGCGACAGCGTCAACACGACGAGCAGTGAGCTGATCACGAACGCCTTCTTCATCGAATTCTCCTCGCTTCCTCGATCTAGCCGCGCTGGCGAAGCCATTGCTCCGGATCCTGGGGCTTGCCCTGGTATCGGACCTCGAAGTACAGGCGGGGGCCGGCCAGCGATCCCGTGTCTCCCACCGTCCCGATGCGATGCCCCTGCCGCACGTCGTCGCCCTCCTTCACCCGGATCTCGGCGACGTGGGCGTAGAGCGTGTAGTAATCCGAGCCATGGTCCAGAATAATCAAATTCCCGTAGCCTTTAAACCATCCCGTGTAGACCACGGTCCCCGGAAAGACCGCAGCCACCTCCGTACCTTCAACCGCCTCGATATCCACGCCGTTTCGCTGCGTCCGGGTCCCGAACCTCGGATGCACCTGGGTCCCGAACCCCGTGACGATCCGTCCATCCGTCGGCCACGGGAGCCGGCCGCGAAGGGCGCCGAACCCGGCCCCAGGGGTGGCGGGCGGGCGCGAAGGAGGGACCTTGGCCAGGCGGCGCTGCTTGGCCTGCAGATCGCGGATGAACGCTTCGAGCCGGCGGGACGCTTCGGTGAGCTCTCCGACCATTCGCTCATGATAGGCACGCTCGTCACGCACCTTCGCGAGGAGGACGCGGCGCCGGCCCGCTTCCCGGTCCACCTCGGCCTGCTCCCGCTTCGTGTCCGCGCGGAGCACCGCAAGCTCGTTGCGGCGCGCTTCTTCCCGTCCTTTACGATCAGCCAGCCCGTCCGTTGTTACACGATACTCTTGGATGAGCCGAGCGTCCAGGGCGGCCAGGCTGCCGAGCTGTCGGATCACGCTCGCGCGCGCGGTCGGATCCTCCCCGCTCAGGATGAGGGGCAGCGCGGCGCCCTGGGCGTGGATCTTGTACATGACCCGCAGTCGTCGGGCGAGCGCCGCCTCCTGTCCGGTGCGCGAGTGCTCGAGCCGACCGATCTCCCCGTGCAGCGCCTCGATCTCCGACTGCAGGCGCTTGATCCGCCCGTCGAGCCGTGCCACTTCCGCCTGCTTCTCCGCAATGGCCCGCTCGATCTGCTCGAGCTCCGCGAGCAGCGACGACTCGCGCCGGCGCGCCTCCGCCGCCCTGTCGCGC
>JBGPXN010000075.1:0-21142 GCA_041492755.1 Methylomirabilia bacterium | reverse complement strand
GCCGTCCGTATGCCGTCCACGCGGATGACCTGCGGCGGATGTGCGGCGACTACGAAGCCGCCATCGCGGCCGCGGGCGGGCTCGATCTGGTCATGATGGGGCTCGGACCGAACGCGCACATCGCGTCGAACGAGCCGGGCACGCGCTTCGATACCCTCACCCGTGTCGTCACCCTGCTGCCCGCGACCGTGCAATACATCCTCACCGACGACGTCGTCCAGGGCGGCGTCTGCGACCGCGCGGTCACGCTCGGCATGGCGACGATCATGGCCGCGCGAGAAGTCGTCGTGCTCGTGAGTGGACGCGGCAAGCGCGACGCGCTCCGCCGGCTCGTCGACGGTCCGCAGAGCGTCGACGTGCCAGCCACGATCCTTCACGATCATCCGTGCTGCACGATCCTCGCGGACGACGCCGCCAGCAGCTCCGCGTAGACGTCGGTCGTGCGGGCCATCACCGCGTCGAGCGTGTGCGCGGCCCCCACCAGAGCCTGGCCGGCCCGGGCCATGGACCGGGCGCGCGCGGGGTCTTCGAGCATCGACAGCATCGCGGCGGCCAGGGCGGGCGCGTCGGCGGGCGGAACGAGGCGGCCCGTCTCGCCGTCACGGACGAGCTCCGGGCTGCCACCGACGGTGGTGGCGACGACGGGCGTGCCGACGGCGAACGACTGGAGGATGACCTGCGAGGTCGCTTCGGACTTGATCGACGGGAGCACGAGCACGTCGAGCGCGGCGAGCACTTCCGGGATGTCGCGGCGAAAGCCGGTCATGATCACTTCCCGACTCAGCTCCATTTCGTTCACGCGCCGGCGGACGTCGTCGAATCCCACGCCATCGCCGACGATGAGGAATCGGGTGTTCGGGCACTGGCGCAGCACGTCGCGCGCCGCTTCGAGGAAGTAGCGGTGCCCCTTGGAGCCGCGCACGTTGGCGACGAGCCCGACGACCGGGCCGGCGAGCGCCAGCTCGGCGCGCACCCCGGCCCCCGACACGCCCGCGTGGAATCGCCGCTCGTCGACGCCCGCGGAGATCGCCACGATGCGCTCGCGCGGAATGCCGGCGGCGGCGACCCGGTCGGCGGCCGCCTGGCCGCTGGCGATCACGCGGTCGGCGAGCCGGTACACGAGCGCGCTACGGATGGGGATGGTGACGTGGCGAGTGCGCACGGCCGGCCGCCGGAGCGATCGCGCGGCGACGGCCCCGAGCCAGCTGTCCACCGAGCTGTGCGTGTGCACGAGATCCACGCCGCGGGCGGCGATCAACCGCCGCAGGGCGAGGCCGGCGCGCACGTCGACGCTGCTTCGCATGGCGATCGGCGCCATCGGCAGCGCCGCCGACTGCGCTTCGGCGTGGAGGCGGCTGCCCGGCGGGCAGACGAGGAGGGCCTGCCACCCGTGGTCGAGCAGCCAGCGCATCTCGGTGAGCGTGCGCAGCTCCTGGCCGCCGAGTCCCAGCGACGACTCGGTGTGCAGGATCAGGCGTGGGCGAGGGGCGCTCATGCCGTGGCAGTATAGGACGTGGTCTTCAGCTTTCTCGAGCAGTTCACCTACCTCGGCATCTTCCTCGTTCTGCTCACCGCGGGCCTCGGCGCGCCCGTTCCCGAAGAGCTGCCCATTCTCGCCGCCGGTGTGCTCGCCCACGAAGGCGTGGTGCGCTGGTGGCTGGCGCTGCCCGTCTGCTTCGTCGGGGTCCTGTCGGGAGACATGATCCTCTACTGGGTGGGCCATCACTGGGGCGAGCGCGTGCTCGAGTGGCGCATCGTGCGCCGCGTGCTGAGCCGCGAGCGCGAGGAGTGGCTCATGGCGGCGTACCGGCGCCACGGCGTGAAGATCGTCTTCACCGCGCGTCACATCATGGGCGTGCGCGCGGCGGCCTTCCTCACCGCCGGGATCGCGCGCGTGCCGCTCTGGAAGTTCCTCGCCGTCGATGGCGCCGCCGCGCTGGTGGGCGTGCCGTTCGGCTTCGGGCTGGGCTTCCTCTTCACCGATCAGCTCGAGCGGGTGATGACCGACGTGCACCGCGTGGAGCGCTGGCTGGCGCTGGCCGCGCTGGTCGGTCTCGCCGCCTGGCTCACCGTACTCGCGTGGCGGCGTGGCCGGATGGGGGCCAAGCGCGACGCGGGCAGCATGTTATAGTCGCGCATGACGGGGGACCCCGTGACCGCGACCGATCGAAAGCCCTTGCGCGCGATCTTCCGGTTGCTGGAGCACGATGAGCGCGTCTTCGCGGTGCTCCTCGCCGTCGTGATGGTCGGTGGTCTGGCCACCCTCGGCCTCGTTCCGCTCCGTCCGCGTCACCGGATCGACCTCTACTCGCTGGTCATCTGGTTCGGCGCTTACAAGGTCGGCGTGTTCGCGCTCGTCACCGTCAACCCGCGCAACACGCGCGCGGTCTTCCTGTGCGCGCTCGGCGTCGACCTGCTGCTCGTGTTCTGGCTCCTGTGTCTCACCGGTGCCGCCGACAGCCTCTTCTACCTGCTGTTCTTCCCACTCGTTGCCGTCAACGCGTACTACTTCGGTCCGTGGGTCGGACTGGGCGCGGCGCTGCTCGCCGGTGGCCTCTACACGCTCTCGGCGTGGCTGGTGCCGCCGTGGGCGGGCTGGACGCCGGGCGTGATCCTGTCCGCGCTTTTCGGGCTGCCGGCGGTGACGCTCGGGCTGGTGGTGGAGCGGGAACGGCGCGCCCGGGGTGAAGTCGAGCGCCTCAACGTCGAGCTGACGGGCACGCTCAGTCGCCTGCGGGCCGCCCAGCAGGAACTGCTGGTCGCCGAGCGCATGGCGACGGTGGGGCGGGTCGCGCTCAAGGTCGCGCACGAGGTGCGCAATCCCATCAGCGCGATCGAGCTGAACGCCGAGATCCTGCAGGACATCATCCGCGGGCAGACGTCGCCGGACTCGGAGGAGGCGACCGCGCTCGTCGCGTCCATCCGCGATCAGGTGAAGACGCTCGACGCGCTCACCGAGGAATATCTGACGTTCGCGCGCTTTCCGCGACCGCACTTCGAGGAGGAGTCGGTGAACTCGCTGGTGGAAGAGGTCGCCGACTTCGTCCGCCCGCTGGCGACGCGCCAGGGGCTGACCGTGAAGGTGGAGACGGATTCCCAGATTCCAGACATGGAAGTGGACCGTGGGCTCTTGCGCCAGGCGCTCCTGAACCTCGTGAAGAACGGGATGGAAGCGCTCTCGCGGGGCGGTGCGCTGACGCTGTCGAGCCGGCTCGACGGCGAGATGGTGGAGCTGTCGGTCTCGGACACGGGCGCGGGCATCACCGACGAGGTCGCGCGGCGACTGTTCGAGCCGTTCTTCACGACGAAGCCGCAGGGAACGGGTCTCGGCCTGTCCATTGCGACGCAAATGACCGAGGAGCACGGCGGACAGATCCGCTGGGGCAACCGGCCGGGGGGCGGCGCGGTGTTCACCATTCGCCTGCCGCTCAAGCGCGCGGCCCATGTCTGATCCGGCCACGCTCCTCGTCGCCGACGACGACCCGGGTCTGCGCGAGAGCCTGGAGCGCACGCTCGTCCGTGAGGGCTATCGCGTCGTCGTGGCCTCCGACGGCCACGCCGCCCTCGAGCGGCTGCGGGCCGGAGGCATCGACCTCGTCCTCACCGACCTCAAGATGCCCGGGCTCTCGGGCATCGAAGTGCTGAGGATGTCGAAGTCCATCGCCCCGGACCTCGACGTGATTCTGTTGACCGCCTTCGGAACGATCGAAGAAGCCGTCAAGGCGATGAAGGACGGCGCCTACGACTTCGTCACCAAGCCGTTCCAGCGCCAGCAGCTCCTGCGCGTGATCCGCCAGGCGCTGGAGCGCCGCGACCTCATCCAGCAGAACCGCGCGCTCCAGCAACGGCTGGATGCGCTGCTGCAGCACGGCGCGGTCATCGGCTCGAGCCCCGCCTTCCAGCGGATGCTGGGGCTCATCGAGCAGGTGGCGGACAGCTCGGCCACCGTGCTGATCCAGGGCGAGTCCGGAGCGGGGAAGGAGGGTGCGGCGCGACTCATCCATCAGCGCTCGTCCCGCCGCACCCGACCGTTCGTGGCCGTCAACTGCGCAGCGCTGCCGGAGGCGCTGCTGGAATCCGAGCTGTTCGGCTACGAGAAGGGCGCGTTCACGGGCGCGGCCGGACGCAAGGAAGGGCGGTTCGAGCTGGCCGACGGGGGCACGCTCTTCCTCGACGAGGTCGCCGACCTCTCGCTGGCGACCCAGCCGAAGATCCTGCGCGTGCTCCAGGAAGGCGAGTTCGAGCGGCTGGGTGGCACCAAGTCGATCCGGGTCGACGTGCGGATCGTGACGGCCACCAACCAGGACCTCGCGCAGATGGTCCGCGAGAAGCGCTTCCGCGAGGACCTCTACTACCGGCTCAAGGTCATCACGGTCAACGTGCCGCCGCTCCGCGACCGGCGTGAGGACATCAATCTCCTGGCCCAGCACTTCCTCACCATCTACGCCGCCAAGAACAACCGCAGGCTGGAGGGCTTCGCGCCGGAGGCGTTGCGGCGGCTCGAGGGTTACCCGTGGCCCGGCAACGTCCGCGAGCTCGAGAACGTCATCGAGCGCGGGGTCGTGCTGGCGCGCGGCAGTCTCATCGACGTGACGGATCTGCCCGAAGAGATCGCGGGCGCCACCCCGCTGCCCGAGGGCGTGCTGACCGTCCGCATCGGCACGCCGATCGCCGAGGTGGAGAAGCGGCTGCTGGAGGCCACGTTGCTGGCCACTCACAACAACAAGACCCTCACGGCCAAGCTCCTCGGCATCGACGTGCGCACCGTCGCCCGCAAGCTCGAGCGCTGGGACGAGCAGGAAGAGGACGAGACGTCGAGCAAGGAAGACGGCGGCTCGTCCTGACGCCGCCCACCGTCAAGACGTACACGCTCCGCGAGCGGCCCGAGCTCGGGGACGACTTCGAGCGGTTGTCCGACGCGAGCTGGCCCCTGTTCCTGCGCCAGCGCGATTCGCTGGGTCTCGGCCGCTACTGGCCGTCGCTGTTCGACACCTACGCGGACTGGCAGCTCGCCGTGTGCGATCCCCTCGATCACGTCGTCGCCGTCGGCCAGACCGTGCCCTTCCGCTGGGACGGCACCGCCGCCGACCTGCCGGAGAGCCTGGCGGCAATCCTCGCGCGCGCGGCCGGCGCTGAGCCGCCCAACACGTTATCGGCGCTGGCCGCGCTCGTGGACCCCAAGCACCGCGGCCGGGGTCTGAGCGCGATCGTCATCCGGGCCATGGCGGACCGGGCGCGCGCGGCCGGCTTCGGCGATCTCGTGGCGCCGGTGCGACCGATGCTGAAGGCGTCCTACCCGCTGGCGCCGATGGAGCGCTACGTGGCCTGGACGGACGACGACGGCTTGCCCTTCGATCCGTGGATGCGCGTGCACGCGCGCCTCGGCGCCACGATCGTCCGTGTCATTCCCGTTGCACTCGTCATCGAAGCCACCGTCGCCGCCTGGGAGGAGTGGACGGAGATGAAGTTCCCCGAGAGCGGCGCCTACGTCGTTCCGGGCGCGCTTCAGCCGGTGGTGGTGGATCGCGAGAGCGACACGGCGCGCTACGAGGATCCCAACGTCTGGATGCGGCATAGTCTCGGAGGGGGGTCGCGCCCCCCTTCCGGCGCTCCGCGGTCCTGACCGCCCGCGGCGCGGCGGAGGATTCGCGCTACTGCGGCAACACGAAGTCGAGCTTGATGTCGCGGTCGTTCGGCTTCGGGTAGACCTGTGTGACCAGCACGCGGTGGCCGGGGGCGCTGAGGCGGACGTGCAGGTGCGCGGGTCGGCCCGGATACAGGCCCGGGAACACCGTCTCGTAGCGGTAGCGCCCGTCGCTGTCCGCGGTCTGGGTGGCGCGGAGGCTGTCCTGGTACTCGCCGCGCGTGTCGGCCGACCACCACTCGATGCGGGCGCCGGGCAGCGGCGCGCACGTCGCCGCCGAGCGCACGGTGCCGGAGACGACCAGGCCGTCGCCGGTGCGTGAGCGCACGGGAGCGTCGGGCTTGTAGAACGGGCCAAGCATGTCGGCCCGGGTAGGAGGGCAGGAGCCCTGGGCGCCGACGGGGGCGCCCGACAACCCGGCCAACAGCATCACCATCGCGACGAGCGTGCCAATGCGCATCGGATTTTCTCCGTTACGGTATTCTACAGGCGTGAAAGTCCTCATGCTCACGCGCGAGTACCCGCCACACATCTACGGCGGTGCCGGAGTCGTCGTCGATCAGCTCACCCAGGCCCTCAGCCGGCGGATGGCCGTGGAGGTCCGCTGCTTCGGCGAGCGGCCGCCCAGCGGGGGCCCGATCGAGGTCCACGGGTACACACCGTGGGAGCGGTTGGCGGCGGGCAAGGACGGGACGCGCTTTGCGCCCGCGCTCGAGACGTTGTCGATCGCGCTCGCCATGGCGCGCGATCAGGTGGACGCGCAGATCGCGCACGCCCACACCTGGTACGCCGACATGGCCGGCCTCTGGATCCGGACGCTCCACCGCATTCCGTTGGTGCTCACGCTGCACAGCATGGAGCCGCTGCGGCCGTGGAAGGCCGATCAGCTCGGCACCGGGTACCTGCTCTCGAGCTGGATCGAGAAGACCGCGGTGGAGGCGGCCGACCGCGTGATCGCGGTGTCCGAGCAGATGCGCGAGGACATCATCGGGCACTTCTCGGTCGATCCCGCGCGGGTCGTGGTCATCCACAACGGCATCGATCCCGACTGCTTTCGTCGCACGGAGGCGAGCGATGCGCTCGCACGCCGCGGCGTCAAGCCGCCGTACGTGCTGTTCGTCGGACGCATCACCGACCAGAAGGGAATCTTCCACCTGCTGGAGGCGGCACCGAAGCTGCCGCCGGGCGTGCAGCTCGTCGTCTGCGCCTCCGCGCCCGACACGCCCGAGATCGAGCAGCGGCTGCGCCAGGCGCTTCCCAGGCACCCGAACGTGCTGTGGATCCCGGAGATGGTGAAGGTCGACGAGGTGATCCAGCTCTACAGCCACGCCGCCGTGTTCGCGTGTCCCTCGGTGTACGAGCCCTTCGGTCTGATCAACCTGGAGGCGATGGCGTGCGAGACACCGGTGGTGGCGTCCGCCGTCGGCGGCATCCTGGAAGTCGTCCACGACGGCGTCACCGGCATCCTCGTTCCACCGGCGCGCCCCGACGAGCTCGCCGCCGCCATCCGCCGCCTGCTCGAGCACCCCGAGGACGCGCGCGCCATGGGTCGCGCCGGTCGCAAGCGCGTCGAGGAGCGGTTCAGCTGGACGAGCGTGGCCGAGCGCACCGAGCGCGTCTACGGAGAGACCATCGCCGAGTTCGCGCGCACCAACGAGTAGATGCCATGAACGTCGGCCTCCGTCATTTCTCCCCCGCCGGCTAGCGTGCCGGCGCCCCCGCTGGCCGCCGTCCGCGGCTTCGTCTTCGACCTCGACGGATGTGTCTGGAACGGCGACCGGCTCAATCCGGGCGCGCGGGAAACCCTGACCGCGCTCCACGCGGCCGGCCGGCGACTGGCCTTTCTCACCAACAACTCACGCGCGACCGGCACCGACGTTCGGGCCCGCTTGCATGCCGCCGGGGTCGCCGTGGCCGAGGTCGTCCTCACGCCGCTCGAGATCATCGGTGAGTTCATCGCCCGTACCTATGGCCGCTCGTGCGCGCTCGTCATCGGCTCGCGCGAGCTCGAGGCCGCGGTGGCGGCCGCCGGCCACGAGGTGGTCGGGGTGGTCCGTCAGCGCGAGGCGACGGTCGTGGTGGTCGGCAACGACTTCGACCTGACCTACGAGCGCCTGGCCGCCGCCGCCCGTGTGGCCGCCCGCGGCGCGCCGCTCGTCACCCCGAACGTCGACGCGCGGCTGCCGATGAAGGACGGCGACTTTCTCCCCGGCTGCGGCGCGCTGGTGGCCGCCGTCACGGTCGCGGCTGGCGTCCAACCGATCGTGGTCGGCAAGCCGGCGCCGCCGCTCTTCCGCATCGCGCTCGAGCGCATGGGTGTGCCCGCCGAGGCGGCCGCGATGGTCGGCGACAGCGTGCCCTCCGACATCGCGGGGGGCCGCGCGGCCGGGATGCGCACGGTGTTGTACGCGCCGGACGGTGTGGCGCCGGCGCCGGAGGCCGACGTCACCATCCGCTCGTTCGCCGAGCTCGCCGCCCTCGCCGGCCTCGCGTAGTCGATTTCCGCGCTGACCGGCCCTCCGAGGGCTACCGACCGTGGATCCAGCCGCGGAAGCGGCGCCACCAGTCGCCGGCCTGGTCGCCGAGGCCACCGTGCTCGGTGCACGGCGACGGCTCGGTTCCGGTGATGAACGTCTCGCGCGCCACCGTGGGGCAGTAGCGATTGGCGAGCCGTCCATTGGTGAGGTCGACGTCGGCGAAGGCGACCCCGCTCGGCACGGAGAAGGGCGGGGAGGGATACGCGTCGAGCACCTGCTTCATGAAATCGCCCCAGATCGGCACGGCGGCATCCGACGCGCTCAGGCCGTGCGGCTCGTTGCTGTCGAATCCGACCCAGACGACGGTGACGAGCGTGGGCGTATAGCCGACGAACCACGCATCGCGCCCGTCGTTCGTCGTTCCCGTCTTGCCGGCGACGGCCCCGGTGACCCCGGCCGCCCGCACGCCAGCGCCGGTGCCCTTGTTCACCACGCCCTCGAGCAGCGACGTCATGAGGTACGCCTCGGCCGGAGAGGCGACACGCTCGGGCGGCTCGACGGACACGGGCACCACGGCGCCGTCGGCGCCGCGGATCTCGCGCACCGGCGTGGGCGCGCCCGGACGCATGCCGCCGGCCGCGAACGTGGCATAGGCGCGCGCCAGCTCGAGCGGCGTGACTTCGAACGCGCCGAGCGCCATCGCGGGGACGGCCGTGAGCGGACTCTCGATGCCGAGCCGCCGTGCGGTGTCCACGACGGTCGGCAGTCCCGTCTCGAGCGCGACCCGCACCGTCGCGCTGTTGAGTGACGCCTCGAGCGCGCGCCGGACGGTGACCCGACCCTCGTAGCGATTCTCGTAGTTGCGCGGGCTCCACGCCGGGTCGCGCCCGCGGGCGGGAAGCACGAACGGCTCGTCGTCCACGAACGAGGCCGCCGTGAACGCGGGCCAGCCGCCGGTCCGCGGAGTGAGGGCGGCCAGGTATACGAACGGCTTGAACGCGGAGCCGGGCTGGCGGCGCGCGGACACGGCGCGGTTGAACTGGCTGATTTGGTATTCGCGCCCACCCACGAGCGCGCGTATCTCACCCGTGCCGGGATCGATCGAGACCAGCGCGCCTTGCAGGCGTTCGGCCGGCGTGCTGCGACGGAGCCTGGGCCGGCGCGTCTCGAGCCGGTCCAGGCCGCGGGCGAGCGCGGTCTCCGCGAAGCGCTGCAGGCTGAGGTCGAGGCTGCTGAAGATGCGGCCGCCGGCCACGTCCTCGCCGGCGTTCTCTTCGACCTGCTGCCGCACGTAGTCGGCGAAGTAGGGAGCGGGCTGGCCGGGGGCCAGGAGCGGCTCCACTCGCAGTGGTTGGCGCCGCGCCGCGTCCAGGTCCGCGGCGCCGATCATGCCGAGCTCGTGCATGCGCGCGAGCACGACGTCGCGCCGCTGCTTCGCGCGCTCGGGGTTCAGCACCGGCGAGTACGCGTTCGGCGCGCGGGTCATCCCGGCCAGCAGCGCCGCTTCCGGGAGCGTGAGCTGGTGGACTTCCTTGCGGAAGTAGGCGCGCGCGGCGGCGCCCATCCCGCGGAGCGCGAGCGGGCCGCGCTGGCCGAGGTAGATCTCGTTCAGGTAGGCCTCGAGGATCTGCTCCTTGGAGTATCGCCACTCCAGCACCGCGGCCAGCCACGCCTCGTTCAGCTTGCGCGTGTACGTCCGGCGCGCCGTGAGCAGCCGATTCTTGACGAGCTGCTGGGTGATGGTGCTGCCGCCCTGGGCGACGCGGCCGCTGCGGAAATTCGTCCACGCCGCGCGCAGCAGGCCGTGGAGGTCCACCCCGCCGTGCTCGAAGAAGCGATGGTCCTCCACCGCGAGCACGGCGTTGAGGACGATGAGCGGCACGTCGGCGAGTCGCACGGGCCGGTACTCTTCGCCGGGTCGATCCAGGGCGGCGGTCAGCACCTCGGGGGGTAGCGAGGCCGACTCGACGGCTTCGCCATCCCGCAGCACCCGCGTGATGCGATCGCCGCGCGTCTCGAGCTTCAACCGGCGCGGACCGGGCGCATCCGCGCTGCGGAGCGCGATGTCCCAGGCGCTGGCGGTGCGGCTGAACTGCCCGGGGGCGGACGGGAACCCGCGCGTCTCCGTATAACGCAGTCGCGTCAGGATCGCGGCCAGGTCCACCGCGCGTACGCTGATGCCGGGCGCCAGCTGCTGGCCGGCCGCGTACACGTAGGTGATACGGCGCGCCTCGGCTCTCGCAAACCGTGAGAGCTCGAGCGCGGTGTAGGTCGTGATGGCGACGACGGCGGCGGTGGCACCGCCGGCGAGGAGCGTCAAGACCAGCGTCCAGCCGGTGAGCCGTTGCCAGCGCCGGAGCAACCAGGGGCGGGTCCCAGCGGCCAGGCGCAACGTCTGGCTCCGGACCCAGACCCAGGCCGCGACGAGGCGCGCGGCCAACTCCTGCTGCATGCTTTTAGACTACCCCCGGTGGGGCGCCGCGGTCAGATCAAACGTTCCCGCAGGTGGCGGCGGGCCCGGGCCACCACACCGGGCTCGAGGGCGCGGATGCGGCGCAGGCGGCGGCGGGCAGGGCCGGTGAGCGTCTGCCGCGTGGCGAGCGCGCGCCGCGCGCCCACGATCCCGTCGCGCACGCCGCGCGCGTACGCGCCGAGGTGGCCGGCGCGCGCCGCAGTGAACGCCATGAGCGAGAGATCGCGCGCGATCGACGCGACGGCGGCGGCGGGGCCATGGTTGCGCAACGCGACCCAGATCGCGTTGCGCGTGAAGGTGTAGTAGATGCGGCTGCTCGGTCGGACCGACGACTCCACGAGGTGGTGCACGCGGACCGTGGGCGTGTAGTGCACCTCCCAGCCCGCGTTGATCAGTCGCAGACCCAGGTCCCAGCCTTCGTGACCGATGAAGAACGGCTTCCAGTAGCCGCCGGCGGCGAGGAACGCGTTGCGGCGGCACGCGGAGGCCCCTTCGAGCACGGAGTCGGTGAGGAACTCCCGCTCGGACCACGCATCGGGGTCACGCGGATGGCACCAGTCGCGGCGGGACAGCGTGCCGCCCGGCCCCAGGATCATGAAGCTCACCACGGCGGCCCGCGGCGAGTGGGCGAAGACGTCCAGGACGTGCGCGAGATCGTCGGGCGAGGTGAGCAGCACGTCGTTGTCGAGCGTGAGGACGATGGGGCCGCGCGCCGCCTCGACGCCGGCGTTGCGGCCGGCCGCGCCCATGTTCTCCGCGAGCTCGACCACGCGCACCTGCGGGAACTCCGCGCGGACCATGTCGGCGCTGCCGTCGGTGGACGCGTTGTCGACGGCGATGACCTCCCACGGCTGGTCGAGCTTCTGCGTGCCCACGGCTCTGAGCGCGCGGCGCAGGACGTCGCGTCGCTGGTAGTTCAGGATGGCGACCGAGATCACCGGCTTCAATTGGGCACCTGACCGCGGATCCACGGCCCGACGACATTGGCGACGGGCACCGGCAGCCGCTTCCATGCTTCGACGAGCGTGGTCCACCCGCTGGCGTCCCGGTCCACCGCGGGCCGCGCACCCGGGACCACGTCGAGGAAGACCCAGGGCAGGGGATCGGCGCCGGCGCCCCACTGGCGCTTGAACTCGTAGGTGCCGCGACCGCGGAACGAGCGGCCGAAGTCGAACACGCGATAGCCGGCGCGGCAGCCGAAGGCGATCGCCTCCCAGTAGAGGACGAAGTTCGGACAGAGCACGAACGCTTCCCGCAGCGACGACACCCACGGCACCAGGATGGTGTCGCGGAAGAACAGGCACATGGCGGCGCCGACCGTCCGCCCGTCGCCGCGGCGGACCAGGAGCACGCGCGCGGCGCCGCCGAGCTCGTCCAGCATGCGCGCGAAGAACGCGCGGCCGTGGGCCGGGGAGCCGAGATCGCGCATGTTGACGGCCCACACACCGTAGAAGTCGTCGAGCAAGTCGCGGCCGCCCCAGGTGGCGACCAGACCGTTCTTCTGACCCTTGCGCACGCGGTTGCGGCGCTCCGACGGGAGCGCCCTCCACACCGCCTCCTCGGATGACAGGGACATCAGCATGGTCACGCGGTCATCGGTGGCGGTGACGCCGAGCCCGGTGGCGCCGCGCTGCCGAAGGCCGATGGACGCGACGCCGTGCTCGCGCGCGACGGCGAGCGCCGCGTCCGCGAGCGCCCGCTCCGGCGGGCTGCCGGGCGCGGCCAGGATGCCGCCGTAGTCGAGGAACGGCATGGAGACGAGCCGCCGGCCGAAGATGCGGCTCTTCATCACCACGAGCGGGAGCACGCCGACGACGTCGCCGTCGTCCACCGCGGCCAGGGACACGCTCCGGTGGCCGTAGGTGTCGCGAACGATCGCGCTCCACGCCGCAAGGTGGGCGACCGTGGCATCGGGGTGCTGCTCGACGAAACGATCCCAGCTCTTGTCACCGGGCTCGGGACGGACGATCTCGATCATGCGACCTCTCAGGGCTCGAGCGGATAACCGCGCGCCTGCCAGCCGGCGATCCCGTCTTCGAGAACGAACACGTTGGCGTACCCTCGCCCCCGCAGGAACTGATAGGCGCCGTTGACGTCCGGTGTCCGGCCGGCGCCATAGAGGACGATCAGCCCCTGGCGTGGGATCTCGTCGACCCGCTCTCGCAGCGCGGCGAGCGGCAGCGAGCGGGCGCCGGGGAGGCGGCCACGCTGGAACGCCTCGGCCGGCCGCACATCGATGGGCAGCGGCCGCTCGGCCTTGTCGAATTGTTTCCGGAGCGACTCGGGGTCGATGGTCAGGAGCGTTGCGTACCACTGATGCCCGGCCTCGGCGGGCGCCACCAGGGCGCATGCGAGCACGGCCAGGGCGAGCGCGCTGGCGAGCGGGGACACCGAGGTCGCCGGACGCGGGTGGAGTCGTCTCACGAGATCGGATGCGTGCACGACCGGTACCAGACCGCTCTCGCCCGCCGCCGGCCCGGCCATCGTGAAATGCGACGCCTCAACTCCGGTAAGTCGTTGCAGCGTCCCTGGTGGCGCGCGCTGCGACATCGGACGTCGTGGACGCCGCGACCCCGCGCGCTCGCCGGCCCAGACACGCGCGATTCGCCAGCCCGGGCGTGCCGCACTTCGCTGGCACGGAGAATGGACGTCGAGACCGTATGTGCCGCCCGCCCGCCGGTCCGTCCCCGCGGCAGCATTCGTTCCTGCTCCTGCTCGTTCTCGCCGTCGTCTTTCCTATCGCGCTCGGGACGGCCCACCCGGCGGCCGCTCAGGTCGCCACCCTCGGGGAGTGGCGCACGTTGTCGCAGACGATGCCCATCAACCCGATTCACGCGGCGCTGCTGCGCACGGGCAAGATCCTGGTGGTCGCGGGCTCCGAGAACGATCCGACGGAGACGGTCTATCGCGCAGCCGTGTGGGATCCCGCGACCAACAGCGCGACGACGCAGACGACACCGTGGGACCTCTTCTGCAACGCGATGTCCCAGCTTCCGGACGGGCGCTTCCTGATCACCGGCGGCAACAAGCAGTACAACCCGTTCCGCGGCATCCGCACGACCACCGTCTTCGATCCCGCGACCGAGGCGTTCATCCAGGTGCAGGACATGGCGCGCGGCCGCTGGTATCCGTCGAACGCGCTGCTCTCGGACGGCACCACCGCGACCTTCAGCGGCTGGCTCGAGGACAGCGGCGGCACCAACAGCGCGGTGGAGATCTACGAGGTCGGCGTGGGCTGGAGTCCGGAGCTGGACGCGCCGTTCATCCCGCCGCTCTATCCGTGGCTCCACCTGTTGCCCGACGGCCGGCTGTTCTTCTCGGGCTCGACGCCCGCCTCGCGCTTCTTCAACTCGGGCAGCCGGACGTGGTCGGGCGTGGCGGCCCAGACGGGGCTGGACGCCGATCGGTTCTTCGGATCCTCCGTGCTGTTGCCGCTCCGGCCCGAGACGGGCTACGCGCCGCGCATCATGATCATGGGCGGCGGCAATCCGAGCACGGCGACGGCGGAGATCATCGACCTGTCCCAGCCGTTGCCCGCGTGGCGGTCGCTGCCGTCGATGTCGGGGCCCCGCTCGGACATGAACGCGGTCCTGCTGCCGAATGGGACGGTGCTCGCCCTCGGCGGCTCCGGCCAGCGCAAGGTGGCGAGCACGGCGACGCTCGGCGCCGATCTCTTCGATCCGGTCAGCGAGACGTGGTCGCCGGCCGGCACCATGGCGTTCCCGCGGCTCTACCACTCGGTGGCCTTGCTCATGCCGGACGCGACCGTGTGGGTGGCGGGATCGAATCCGCAAGAGGGCGTGTGGGAGTCGAAGATCGAGGTGTACTCGCCGCCGTATCTCTTCACGTCGACCGGTGCACGCGCGGCGCGACCGAGCATTGCCGGCGCGCCGCCGACCGTCGGCTACGGCGCCGCCTTCAGCGTGCAGACGCCCAATGCGACCGACATCGCCTCGGCGGTCCTGATTCGACCGGGCTCGAGCACGCACGCGTACGACTTCGACCAGCGCGTCGTCGGTCTGACGTTCATTCGCGAGAATGGCACGCTCACGGTGACGGCGCCACCGAATCCGGGCGTGGCCCCGCCCGGGTACTACATGCTCTTCCTGCTCAACTCCGCCGGGGTGCCGTCGATCGCGCGCTTCGTGCAGCTCAGCGAGACGCCGGGCAACGCGCTGCCGCGCGCAACCATCACCAATCCCGCCGCCGACGTCACCATCGCGCCGGGGCAGACGGTGACGTTCGCGGGAACCGGCACCGACGCCAACGGGAGCATCGCGCGCTACTCCTGGGTCTTCCCCGGCGGGTCGCCTGCCGGCAGCACCGTCGCCACGCCAGGCGCCGTCACCTTCGCCAATCCGGGCCGCTACGTCGCGTCGTTGACCGTCACCGACGACCTTGGCGACACCGATCCGAGCCCGCCCACACGTGTCGTGACCGTGCAGCCCGCCGGCTTCGCGGCGTCGTTCACCAGTCCGGATGCGGGCGCGAATGTGAGCGGCACCGTGGCCGTCGGGATGGCGGCGACCGGCGGCAGCGGCAGTCTGACCTACACGCTGGCGATCGACGGTACGACGGTCTCGACGCAGACGACGTCGGCGGCGACCGCGGCGTACGCGTGGAATACGGTCCTGTATGCGGACGGCGCGCGCACGCTCGCGCTGACCGTCACCGACACCGCCGGCCACACGAGCACGGTGAACCGCACCGCGACCGTCGCGAACGGCACCAGCGGCAGCCTCGGCGTCGAGCTCACCAGTCCGCTGTCCGGCGAGACGGTGAAAGGGGCGGTGGGTGTGAACGTATGGGTCGAGGGTGCCAGCACGCCGCCCTTCCAGTTCACGATGTCGGTCGGCGGCACGATCGTGGGCACGGCGAGCGCGCCGCAGACGCACGTCACGCTGTCCTGGGACACGGCGCAGACGCCCGACGGCGCGCGCACGCTGCTCGTGACCGTCCGCGACAGCGCCGGGCGCCTCGGCTCGCGCGCCGTCCCCGTGACCGTGCAAAACGGGACGGCGCCGCCGACCGCGTCGTTCACGTCACCCGGCGCCAACGCCACCGTGAGCGGCACCGTGGCCGTCGGCATGGCGGTCAGCGGTGGCACGCCAAGCTACACCTATCAGCTCTCAATCGACGGTACCTCGGCGTACAGCGCCACCAGCGCGGCGACCAGCGCGAGCTACGCGTGGAACACGACGACGGTGGCCAACGGCAGCCATACGCTGCGCCTGACGCTGACCGACAACGGCGGACAGACGAGCACGGTGACGCGTACGGTCACGGTGCAGAACACCACGCCGCCCCCGGCGGGCGGGCTCGACGTGTACATCACGACTCCGGCGCCGGGAGCGACCGTCACCGGCTCGGTGACCGTCAACATCTGGGTGGAGAAGGCGACCGGCTCCGCCACCGTCTACACGCTCAGCGTCGGTGGGCAGACGGTGTGGACGCAGACGAGCGCGGGCGCGCACGTGTGGGGTGACTGGGACAGCCGCACCGTCGCCGACGGCCCGGCGACGCTGGTGGCCACCGTACGTGACGCCACCGGCAAGACGGGCACCGGCACGCTGGCCGTGACCGCGCGCAACGGGACGTCACCGCCGCCCTCTCCGCCCCCGCCAACCGCATCATTCACGAGCCCCGGCGCCGGCGCGACGGTGAGTGGAGCGACGCCCGTCGGCATGGCCGTCACGGGCGGCAGTCCGAGCTACACGTATCAGCTCGCGGTGGACGGCGCGTCCGTGTTTAACCAGACGACGGCGAACACGTCGGTGACTTATAGCTGGTCGACGACGAGCGTGAGTGACGGCGCTCACACGCTGACGGTCACCGTGACCGACGGCGGCGGCCGGACGAGCACGGCGACGCGGACGGTCACGGTCAACAACGCGACCGGCGGCACGCTCGGTGTCGAGCTCACGAGTCCGATTCCAGGGTTGACCGTCCGCGGCACCGTCGCCGTCAACGTGTGGGTCACGGGTACCTCGACCGCGCCGTATACCTGCACGATCTCGGTGGCGAGCACCGTCGTCGACACGACGACGTCGTCGGGCACGCACGTGACGTTCGGCTGGAACACGACCCAGACTGCCAATGGCAGCCGCTCGCTCACCGTGACCGTCACCGACGCTGCCGGACGCACCGGCTCGCGCACCATTCCCGTCGTCGTTCAAAATCCCTGATCGGCCGTTCGGGGGGGTGTCGCCCTCCGCTCCCTGACACGCTCCCCCAGTGCGCTGACATTCGCCGTCGGGAGTGGGCAGGCGCGCTTTCGTCCGCTGAGACGCGCACTTTACGCGCTGACCCGCACGGTTCAGCCGGGGTGCACGCGTCCTGCTGACACGAAGAGCTGACGTTGTGTGTCAGTGGTTGACGCCGCGACGTTAGGCCCGCGCCCACCCCCGTCACGAGGTAACACCTTCAAGCCCTGAATTGTCGCGGTCATACGGCCGGTTTTCGGGCCTGGCCCGCCTCTTGCCGCCCCCGGGAAAAAAAGTTCCCACGTTGTAACGGGTAGCACGCAGAGGACGAACTTGGGGGTGGGCATGAAGGGATGGCTGACGACTGTACTCGGGGTCCTCATGCTGCTCACTGGCGCCTCGGGAGCAAACGCCCAGGCGCTCATTCCGGGCGGTCTGACGGCGCTCCCCGCCGTTCAGCTCGGCCCGAACAAGGTCCTCAACCCCGGCTTCGAAACGCCAGCCGGCTCGACGCCCTCGAGCTGGGGAACTGGCTCGGGCTGGTCGCTCGACCAGCTCACGCGGCACAGCGGGACGAACAGCTACCGGTTCGGTGGCGGCAGTACCAGCATCACCCAGGCGATCCAGCTCAAGAAGGGCGTCTACAACCTGTCCGGTTGGATCAAGACGCAGAACCTGGGCAGCGGCACGAGCTCGGGCGTGCGGCTCACCCTCGACTTCCGGCCCAACCTCAACGAATGGAAGCCGTCGGCCAGTTTCAGCGGCACGCAGGACTGGACGTTCGTCGAGATCAAGAGCATCGTCGTGCCCGACGACCGGACCGGCTACGTGAAGCTGGAGGCCTACAACGGCCCGTCCGGTACCGCCTGGTTCGACGACATCAAGCTCGAAGAGCAGCTCGGCGCCGCCGTCGAGGTCTTCATGCTCTACCCCAACTACCGCGGCATGCTCTTCGACGATCAGTCGCAGGCGCTGCGCTTTGACGTCACCATCCGCCCGCCCGGTAACGACTTCCCGCGCTACACGGTGCGGGGACGGCTGATCGAAGAGGGGACCGGGCTGGTCGTGGCCACCCAGACGTACCTCGCCAGCGCGAACTTCGCAGCGAGCCTGGACGGCAGCGCGATGCTGACGGGTCGCGCGTACAAGGCCGAGTTCAGCCTGATCGACGGGGCGGGCGGCGCCGCCGTCTACACCTATCCGGCCTACCGGGTGTCCAAGGTCCCGGCGAGCGCACGGGCCTCGATGAACGTCTCGTTCAACGAGAAGAACCGCGTGCTCGTGCGTAACACCCCGCGCTTCATCCTCGGCGTGTACGACTCCGGCCTCGGCTACGGCAACACCGACACGTACTGGGAGAACCTCCTCTGGTCGCCGACCGGTAACCGGCGGATGGAGGGGCTGCGCATCAACACGTACCTGAACTACTGGTACGGCGAGACGGACGCCAGCAGCATGCGATCGCTGATGGACAATCTAAAGCGGCACGGCGTGATGTGGCTGCAGACCGGCAACTGCTTCGACCGCTACCCGGCGGGGCCGGAGTTCTCGATCAACAACGACAACGCCTTCGTGCAGAGCGTCGGTAGCCATCCCGGCAGCATGGGCTACTACACCATCGACGAGTGCATCGCCGAGATGCAGCCGGGCGCCTTCACACAGTACGACCGCCTGCGCGGTCTCGATCCGGACAGCGCGACCTTCGCCGCGCTGCTCGGCAACAACGAAACCATCCTCTGGCGGGACAGCGCCGACATCCTGAGCACGGATCCGTATCCGCTCTACAGTACGGAGCCGGCCGCCGGCTACAATCACGGGCTGGTCGCCGAGTGGACCCAGATCACCAGGGCTGCCGTACAGAACTCCCGGCCGTTCTTCACCGTGCTTCACTTCTTCAAGTTTGGCTCGACCGCGCGCTGGCCGAACCTCCAAGAAATGCGCAGCCACGCCTACATGGCCATCGTGGAGGGCGCCCAGGGCCTGCTCTGGTGGTCGATCGGTAACGGCGCCGGCGCGCTCGACACCGTCTGCTCCGGCTGGTGCGCGGAGAAGACGGGCTACATGAACAACCTCAAGGCGGTCGTCGGTGAGCTGGCCGACCTGGAGTCCGTGCTCATCGCCGCCGACGCCAGCGCCGCGCTCACCGGCAACAGCAACGGCAACGTCAAGACGAAGGTCAAGGTCGTCAACGGCAAGGGCTACGTCTTCGCCTACAACGCGACCAACGCCAACGCCAGCGCCACGTTCACCTGGAACACCGCGCCCGGTACGGTGACGGTCAACGCGGAGAGCCGTACGCTGGCCGCCAGCGGCAGCTCGTTCACGGATAGCTTCGGTCCCTATCGCGCTCACGTCTACGCCATCGCCAACGGCGGGAGCGGCGGGTCCGGCAGCGGCAGTGGCGGCACCACGCCGCTGAGCGTGTCCTTCAGCAATCCCGGCAACGGCGCCACCGTCAGCGGCAGCACCACGGTGACCGTCACCGGCGCCGGCGGGACCGGCTACAGCTACGAGGTGAAGGCCGACGGCACCAGCATCTACACGGGGACGAACGCGACCTTCAGCTGGAACACGACCACGGTCGCCAACGGTGCGCACACGCTGCAGGCGACGGCGACGGACTCGCTCAACCGCACGGCGAGCGCCAGCATCACGGTGACGGTGTCCAACACCACGACGGCGCTGCCAGCAGCGGGCGGACTGGACGTCTTCATCACGAGCCCGCTGAGCGGCATCACCGTCGGTGGCTCGGTCACCGTGAACGTCTGGGTCGAGAAGCAGACCGGCACGGCGAACGCGTTCTCCGTGACCGTCGGTGGCCGGACGATCTACAACCAGACGATCTCCAGCGCGCATGCGGTCCTGACGTGGGACACCCGTCAGTTCGCCAACGGCGCGCAGACGATGGTGGCGAGCGTGCGTGACGTGGCCGGCAAGACCGGCACGACGAGCGTCACGGTGACGGCGCAGAACGCCGGCACCTCACCGCCGCCTCCGCTGCCGACGCTGGCGGCGTCGTTCACCGCGCCGACCGCGGGCGCCACGGTGAGCGGGACGAGCACGGTCGGCATATCGGCGAGCGGCACGAGCGGGACGCCGACGACCTTCACGCTGGCCGTGGACGGGACGACGGTCTCGACCCAGTCCGTGAGCGGGACGACGGCCTCGTACGCGTGGAATACCAGCGGAAGCAGCAACGGCTCGCACACGCTGACGCTGACGGTGCGCGACGGCGCCGGCCGCACGGCCACGGCCACCCGGACGGTCACGGTGTCCAACGTCACGGCGCCGCCGCCACCCACCACCGGCACGCTGCCGGTGTTCCTCACGAGCCCCCCCAATGGGGCGACCGTGAGCGGCACCGTGGTGGTGAACGTGTGGGTGGAGAACACCACGGGCACGAACACGTACACGCTGCTCCTGGACGGGCAGGTCAAGAGCACGCAAACGAGCTCGGCCAGGCACGTCTGGTTCAGCCTGCCCACGACCGGCAACACCAACGGGAGCCACGCCATCTCGGCCACGGTGCGGGACGGTTCCGGGAAGACCGGCAACGCCCGCATCACCGTGACGGTGCGGAATTAGCTATGACTATGATTGCGACCGAGGGGGGGCGCGGTGACGGCGCCGCGCCCCTCCGCCCCGGCCTCGACGTCGCCGTCGGCACCCTCGGCGGCATCAACGGCGGTGACGTCGTGTCCGTGCACGTGCGCGTCCGCGACGGTGACGGACCAGTGCGGATGTTCCTCTACTTCGACGGCGAGCTGGTGGAGACGTGGAGCAGCGAGCGGATCGGGCAGTGGGAGTTCCGGCCGGCCGACGTCACGCCTGCGCGCCACGCCGTGACCGCGCGGGCGGTCGACGCGCGCGGCCGCTGGGGTGGCGCCTCCACGATCGTGGACACCACCTTCCTTCCGGGCGCACCGCCTCTCTGATCCCCGGCCAGCACTGACGGCGACCGGCGGCGTGGGGATATTCACCCTCGCCGCCGGTCCCTGCCTGCCTCCCGCCCCGCCCGCGCCCGCGAGCCGCTCTCAGCTTCCGTCCGCCCCGGCGCCGGTCCTGACCCGCGCCCCCGTTTCCGGGGATTCGCTTGCATACCTGCAACCGTGGCCTGAGTTCCGGATGGCGGTTGCATTCCGTTGCGGACTTCGCCGCTGTCGGCAGCGTTTCGTGTGTGGCACACCGCTTGCCCCTCTCTCGGGTGGAGCAGGACGTCCAATCTCCGCATCGCGCGGCCTTCCGCGCGGATCCGCGACCCGGGAGCCGAGGCATGTACGGACATGAAAAGCAGTGGGGGCTCTTCGCGCTGATGCTCCCGCTGTACTTCGCGCTCGCCGGCCTG